>CAIQNH010000043.1 GCA_903873135.1 uncultured Actinomycetes bacterium
CCGGCTGCGGACACCGACGTCACCGACTGCAGCAGCCGCTCCAGGCAGTCCTCGGCGAAGCCGACGTCGTGCGGACAGAGGCCGACCCACTCGCCGTCGTCCGGACGGTCCAGGAATCGCAGGAGTCCCACGTTGGCACCCGGACCGAACCCGGCGTTCCGGCCGGCGGACACCACCTCGACGGCGTGCTCCCCGTCGAGCGCGTCCTCGAGCCGCTGCCGGTTCGGAGGCGTCGAGCCGTTGTCGACCACGGTCACGCGGACCGGCACCCGGTCGCGGACCAGTCGCCGAACCGTCTCGACGCAGCGGTCCGGCTGGTTCCAGTGGACCACGACGACGCGCAGCGCCTCCGGCACGATCGGGACGTCAGACCAGGGGTCGGTCGCCGGGGCGGACGGGGCTGGGAAGATCCGTCTCACCCATCAGCGTGCGGTCGACGGCGGCGGCACAGGACCGTCCCTCGGCGATCGCCCAGACGATGAGGCTCTGCCCCCGTCCCGCATCACCACAGACGAACACGCCGTCGACGCTGGTCCCCCACTCGTCGTCCCGGGCCACGTTGCCCCGGGCGTCGAGCTCGACGCCCAGCTGCTCGAGGAGGCCCGGCCGTTCGGGGCCGACGAAGCCCATGGCGAGGAACACCAGGTCGGCATCGATCACCCGCTCGCTGCCGTCGACCGGCACGAACCCCGGTCGTCCGTCGACCTCGCCCTGCTCCACGTCGACCACCCGGAGGCCCGCGAGTCGACCTTCGCCGTCGTCGACGAACTCGACCGTGTTCACCGAGTAGATCCGCTCGCCGCCCTCCTCGTGGGCCGAGGACGTCCGGTAGACCATCGGCCACGTCGGCCACGGGTTGACGTCGGGCCGCTCCTCCGGTGGCCGCGGCATGATCTCGAACTGGGCGACGTGCGAGGCGCCCTGACGGTGGGCGGTCCCGAGGCAGTCGGCACCGGTGTCGCCGCCGCCGATGATGACCACCCGCTTGCCGCCGGCGTGGATCGGCACCTCGTCGACCCCGAGGTCACCCTCCTGGGCCCGGTTCGCCCACGGCAGGTACTCCATGGCCTGGTGCACCCCCTCGAGGTCCCGTCCGGGGATCGGCAGGTCCCGCCACGCCGTGGATCCAGTGGCCACGACGACCGCATCGAACTCACGCTGCAGTTCCTCGACGCCCAGGTCGACGCCCACGTCCACACCGGTCCGGAACTCCGTCCCCTCGGCACGCATCTGGGCCAGGCGTCGGTCGAGGACCCGCTTCTCCATCTTGAACTCGGGGATCCCGTAGCGGAGCAGTCCCCCGATCCGGTCGGCCCGCTCGAAGACCACCACGTGGTGGCCGGCCCGTGTCAGCTGCTGGGCGGCCGCCAGCCCCGCCGGCCCGGACCCGATCACGGCGACGCTCCGACCCGTCAGCTGGTTCGGCCGGACCGGTGTCACCCACCCCTCGGCCCAGGCCCGGTCGATGATCGACACCTCGACCTGCTTGATCGTGACCGGATCGGCGTTGATCCCCAGCACGCAGGCCGCCTCGCACGGAGCGGGGCAGAGTCGGCCCGTGAACTCCGGGAAGTTGTTGGTGGCGTGGAGGCGGTCGATGGCCCGCCGCCACTCGTCCCGGTAGACCATGTCGTTCCAGTCCGGGATGATGTTGCCGAGCGGACAGCCGTTGTTGCAGAACGGGATGCCGCAGTCCATGCACCGGCTGGCCTGCTGCTCGATCGCCCCCGGCTCGAACTCCTCGTACACCTCACGCCAGTCCAGGAGCCGGACCGGAACGGGCCGTCGACCCGGCAGCGATCGGTCGTGCTTCAGGAACCCTCGTACGTCACCCACGCTCGCTCCACGTCACTTCTGGCTCGAGGCCATGATCGTCTCGACCACGTCGAGGCCCTCGGCCTCGGCGAGCGCAACTGCGTCCAGGACGCGTCGCAGGTCGTTGGGCATCACCTTCACGAAGGCCGTCGAACGCTCCGCCCAGTCGGCGAGCAGATCGGCCCCCAGCGGCGAACCGGTGTGCTCCACGTGGGACCGGACGAGGCCCTCGACCTCGTCGAGTTCCTCGGGGGTCGGCACCTCCAGGCTGAGCATCTCGAAGTTCACCCTGGACGGGAAGCTGCCGTCGGGGTCGAGCACGAAGGCCACCCCACCGGACATGCCCGCGCCGAAGTTCCGGCCCGTCGGACCCAGGACCACGACCCGACCGCCCGTCATGTACTCGCACCCGTGGTCGCCCACGCCCTCCACGACGGCCGTCGCACCCGAGTTGCGGACGGCGAACCGCTCCCCCACGAGGCCGTTGAAGAACGCCTCGCCCGCCGTGGCGCCGTAGAGCAGCACGTTGCCGGCGATGATGTTGTCTGCAGGGACGAACCCCTCGGGGGCGTCCGGACTCGGACGGACGACGATGCGTCCGCCCGAGAGACCCTTGCCGACGTAGTCGTTGGCGTCGCCCCACAGGCGCATCGTGACGCCGGAGGGCACGAACGCCCCGAAGCTGTTGCCGGCGGAGCCGTGGAAGTCGACGACCACGGTGCCGTCGGGCAACCCAGCGGCACCGTGCCGCTTGGTGATCTCGTGGCCGAGCAGCGTTCCGACCGTCCGGTTCACGTTGCGGATCGGCAGTTCCAGCTGCACCGGCGTGCCGTCCACGACAGCGGCGCGGCAGCGCTCGATCAACTCGACGTCGAGCGCTTCGGCGAGTCCGTGGTCCTGCTCGCGCACCTGGTGCAGGTGGTCGCCGGGCCGGGGCTCCACCACGTGCAGGATCGGGGCCAGGTCGAGGCCGGAGGCCTTCCAGTGCTCGACAGCAGCGTCGGTGTCGAGGAGCTCGGCGTGTCCGACCGCCTCGGCGACGCTCCGGAAGCCCAGCTCGGCGAGCAGCTCCCGCACCTCCTCGGCGACGAACAACATGAAGTGCTCGACGAACTCCGGTTCGCCGGTGAACCGCTCACGCAGCTCCGGGTTCTGGGTGGCGATGCCGACCGGACAGGTGTCGAGGTGGCAGACGCGCATCATGACGCAGCCCGAGACCACGAGCGGCGCCGTGGCGAACCCGAACTCCTCGGCGCCGAGGAGCGCGGCCACCACCACGTCACGACCGGTCTTGAGCTGACCGTCGACCTGCACGACGATCCGGTCCCGCAGGCCGTTGAGCACCAGCGTCTGCTGCGTCTCGGCCAGTCCCAGCTCCCACGGGGCGCCGGCGTGCTTGATCGAGGTCAGCGGACTGGCCCCGGTCCCACCGTCGTGACCCGAGATGAGGACCACGTCGGACTTGGCCTTGGCCACGCCGGCGGCCACGGTCCCGACGCCGACCTCGGCGACCAGCTTCACGTGCACACGGGCCGAGGGGTTGGAGTTCTTGAGGTCGTGGATCAGCTGGGCCAGGTCCTCGATCGAGTAGATGTCGTGGTGCGGCGGCGGGGAGATCAGGCCCACGCCCGGCGTGGAGTGCCGGGTGGAGGCGATCCACGGGTACACCTTGTGTCCGGGGAGCTGACCCCCCTCACCGGGCTTCGCGCCCTGGGCCATCTTGATCTGGATGTCGTCGGCGTTGGTGAGGTACTCCGACGTCACCCCGAAGCGACCTGATGCCACCTGCTTGATCGCCGAGCGCCGCAGGTCGCCGTTCTCGTCGGGCGTGAAGCGGTCCGGGTCCTCGCCGCCCTCGCCGGTGTTGGACTTCCCACCGAGCCGGTTCATGGCGACGGCGAGGGTCTCGTGCGCCTCGGCCGAGATCGAGCCGTAGCTCATCGCCCCCGTGGAGAACCGACGCACGATCTCGGTGGCGGGCTCCACCTCGTCGATCGGCACCGGAGGCCGCTCGCCCGTGCGGAACCGGAACAGCCCGCGCAGCGTCGCCAGGTGCTCGGACTGGTCGTTGACCAGCTCGCTGTACTCCTGGAAGACGTCGAAGCGGCCGGACCGGGTGGCGTGCTGGAGCTTGAACACCGTCCTCGGGTTGAACAGGTGGTACTCGCCCTCACGCCGCCACTGGTACTCGCCGCCGTAGTCCAGTTCACGGTGCGCCAGTTCCTCCGAGCGACGCGGGTACGCACGGGTGTGACGGCGCCGGACCTCCTCGGCGACCTCGGCCAATCCGATCCCACCGAGTCGGCTGACCGTCCCGGTGAAGTACTCGTCGACGAGCTCGTCGCCCAGCCCGATGGCCTCGAAGATCTGCGCACCGGTGTAGGACGCCACCGTGGAGATGCCCATCTTGGACATCACCTTGAGGATGCCCTTGCCGGTGGCCTTGACGTAGTTGCGGACGGCGTCCTCGTACGAGAGCTCACCGAGCTCACCCGCAGCCACCATCTGCTCGATGGAGTCGAAGGCCAGGTACGGGTTGATCGCCGCCGCCCCGAACCCGAGCAGCAGACAGAAGTGGTGCACCTCGCGCGCCTCGCCGGTCTCGATCACCAGGCCCACCTGCGTCCGGGTCTTCTCCCGGATCAGGTGGTGGTGCACGGCCGAGGTGGCGAGCAGCATCGGGATCGGCGCCAGCTCCTCGGTGGACCCGGAGTCGGTGAGGACGATCACGTTGGCGCCCTCGGCGATCGCCGCGGACGCCTCCTTGCGGATCCGCTCGATGGCCCGCTCGAGCCCGTCGCCGCCGGAGAACGCAGGGAACAGGCACCTGATGGTGTGCGCCGAGAAGTGCGGGTCCGCCTCCTCGATGTGGAGGATCCGGTCGAGGGTGTCGTTGTCGATCACCGGGTGGGGCAGCGTGAGCAGGTGGCAGGACTCGGCGTCCGGGTCGAGGATGTTCGCCTCGGGACCGACGGTCTTGGCGAGTGAGGTCACCAGCTCCTCACGGATGGCGTCGAGTGGTGGGTTGGTGACCTGGGCGAAGAGCTGCTTGAAGTAGTCGTAGAGCAGCCGGGATCGGTCCGACAGCACGGCGAGGGGCGTGTCGGTCCCCATGGAGCCGATCGCCTCGGCGCCGTTCAGCGCCATCGGCCGAACGAGGAACTTGAGCTCCTCGTGGGTGTACCCGAAGGTCTGCTGCTCCCGGACCACGTCCGAGGTGGGCTCACGCACGTGCAGCACCTCGGGGAGGTCGTCGACCTCGAGGAGGTACTCCTCGAGCCACTCGCCGTAGGGGTGGGCGGCAGCGAGCTCGGCCTTGATCTCCCGGTCGTCGATGATCCGACCCTGCGAGGTGTCGATCAGGAACATGCGACCGGGCTGGAGGCGCCCCCGGTGGACGACGCGCTCGGGGTCGATGCCGAGGGTCCCGACCTCGGAGGCCATGACCACCAGCCCGTCGTCGCAGACCCAGTACCGCGACGGCCGGAGCCCGTTGCGGTCCAGGACCGCCCCGACGATGGTGCCGTCGGTGAACGTGACCGACGCAGGTCCGTCCCACGGCTCCATGAGGCACGAGTGGAAGCGGTAGAAGTCACGGACCGCCGGGTCCATGTGCTGGTGGTTCTCCCAGGCCTCCGGGATCATCATCAACATGGCGTGCGGGAGCGAGTAGCCGCCGAGGTGCAGGAGTTCGAGCGCCTCGTCGAGTCGCGCCGTGTCGGAGGCGCCCGGCGTGCAGATCGGGAAGAGCCGCTCGAGGTCACCCCGCCCGTCGACGTCGAGCAACGGCGAGGCGAGCAGCGCCTCGCGGGCGCGCATCCAGTTCTGGTTGCCCTGGACGGTGTTGATCTCGCCGTTGTGGGCCACGTAGCGGTACGGGTGCGCGAGCGGCCACGACGGGAAGGTGTTGGTGGAGAACCTGCTGTGCACCAGGGCGAGCGCCGACTCGAAGCGCTCGTCCGAGAGGTCGGGGAAGAACTCCTCGAGCTGCGGCGTCGTGAGCATGCCCTTGTACACGAGCGTCCGGGCCGACAGCGACGGGAAGTAGACCGCAGCGTCGCCGCGCTCGTCGAGCACCTCGTGCTCGGTCCGCTTGCGGACCACGTAGGCGAGCCGGTCCAGGTCGATGCCCGCACGACGGCCGGCCGCATCGGCGATGAACAGCTGGCGGAACGACGGCATCACGTCGCGGGCGCTCTGGCCGATCCCGGAGGCGTCGACGGGGACCTCACGCCACCCGAGGACGCTGACGCCCTCCTCCTCGCAGATCTTCTCGATCGCGGCGACGGCGGCATCCGCCGCAGCTGCCGAGGCCGGCAGGAAGGCCGTGCCCACTGCGTAGGAGCCGAGCGGGGGCAGCGAGACCTCGGACACCTCCCGGAGGAACCTGTCCGGGACCTGGACCAGGATCCCGGCTCCGTCGCCCGTGTTCTCCTCCGCCCCCTTGGCGCCGCGGTGCTCGAGGTGGCACAGCGACGTCAGACCGGCGCTGACCAGCCCGTGGCTGGCCCGGCCGTGCAGGTCCACGACGAACGAGACGCCGCAGGAGTCGTGCTCGAATCGGGGGTCGTAGAGGCCCGTGGGTGCGGACATGCTGCTCCTGTGGTTCCGGTGTGGAGCAGTCGACGTTGACTGCGTCTGCGGCCTCGATGCCGCAGCGGCTGTGGTCCAGGTCCGAGGGGCGGACGCACCAGCGGCGCCATGAAGATAGCCGCTCCGGCGAGGCTTCCCAATACGCTCCCCGCCCCCGACACGGCGTACCCTGAGCCCGTGCCAGGGCGAGGATCGACACACCGGCGGCCCTCGGTCGGCCGGCGGGCGACCGCCGTGGTTCCCGTCGCACTCCTCGCCGCCCTGGTCAGCGCCTGTGGCGCCGAGGCCCCCCAGTCCGCTCCGACCACGGTGCGCCCACCCGAGGGCAGCGGACAGCCCGTCCGGATCGCCTTCGGTGGGGACGCGTCGTTCGAGGGCCTCGGCTCGGCGATCGAGGCCGATCCGACCGGCGTCATCACCGGGATCGCCCCGCTGCTGCGCGACGCCGACGTGACGGTGGTCAACCTCGAGGCGGCGCTCGGCGAGGCGGGCAGCCCCGTTCCCAAGGGCTTCAACTTCCGGGTCCCGGCGGCCGTGACCGAGACCCTCGCCGACGCCGGGGTCGACGTGGTCTCCATGGCCAACAACCACGGGCTCGACTACGGACAGGAGGGGCTCGAGGAGTCACTGCGGATCGAGGAGGTCACCGGTTTCCCCGTGATCGGTGTGGGCAGGAACGACGCCGAGGCCTACGAGCCGTTCACCACGGAGGTGGCCGGGCAGCGCATCGGCGTCCTCGCCGCCAGCGACGTGATCGACTCGGAGCTCCGCTCCTCGTGGATCGCCACACCTGACCAGCCGGGTCTGGCCAGCGCCGAGGAACCGGAGCAGGAACGACTGGCCCGGGAGGTCGCCGCCCTCCGCGAGCAGGTCGACACCCTCGTCGTCTACCTCCACTACGGGCTCGAGAAGGAGGTGTGCCCCAACGACCGCCAGCGGGAGCTCGTCGACCTGGTGCTCGCCGCCGGCGCCGACATCGTCGTCGGGACGCACGCACACCGCCTGCAGGGGCTCGGCTACCTGGGCGACCGGTTCGTGGCCTACGGACTCGGCAACTTCATCTTCGCCGCTCCGTCGGAGGCCGGTCGGGCCTCCGGGGTGCTGGTCGTCACGGCGACCGGCCGCCGCATCGACGGCTACGAGTGGCTGCCGGCCCGGATCGGCGACGGCGTCCCGGAACCCCTGACCGGCGACGCCGCCGACGAGGCCGCCGCGTTGATGGACGAGCGCCGGGAGTGCGCCGGCCTCTCGACCGCCGCGACCCCCACGCCGGACACGACGCCGGAGCCGGGCGACCTGGACACCGGGGGGGCCGGAACGTGAGCCACGACGCCGACCGGGTCGCCGCCTTCATCGACGCAGCGCCCTCGCCCTTCCACGCGACCGACGTGGCCGCAGCCACGCTCCGGTGGGCCGGGTTCGCCGAACTCGACGTGGTGGGCAGGTGGGACGACGCAGCGTCCGGCCCCGCCTTCGTGCGTCGGGACGGCAGTCTGGTGGCCTGGACGGACGCCCGCGGCGGCCCTGCTGGTCCACTGCGCATCATCGGTGCCCACACCGACGCACCGGGACTGCGGATCAGGCCGAACCCCGACCGCGGCCGCCTCGGGTGGCGTCAGGTCGCCGTCGAGGTCTACGGAGGGGCCCTGTGGAACTCGTGGCTCGACCGGGACCTCCGCCTCGCCGGTCGACTCGCCGTCGCCGACGGGACCGGGACGACGTCGGTGCTCGTGGACTCCGTCCGGGCAGTGGCCCGGGTGCCGCAACTGGCGATCCACCTCGACCGTGACGTCAACACCTCCGGGCTGCGGCTCGACCCGCAGCAGCACCTCACGCCCGTGTGGGGACTCGGCGAGGTCCGCGACGGCGACGTCCGAGCGGTCCTCGCCGACCTGGCCGGCGTCCCGGCCTCGTCGGTCCTGGCCTGGGACGTCGGGTTCGTCGACGCCCAGGCCCCCGCCACGATCGGCGCCGACGCCTCGTTCCTCTCCGCCGGACGCCTCGACGACCTCCTCTGCGTGTGGGCCGGGCTGGACGCGCTCGTCGCCGCCGTGGGGGTCACCGGATCGTCGACCGCGGTCCTGGTGCTCGTGGACCACGAGGAGGTGGGCAGCGAGACCGCCACCGGCGCCGCCGGCGCGTGGGTCGGCCAGGTGCTCGAGCGACGCTCGGAGGCCCTCGGCGGAACGAGGACGGACCTCCTGCGGGCGCTCGCCGGGTCCGTCTGCCTCTCCGCCGACGTGGCGCACGCCGTCCACCCGAACCATCCGGAGCGACACGACCCGGACCACCAGCTGATCGCCGGCGGTGGCCCGGCGGTGAAGTTCAACGCGAACGCCCGCTACGCCACGACGGCCGTGGGCGCCGCCTCCTTCAGCCGTGCCGCCGAGTCGGCCGGGGTGCCGGTCCAGCACTACTCCCACCGGGCCGACCTGCCCTGCGGCTCGACGATCGGGCCGCTCACCGCCGCCGGGCTCGGCGTCGAGACCGTCGACGTGGGCGCGCCGATCCTGTCGATGCACTCGGCCCGGGAGCTGGTCGCCGTCGCGGACGTCGAGCTCCTCCGACGGTCGTTCCAGGCCTGGGTCACCGCACCGTGACCGGACCCGAGCCGCTCACGCTCGACGGCACGGGAGGTGTCCGGCTCGCGGCCGACGAGTGGCACGCCGACGGTCGGCCCACGGTGCTGCTGATCCACGGTGGGGGCCAGACCCGTCACTCGTGGGGCGGGACGGCTGCGGCCCTGCAGGCCTCGGGTCGACGGACCGTCGCCTACGACCAGCGTGGGCACGGGACATCGGACCGGGCTCCCGACCGGGACTACGCCCACGTGCGCTTCGCCGAGGACTGCGCCGCCGTCTGCGCCGCCACCCGGGCCGTGGACGGGGTGCCACCCATCGCCGTGGGCGCCTCGCTCGGTGGCCTCGCCGCGCTCCTCGCCGAGGGCGACCTCAGCCCCGGCAGCGTGAGCGCCCTGGTGCTCGTGGACATCACCCCCCGCATGGAGCCCGCTGGCGTGGCCCGGATCGTCGGCTTCATGCTCGACCGCGTCGAGGACGGCTTCGAGTCGCTCGAGGACGCTGCCGCGGCGATCGCCGCCTACCAACCGCACCGGCCGCCACCCGACGACCTGAGCGGCCTCGCCAAGAACCTCCGCCTCGACCCGGACGGCCGCTGGCGCTGGCACTGGGACCCGGACATCTTCCTGGGCCCGACGCCGATCAACGGCGCGGCGACCGCCGGGAGGTTCGACGCTGCGGCTCGGCGCCTGGAGGTACCGACGCTGCTCATCCGTGGGCGACAGTCCGACCTCGTCAGCGTCGAGACCGCCGAGGAGTTCCTCGCGATCTGCCCGCACGCCGAGTTCGTCGACGTCAGCGAGGCGGGCCACATGGTCGCCGGTGACCGCAACGACGTGTTCACCGACGCGGTGGTGTCGTTCCTCGACCGGCTCGACCGGAGCTGAGCTCACCACCACCGTGGACACGGAGACCGCCCGACGGCTGCTCGGGGTGCCACCCGGGGCCGACGTCTCGGTGGTGCGCACCGCCTACCGGCGGCTGGTCCGCTCCACCCACCCGGACCTGACGTCCGACGCGCACGCGGCCGAGCGCACGATCGAGCTGCGTCTCGCCTACGAGCTGCTCCTCGAGGTCGCCGTCGACCCCGGGTCGACCCCCGCTGCGGCGCCACCGACTCCCCCGCCCTACCGGGCGCCGACGACACCGCCGGCGGGACCTCCGGTGGTGGTCGAGCGTCTCGACGCCGACACCGTCGGCGTCGGGCTCCCACCCGACGAGACCCTGCACGTCGTCCTCGAGGTGGCCCACCGGCTCGGCGACGTGGCCTACCTCGACCCGTCCACCGGACTGGTCGAGGTCGTCGTGGAGTTCCTCGACGCCCCGACCTCCTCGGTCCTGGTGCACCTCCAGGGCCGGGCCACCGGCCAGACGGAGGTGGTGTGCTCGATCGAGCCGCTGAGCGGCGGTGCGGTCCCGCCCACCGAGGCCGTCACCACCCTGCTGCACCGGACGATCCGCGAGGTCCTCGACGACCCGACCCGCTGATGGGCCCCTCCGGGCCGAGGCTCAGCGACCGAGACGCCGGCGCCAGGTCGATCCGAATCGCAGCCGCAGGGTCCGGATGGACAGGTCGGCCAGCCGGGCCGGCACCGGGAACCACCACGGCTCCCTGGGGGCGCGGAACCGGGTGGCCATGATCGACTTCACCTGCGTGAACTCCCGCAGGCCCTCCGCCCCGTGGACCCGGCCGATGCCCGACTCCTTGACGCCCCCGAACGGCAGCCCGGTCACGGCGTAGGAGACGATGCAGTCGTTGATGCAGACGTTGCCGGCCTCGATCCGCGCCGCCAGCTCCGCGGCCCGATCCTCGTCGGCCGACCAGACCGAGCTGTTCAGTCCGTACCGGGAGTCGTTCGCCAGGGCGACCGCCTCCTCGTCGGAGGTCGTCCGCATGATCGGGAGCACCGGGCCGAAGGTCTCCTCCCGCATCACGTCCATGGTGTGGTCGACGTCGACCAGCACCGTCGGAGCGAACCAGTAGCCGGGCCGGTCCAGTCGGCCACCGCCGACCAGCACCCGGGCTCCCTTGGCGACGGCGTCCGCCACGTGCCGCTCCACCACCTCGACCTGCGGCGGGAACGTCATGGAACCGATGTCGCCCGAACCGGAGTCGTCCTGTCGGATCTGCTCGACCTGTCGGACGACACGCTCGACGAACTCGTCGTGGACCGACGCGTCGACGTAGACCCGCTCCACCGACATGCAGGTCTGCCCCGAGTTCTGCATGGACCCCCAGACCGCACCACGGGTCGCCCGGTCGAGGTCGGCGTCGGCCCGCACGATCATCGGGTCCTTGCCGCCCAGCTCGAGCAGGACGGGCGTCAGTCGCTCCGCAGCGGCGGCCATGACGAGCCGACCCGTGCGCGCCGAGCCGGTGAAGGCGATCTTGTCCACGCCGCCGCGCACGAGGGCGTCGCCGGTGGCGGCCCCGCCCTGGACGACCCGCACGAGCCCGGGCCACTCGTCGTCGTCGAACAACGCCCGGACCTCCTCACCGACGGTGGCCGTCACGTCCGAGGGCTTGAGGACGACGGTGTTGCCGGCTGCGAGCGCCGTCACGACCGGGGTCATCGCCAACGTGAACGGGTAGTTCCACGGGCTGATCACGCCGACGACCCCGAGCGGCTCGTACCGCTTCCAGGCCCGCTTGTGGAGCAGGGAACCCGGGTGGACCGGCTGGTCCCGCAGCCAGCGCTCCGCGTGCTCGGCGTAGAACCCGATGGTCTCGACCACGGCCATGAGCTCGGTGGTGGCCGCCTCGGCCGGCTGCTTCCCCGTGGCGGCGCAGATGGTCTCCACCAGCTGCTCGGCACGCTCCAGGATCCGGTCACGCACCCGGAGCAGGTAGCGGGACCGATCACGGGGGGTGGCCGCCGCCCAGGACCGGGCGGCATCCCGGGCCGCAGCGATCGACCGAGCCACCTCCTCGGGGCCGTCGACCGGGATCCGCGCCGTGGTGGCCCCGGTCCGGGGGTCCACGCAGACGAGGACCTCGCCGTGCTCCACCGCAGCGGAGTCCGGGTTGGGCGTGGGCGGAGGCTCGAGTGTGGTCACGGCCCAGACGCTAGCGGCCGGTCGCTCGTCCACACCGGGGACGACCGCTCAGACCCGGAGTCGCTCCCACTCCGCCACCGCCACGCCCATCGGCGTCGACGGCTCACCGTCCACGAACGGCCACAGCTCCTCGGCGATCCGACGCCAGTTGTTCCGCGCTCCGAGGTCCCCGAAGAGCGCGAAGAGCCCCAGGTTGATCCGCTGGATGATCACCATCGACGGCGGCAGGTTGGCCGCCTTCATGATCTCGGCGTGAGGTCCCGACAGGTCGAAGAACGCCCGGACCGAGCGGGACGACCACTCGGGGGTGATCTCCAGCACCTCGTCGTCCATCACGAACTCGTAGAAGTGGCCGAAGTACTCGGCGATCTGGTCCTCGTCGACGTCGAAGGAGTCCGGCAGGATGCCGATCTCGCCGAGGATCCTGCGGTAGGCACCCAGGTCCCGGTCGAGCACCATCGCCCGGATCATGCGTTCGAAGACCGTCACCTCGTCGTCGCTGAACCGCTTGCACAGCCCGTAGTCGAGGAACGTCACCTGTCCACCGGGCCGGAACAGGTAGTTGCCGGGGTGTGGGTCGCCGTTGAAGGCGCGCAACCCGTAGATGCTGCCGAACGCGAACCGGTAGAGGCACTCCGCGGCGAGCTGACGCTCGTCCTCGTCCCACTCCAGCACCTCGGCGAACCTCGCACCGGTCGCCAGCTCCGTGGTGAGGACCCGGGCGCCCGACAGGGTGTCGACCACCTCGGGGACGTGGATGAAGGGGTGACCGCGGTAGTGCGCGGCGAACGTGCGTTGGTGCGCCGCCTCGATCCGGTAGTCGAGTTCCTCGACGATCCGCTCGTGGAGCTCGGCCACGATCGGTCCCGGCTCCAGGCCGGGGAAGAGGAACGACATCACCTGGAACAACAGGTCCGTGTTCTCCAGGTCGGCAGCGATCGCGCGGTCCACCCCGGGGTACTGGACCTTGACGGCCACCTCGAGGCCCTCGTGGGTCCGCGCCCGGTGGACCTGGCCGATCGAGGCAGCGGCCAGGGGGACCGGGTCCCACTCGGCGAAGACCACGTCGGGGCGTCCGCCGAGCTCCCGGGTCACGACCTCCTCGACCAGCTCCGGGGCCATCGGCGGTGCGTCCGACTGCAGGTCCGCGAGCACCTCCCGGACCGGCTCGGGGAGGCCCTGGTCGAGGTAGCTCGCCATCTGCCCGAGCTTCATGACGGCGCCCTTCATGCCGCCGAGCATGGCGGCCACCTGCTCGGCGGTGCGGAGCTGGTACTCGGCCTCGAGCTCCTCACGGCGCTCGGGGTCGGCGACGACGGCACGGGCCCGCATGGCCACGTAGCCGGTCCCGGCCCGGGCGCCCGCCGTGGCGAGCCGCGCCGTTCGCTGGACCCGGTCGGCGGCGTCGACCGGTCCGGACCCGTCGGCACGACGGGTCGCCCACCAGAGACCGGCACCCACCGCAGCACCGGCGGCACCGGCCGCTGCGACCCAGCGTGTGCGGCTCACGTCATTCGGACTCGGCGATGGTGATCGACTCGATCACCACCGGGTCGACCGGCTGGTCACCCCGGCCCGTGCGGACCTTCTGGATCTCGTCGAGGACGTCGAGGCCGCTGATGAGCTTGCCGAACAGCGAGTAGTCCGGAGGCAGGCGCATCCCGCTCCCGCCGGAGATCACGAAGAACTGGCTGCCGTTGGTGTCAGGCCCGGCGTTGGCCATGGCCAGCGACCCGACGGCGTACTCCCCCGCCTTCGGGAGCTCGTCGGCGAAGCGGTAGCCCGGGCCGCCACGACCGCTGCCCTCGGGACACCCGCCCTGGATCACGAAGTCCTGGATGATCCGGTGGAACGTGAGCCCGTCGAAGTAGTGGTAGCGGGCCAGGAACACGAAGCTGTTGACCGTGCGGGGCGCCCGCTCGGAGAACAGGAACGCCACCATCGTCCCGTGGTTGGTGACGATGGTCGCCTCGTAGGTGTGGCTCACGTCGATGCACATCGGCGGCTCGCCGCTGAACTTCGTCTGCCGCTCCGACGATCCGTCGGCGGCCGGGCACTCGATGGTCACGGTGAACCTCCGCTCACGCTCTGGGACGCCGCATGGTAACCACGCCGTGCGCCCCGCAACGACTCAGCGGAACGTCGCCAGCACCTCGTCGGCCTGCGGCTCGACGAGCACCAGCACGTCGGCCCCGTCGATCACCGTCGGACGAGTGGGGAGCACGACCGTCTCGGGTGGCGCCGAGGACAGCGAGCGTGCCAGGGCGAACAGGTCCCACGCCGAGGCCGAGTCGTCGAGCACCAGACCACCGGACAGCGCGGACAGGGCGTCCACGAGCTCGAACGGGTTGCGCTCGGCCCCGACCTGCGCGAGCGCAGCCCGGAGGAACGCCTGCTGCCGCTGCTGCCGGCCCAGGTCGGCGGTCGGGTCGACCACCGCCTGGCCGAAGATGACCTCCGTGTAGGTGCGTGAGCGCACGTAGGCGAGCGCCTGGTCGCCGTCCAGGGTGACGGGGCCGGCCTGCGGGACGTTCAGTCCGGACTTCACGTCGCTCGCCGGGTGCGGGAACTCGATCGTGACCCCGCCGATGGCGTCGACCACTCCTCCGAACGAGGCGAACCCGATCTCGACGTAGTGGTGGACCGGCACGTCGAGCGCCGACTGGACGGTGCGCACCAGCGCTGCCGGGCCGACGGCGTAGGCCCCGTTGATCCGACCCTCCACCTGCGACACCGGGTAGGTGACCCACAGGTCACGAGGGATCGACATCATCCGGGACCCGCCGGGGCCGGTGCGGAGCAGGATGATCGTGTCGCTGCGGCGCCCCTCCACCGTCGTCGCCGTCCCGGGCTCCACGTCGGGGTCGAAGTCCTCACGCGAGTCCGACCCCACGAGCAGGTAGTTGACCTCGGCACCGGTGACCGGATCGAGCACGTCGGACAGGTCCACCCGTTCGATGCCGGTGTAGGCGAGCAGTGCGCGGCCGCCGAGCCACGCCACGAGCAGGGACAGGACCACCACCACGACGAGGAGGACCCGGGACCGGGTGCGACCCCGCCGGCGAGTGGGCGCCGGAGCGGACGGTGCGGACGGCGCCGACGGCCTCGACCGACGGGACCTCGGGGGTCGGGCCGGCGGCGGAGCGGAGGGTGTCGGTGCGGGCGGCGGTGCGGGCGGCGGTGTCGACCCTCCCGGCGCCGGGACGAAGAACTTGCCCGGACCGGGCGGTACTCCGTCGCTCACCCACCCATTCTTGCCGACCCCGTGGGCGGCGACGCGTCAGTCCGCGGACAGGAACAGCGTCTTCGACTCGGTGTAGTGGTCCAGCGCCGCCAGACCGAGCTCCCGGCCCAGGCCGGAACGCTTGAAGCCCCCGAAGGGCAGCTCGGTCCGGACGCTCCGGTTGGTGTTGACGGACATCACGCCGGTCCGGACGGCCGTGCCGACCCGGACAGCCCGTCCGAGGTCACGGGTCCACAGCGTGCCGGAGAGCCCGTACTCGCTGTCGTTGGCGATCCGGATCGCGTCCGCCTCGTCGGTGAACGGGATCACCGAGGCGACCGGTCCGAAGATCTCCTCCCGGGCGACGCGCATGTCGTTGTCGACGCCGGCCACCACGGCGGGACGCAGGAACCAACCGGGACCGAACGCGTCCCCGCCGCAGACCACCTCGGCGCCCTCGACCCCGGCGACGGTCAGGTAGTCCAGGCTGGTGGCCCGCTGGGACTCCGAGATCAACGGTCCGATCTCGGTCGACTCGTCGCTCGGGTCACCGACGACCAGGCGCTCGGTGCGGGCGGCGAACGCCGCGACGAACTCGTCGTACACGCTCCGCTCGACGAGGATCCGGCTCCGCGCGCAGCAGTCCTGTCCGGCATTGGCGAACACCGAGTAGGGCACGGCGTCCACCGCCGCCTCCAGGTCGGCGTCGGCGAACACGATCGCGGCCGACTTGCCGCCGAGCTCGAGCGAGATCCGGGTCACGTTCGGTGCCACCTGCGCCATCAGGTGCGAGCCCGTCGCCGAGTCGCCGGTGAAGGACACCTTGGCCACTCGGGGGTCGGTGACGAGCGACTCGCCGATGCTCGCGCCCGGCCCGGGGAGGACGCTGACGCACGCCTCCGGGACTCCGGCCTCCACCAGCACCTCGCCGAGCATCACCGCCGTCACCGGTGTGAGCGACGCCGGCTTGAGGACCACCGGGTTCCCGCACGCGAGCGCGGGTGCGAGCTTCCAGGTGGCGATGAGCATCGGGAAGTTCCAGGGCACCACCAGGCCGCAGACACCGACGGGCACGCGGAGCACCAGCCCGAGACCCGGGTCCGGCGTGGGGACCACTGCGCCGAGGTGCTTGTTGGCGGCACCGGCGTAGTAGTCGAAGACGTCGGCCATCGCGCCCGCCTCCCAGCGGGCGTCGGCGATGGTGTGTCCGGCCGTGCGGACCTCGGCGGCGGCGAAGTCCTCGGCACGCTCCCGGATCAGGTCGGCGACACGACGGAGCACCCGACCCCGGTCCGTGGCACTCACCGAGCCCCACGAGTTCGCACCGGCGACCTCCGACGCGGCGACCAGCGCAGCCTCGAGCTCCGCGGCGCCCGCCTGGGCCACCACGTCCACCACCGTGTCGTCGGCGGGGTTGCGCACCTCGAGGTCACCCCCGCTGGAGGAGTGCACCCGCTCCCCGGCGACCAGCAGGGGGTGCCGCCGCACCGAGGATCCGTCCGTGGTCGCTGTCTCGCTCATGCCGAGGGAGTGTAGGTACTCCACCCGCTAGCCTCCGCAGCTGATGGGACGACTCGACGACAAGGTGTGCCTGATCACGGGCGCTGCGGCCGGCCTCGGCCGTGTCGCCGCCCTGCGCTTCGCTGCGGAGGGCGGCACGGTGGTGGTGGCCGACCGGGACGACGGCTCGAGCACGGTGGACGAGATCACCGCTGCCGGTGGCCGGGCCGGCTACGTGCCGATCGACGTGGGCGACGAGGACTCGGTGCGCGACGCCGTCGCCGCCACCGTCACCGGGTTCGGCGGGCTCCACGTGCTCTACAACAACGCGGGGGTGTCCCTCGGTGACGACGACGGCGTGGTGGAGACCGACGGGTCGGTCTGGGAGACCACGTTGCGCATCAACGTCACCGGCGTCGCCCTCGGGTGCAAGCACGGCATCCCCGCCATGCGGGACACCCTCGCTCGGGAGGACCGGCCGGGAGCCACGGCCTCGATCATCAACGTGGCGAGCTTCGTGGCGCACGTCGGCGCGGCCACCCCGCAGGTGGCGTACACCGCGTCGAAGGGTGCCGTGCTGTCCATGACCCGGGAGATCGCCGTGATCCACGCCCGCGAGGGCATCCGGGCCAACGCGCTCTGTCCCGGACCCGTGCTGACCCCCCTCCTGGCCAAGTACCTCGACACGCCCGAGGCACGGCAGCGACGGCTCGTCCACATCCCCATGGGACGCTTCGGCGAGGCCGAGGAGATCGCCGCCGGGGCGCTGTTCCTGGCCTCGGACGACTCGTCGTTCGTGACCGGGCAGTCGCTGCTCGTCGACGGCGGCATCACCGCGGCCTACACGACCCCCGAGTAGCGCACACCGCACCCGTCCGAGGAGGACCATGGCCACGACCGGGAAGATCGACCTGCCGACGCTGCGAGCACTCGTCGACGCCGACGAGATCGACACCGTCGTCGTCGCGTTCACCGACCTGCTCGGCCGACTGATGGGCAAGCGGGTGACGGGGCGATTCTTCGTCGACCACGTCGTCGACGCCGACGGCACGGGCGGCGAGGGCATCGAGGCCTGCAACTACCTGCTGACGGTCGACGTCGACATGAACGTCGTCGAGGGCTACGAGTACGCCACCTGGGACGGTGGGTACGGGGACTTCCGCGGTCGACCGGACCTCTCGACGCTGCGGGTCACCCCGTGGTTGCCCAGGACCGCCATGGTGCTCTGCGACGTGGTCGAGCACGACGGCACCCCCGTCCCCGTCTCACCTCGGCAGATCCTCCGGCACCAGCTGGACCGGGCAGCCGAGCGAGGGCTGCAGGTGATGTTCGGCTCCGAGCTCGAGTTCTTCGCCTACCACGAGACCTACGACGAACTCGCCGCGCAGGGTTACCGCAACCTCGAGACGCAGACCTCGTCCTGGTACAACCTCGACTACCACGTCTTCCAGACCAGCAAGGACGAGCCGCTGCTCCGCGAGCTGCGCAACCAGATGGTCGCCGCCGGCCTGCCCGTGGAGTTCTCCAAGGGCGAGGCCGCGCCGGGGCAGCACGAGCTCAACCTCCGGTACGCCGACGCGCTGACCATGGCCGACCACCACACCGTCTACAAGAACGGCGCCAAGGAGATCGCCCACCTCCAGGGCAAGTCGATCACCTTCATGGCCAAGCCCCGGATCGACGAGCCCGGCTCCAGCTGCCACATCCACTCCTCCATCTGGTCCACTGACGGGACGCCGCTGTGCCCCGGCGACGGACCGAACGGGATGAGCCCACAGTTCCGGGCCTGGATGGGAGGGCTCCTGGCCCACTCCCGGGAGCTGTCCATCTGTTTCGCCCCGTTCGTGAACTCCTACAAGCGCTACCAACCCGGGTCGTGGGCACCCACCGCCGTGGTGTGGTCGCCCGACAACCGCACCTGCGGGCTCCGGCTCGTCGGTCACGGAGCCGGCATGCGCGTCGAGTCCCGGATCCCCGGTGCGGACTGCAACCCGTACATCGCATTCGCCGCGGTGATCGCGGCCGGGCTCGACGGGATCGACCGGGGCCTCGACTGCGGCGATCCCTACCAGGGGAACGGGTACACGGCGGACGACGTGGAGCGGATCCCGTGGAACATCGTCGAGGCGTTCGAGGCGTTCCGGGACTCCGAGTTCGCCGCAGCAGCCCTCGGCGAGGCGGTCCACTTCCACCTGCTCCACCAGGTCCGCGACGAGTGGCGGTCGTTCAACAACACCGTCACCGAGTGGGAGCTGCGCCGGAACTTCGAGCGGATCTGAGTTCCGGAGGCACCACCGTGGGCAGCAGCGAGTTCCGCACCACGCTCACCTGGGTCGGCAACGACGGCGGCGGCACGTCCACCCGGAGCTACGCCAAGGACGGCGAGCTGGCCGCCGAGGGGCGACCCACGATCCCGACCATCCCACCGGACGGGACCGACGGGTGGAGCCCGGAGCACCTGCTGCTCGGATCGGTGTCCCAGTGCCACATGCTGTGGTACCTCCACCTGTGCGCCCGCAACGGCGTGGTGGTCGAGTCCTACGAGGACGCGGCCTCGTGCCGTCTCGTCGTGGAGGGCAGCGAGGGCTCCATCCGTGACGTCACGCTGCACGCGTCGGTCACGATCTCCTCCGGTGACCCCACGACCGCCACGGAGTTGTTCGCGCTCGCCGGCGACAAGTGCTACGTCGCCCGGTCACTCGCCGAGCCGGTCAGCCACAGCGTCGACGTCGTCGTCCAGCCGGTCGGCTGAGACGTCGTCGATCGCCCGGTGGAGCGCCGCTGCGAACCGGTCGACGTCACCGCCACAGGCGTCGAGCGCGCCGGCGTCGAGGAGTTCGACCAACGAGCCGTCGGCGAGGCGGGCCAGCACCGTCGGCGTGCGCCCCGCCGTGCAGGCCGCCACGTCGGAGGTCTGCTCGTTGCGGTGCCAGACCTGCACCGGGACCCCCAGCGAGCACACCAGCTCGTCGAAGGCCGGTCGGCGTCGCAGGTGGCCGTGGGTCACGTCGCACAGGCCGCAGTGACGCCCGGCGAGCTTCCCGACCACGTAGCGCAGCTCCCCCACCAGCCCGGCGTCAGCGTCGTACACCATCACGACCTCGGTGATCTCCACGTCCGACCTCCCGGGTACCGGCCCGGGTGCGTGGACCCGGCTCCGTCGTCGACGACCGACGGGGCTAGCGTACGCCCACACCGTCTCGGACACAGGGGGTCGAGGTGCCGGAACTGATCGAGTCGCTGGTCGGGATCGTGGGCGCAGGCGCCGTCACGTCGGGTGACGAGGTGCACGAGGACGACACCCACGACGAGTGCCTCACCGTCGAGGCCGTCCGCCCCCTGGCCGTCGTCCGCCCCACCGAGACCGCCGAGGTCGCGGCCGTGCTGGCCCTGGCACAGGAGCTCGGCGTCCCGGTGACGGCCCGCGGCAGCGGCACCGGCCTCTCCGGCGCCGCCACGCCGCTGGCCGACGGGATCGTCGTGTGCTTCGACCGGATGGACCAGATCATCGAGATCGACACCGAGAACCACCTCGCCGTGGTCCAGCCCGGGGTCCGACTGGTCGACCTGGACGAGGCGCTCCGCCCGCTGGGGCTCGTGTACCCCGTCTACCCGGGCGAGTACTCCGCCAGCATCGGCGGCAACGTGGCGACCAACGCCGGCGGCATGCGGGCGGTGAAGTACGGCGTGACCCGCCACCAGGTCCTGGGCCTCGAGGTGGTGCTGCCCGGCGGAGAGGTGCTGCGGACGGGTGGTCGCTACGTGAAGTCGACCACCGGGTACGACCTGACCCAGCTCATCGTGGGCAGCGAGGGCACCCTCGCGCTCGTCACCGAGGTCGTGGTGAAGCTGTACCCGCGCCCCGAGCACCAGGCCACGGTGCTCGCCCCGTTCTCCACCCTGGACGAGGTGACCGCGGCGGTGCCACGCATCGTCGACTCCGGCATCGGCCCGCTCGTGCTCGAGTACATCGACCTGCTCACCATGTCCGCGACGGCCAGCTACAGCGGCCTCGAGCTGGGCATCCCGCAGGAGATCAAGGACACGGCGCTCGCGTACCTGGTCGTGGTGCTGGAGAACACCCACGAGGACCGCCTCGAGGGCGACCTGGGCGCGCTCGCTGAGCAGCTCGGTGAACTGGGGGCGCTCGACGTGTTCGTGCTGCCGCCCGCCGCTGCTGGCGACCTCATCGCGGCCCGGGAGCAGGCGTTCTGGATGGCCAAGGCGAGCGGCGCCGACGACATCGTCGACGTCGTGGTCCCGCGGGCCCAGATCCCCGTGTTCATGCACCGCGTGTCGGAGCTCGCCACCGAGTACGACGCCTGGATCGCCGGGTGTGGCCACGCCGGCGACGGCAACGTGCACCTCGGGGTGTTCTGCGCCGACGACGAACGCCGGAGCCGTCTGCTCCACGAGCTGTTCGCCTCCGGGATGCAGCTCGGCGGCACCATCTCGGCCGAGCACGGCATCGGCGGAGCCAAGAAGGAGCACTTCCTGCAGCTCGAGGACCCGACCAAGATCGCGCTCATGCGTCGCATCAAGCAGGCGTTCGACCCGTCGGGGATCCTCAATCCCGGCACGATCTTCGACTGAACCGGAGGAACCCCACCGTGAACGGCGCCAACGCCCTGATCCGCACCTTCGTCGACTCGGGAGTCGACGTGTGTTTCATGAACCCCGGCACCTCGGAGATGCACTTCGTCCACGCGCTCGACGACGTCCCCGAGATGCGCTCGGTCCTGGCGCTGTTCGAGGGTGTCGCCACCGGCGCCGCCGACGGCTACGCCCGCATGGCCGACCGGCCAGCAGCCGTCCTGTTGCACCTCGGTCCCGGACTCGGCAACGGGTTGGCCAACCTCCACAACGCCCGGCGGGCCAAGACGCCGGTGGTCAACGTGGTCGGCGACCACGCGACCTACCACGCCGCGTGCGACGCTCCCCTGCAGTCCGACATCGCATCGATCGCCCGCGGGGTGTCGAGCTGGATCCGGACCTCCCGGTCACCCGAGACCGTCGCCAACGACGGCGCCGAGGCCGTGGCGGCCGCCCACGGCCCGCCGGGACAGGTGGCGACGTTGATCCTCCCTGCCGACGTCTGCTGGCTCGACTCCCCCGGGCCCGTCGCCCCCGCGGCGCGGACCACCCCCGCTGCGGTGCCGGACGACCGCATCGAGGCCGCCGCTGCTGCGCTCCGCTCCGACGAGCCCGCCGCCCTGCTGCTCGGCGGCACGACGCTGCGTGCCGAGACGATCCGGGTGGCTGGCGGGATCGCAGAGGCGACCGGGGCGAAGCTGCTCGCCGAGACGTTCCCGGCCAGGCTCGAGCGGGGCGCCGGCATCCCCGCCGTCGACCGGATCGCCTACCTGGCGGAGTTCGCACAGATGCAGCTCGACGGGCTCCGACACCTCGTGGTCGTCGACGCCGCCTCGCCCGTGTCGTTCTTCGCCTACCCGGACAAGGCCTCGGACCTGCTGCCCGAGGGCTGCACCCTCCACGTGCTGGCCAGTCCGGAGGAGGACGCCGTCGGCGCGCTCCGTTCCCTGGCCGACGAGCTCGGCGCAGCACCGTCGACGTCGGCCGCTGCGCTCCAGCGTCCGGACCGGCCGACCGGCGCGCTCACCGCCGAGACGATGGCGCAGGCGCTCGGCGTGGTCCTGCCCGAGGGTGCGGTGGTCGTCGACGAGGGCAACACCGCAGGTCTGTTCGCCTCCGGCCTCACCGCCGGAGCCCCGCCGCACGACTGGCTCTGCCTCACCGGTGGATCCATCGGCTACGGGGCGCCTGCGGCGACCGGCGCCGCGATCGCTGCCGGCGACCGCAAGGTCCTCAACCTCGAGGCCGACGGCAGCGCCATGTACACGCTCCAGTCGCTGTGGACGCAGGCCCGTGAGGGCCTCGACGTCACCACGGTCATCCTGAACAACGGTTCCTACGCCGTGTTGAACATGGAGCTCGACCGGGTGGGCGCCGGAACCGCCGGCCCGAGAGCCAAGGAGATGCTCGACATCCCCGGGCTCGACTTCGTGGCCCTGGCCGCCGGGATGGGCGTCGAGGCCACCCGGGCCACCACGGCCGAGGAGTTCACCTCCCAGCTCGAGCGAGCGCTGGCCACGGAGGGTCCCGCCCTCGTCGAGGCCGTCCTGCCCTCGACCCTGTGAGCACCGAGCGCGTCGAGCGCCTGCTCGACGCGGCCGTCGGCTCGCTCCCCGACGGCAGACCCCGGGCACCCCAGGTCGAGATGCTCCGGGCCGTGGCCGCTGCCGTGGACTCGGGGACCCACCTCGCCGTGCAGGGCCCCACGGGGGTCGGCAAGTCGCTCGCCTACCTGGTCCCGGTGCTCGACGCGGCCGAGCGGGGCGTGCGCACCGTCGTGGTGACGGCCACCCGGGCCCTCCAGGACCAGCTCGCCGAGGAGGACCTGCCGCTCGCGGCCGGGCCCGTCGACGCCGTGGACTGGGCCGTGCTGAAGGGACGGAGCAACTACCTGTGCCGGGCGGCGCTGCACGACCTCACCGCACGACGCACCCAGCAGACCGAGCTCGAGGTCGCTCCCGCCGAGGAGACCGGCCCCCGGGCCGACCCGGCCGAGGTCGCCGGGCTCGTGGCCTGGTCGACGACGACGCCCACGGGCGACCGGGCCGAGCTGACCGTCGAGCCCTCCGAGGCCGCCTGGTCGGCGGTCTCCGTGGGAGCGGGCGAGTGTCCCGGTGCCGCCCGGTGCGACCACGCGGACGACTGCTGGTCCGAACGGGCCCGGGAGGAGGCGCTGGCGGCGTCCGTGGTCGTGGTCAACGCCCACCTCTACGCCGCCCACCTCCAGTCCGGTGGGACGCTGCTGGGCGAGCACCAGGTCCTGGTGGTGGACGAGGCCCACGAGTTCGAGGACGCGCTCGTCGGGGCGCTCGGCGTCTCCGTCGGACCGGGACGGCTCCGCGCCGCAGCCCGGGGCTACGGTCGACTCGTCGCCGGCGACCCCGGACCGCCCCGTTCGCTCGAGCAGGCCGCCGACGCGCTGGAGGACGAGCTCCGTACGACCCTCGCCGACCTCGGCCCGAGCGGCGGAGCCGTGCGACTGGTCGGACCGCTGCCCGACGGCCTGGCCGGGGCGCTCGCCGACGCCCGGATCGCCGTCGACGGCGTCCTCGACGGCATCGGGTCGGTCCGCGACGCCGCCCGACAGTCGGGCTCACCGAGCGCCCGGCACCGCGCCGAGCGGACCGCCCGCTCCACCGAGGGTCTCGCCGACGACCTCGACGCGCTCACCGCCGGGCTCGAGACCGGACAGGTCCGCTGGATCAGCGAGTCGACGACGGGCCGGATCGCCCTCGAGCTCACGCGCATCGACGTGGCGGACACGCTGCGGCGGATCGCGTGGCAGGAGGACGCCGACACCGGCACGACCGACCCCACCGTCGTGATGTGCTCCGCCACCCTGGACCCGGCCACGCCCGGACGCCTCGGGCTCGACGCGACCTACCTGGCGGTCGACTCCCCCTTCGACGTCCGGAGCCACGGCCTGCTCTACGTCCCCCGGGTCCACCGGCCCAACGACGCGCGGTGGCCCGGGGCCGTCGTCGACGAGCTCGAGTGGATCCTCACCCTGCTCGGCGGCCGCACGCTCGGGCTCTTCACGTCCAGGCGCATGCTCGACCGCACGGCGGAGACGCTCAGGAGCCGTCTGCCCGGGCACCGCATCCTGGTGCAGGGTGACGCACCCAACCCGGTCCTCCAACGGACGTTCATCGACGACGAGCACGCATCCCTGCTGGCCACCGCCAGCTTCTGGACCGGGATCTCGGCGCCCGGGCCGACCTGCTCGGCAGTGGTGATCGACAAGCTCCCGTTCCCCGTCCCGACCGACCCGATCGTCCAGGCGCGGAGCGAGCTGGTCGGCGAGTCCGCCGCCTTCGCCGAGGTGTCGATCCCGGTCGCCGCCGTGGGGCTGGCCCAGGGCGCGGGCCGACTGCTCCGAACCGTGACCGACCGGGGCGTGGTCGTGGTCCTCGACTCCCGACTCGCCGAGGCCGGGTACCGCCGTCGGATCCTCGACCGCCTGCCGCCGTTCCGCCGAACGAGGGACCCCGAGGACGTCCGCCGCTTCGTGGAGTCCCTCGAACTCGACGGGTGAGTCTCAGGCTCCGAGCAGCTCCCAGTCGGACAGGTCGGGGCGGGCCAGTCGCCGCCGGTACGAGGTGGTGTGGCCGGTCCAGTTGTTCGTGATCCGCCCGTCCTCCGTCTTGTACCAGCTGCTGCAGCCCTCGGCCCAGACCGTCCCGGCTGCAGCGGCCTGTACCTCGTCGTCGAAACGACCGGCGGCCGCCGTCCGCACGTCGGCGGCCCGGGCGCCGCGGACGACCTCCTGCTGGAGCAGCTGGACCAGGTAGCCGACCTGCTGCTCGATCATGAACAGGATCGAGTTGTGCCCCAGGTTCGTGTTGGGACCGTAGAGCATGAAGAAGTTCGGGAACCCGGGCACGGCCAGCCCCAGGTAGGCCCGGGCGCCGTCCCGCCACACGTCGTCGAGCCCCACACCGTCCCGACCGGTGACCGCCACGGGCGACAGGAACTCGGTGGACCGGAACCCGGTGCCGAAGATGATCGTGTCGAGGTGGCGCTCCGTCCCGTCGGCGGTCACCACCCCGGTGGGCGTGACGCGCTCGACCCCGTCGGTCACCACCTCGACGTGGGGAGCGAGCAGCGTGGGGTACCAGTCGTCGGCGATCAGGATGCGCTTGCAGCCGGGCGGGTAGTCCGGGATCAACGCCTCCTCCGTCAGGCCTCGGCGGGTCAGGGGACGGAGCTGCTTGGCGAACTGCTGCTGGAGCACCCGACCGAGGCGGCTGTCTCGCCGCATGATGTTGAAGCGTGCCTCGAGTCGCCAGTAGATCGACTCCCGGTAGAGACGCTGCAGCACCGGCACCCGGGTGAACAGGCTGCGCATCCACGCCGGGTACGGCCGGTCCTTGCGGGGAGCGACGTAGTTGGCGCTCCGCTGGAACAGCACCAGCGATCGCGCCGACTCGGCGACACGGGGCACGAACTGGATGGCGGAGGCGCCGATCCCCACGACCCCGACCCGCTCACCCCTGAGGTCGTGTCCGTGGTCCCAGCGCGCCGAGTGGAACACGGTGCCCTCGAAGGTGTCGAGTCCCGGGATGTCGGGCACGTGGGGCCGGTTGAGCTGTCCGAGCGCCGAGACCACGACGTCGAACTCCTCGCGCGTCCTGCTCCCCTCGGCGTCCCTGAGCCCGAGGATCCACCGTCCGGCCCGCTCGTCCCACGTGGCGTCGGTGACCTCGGTCCGGAACCGGAACGCGTCCCCGATGTCGTACTCGTCGACCAGCGACTCGAAGTACTCCAGGATCTCGGGCTGCGGGGCGAACTTCCGGCTCCAGTCGGGCTTCGAGGCGAACGAGAAGCTGTAGAGGTGCGACGGGACGTCGCAGGCCGCGCCCGGGTAGGTGTTGTCGCGCCAGGTCCCACCCACGCCGTCGGACTTCTCGAACACGGTCACGGAGCCGAACCCGGCGAGGCGCAGCTGGATCGTGGCGCAGATCCCCCCGGCTCCCGCACCGAGGACCGCCACCCGGGGCGCCCGCGCGCCGTCGGTCAGCGCCTCCCGGCACGCCCGGTCCAACTGGACCCGACCGGCCACCGCAGCGCCGGTCACCCCACCGCTCACGGCGCGTCGGTAGTCGGTGCTGTTCACGCTCACGTGGCCCCCGGCGTCTCGTCCGGCGTCAGGTTACCGGCCGGGCGACGGGGTTCTCGTCCCGTAGGCTCACCCACGTGGAGATCCTGCTCACCGGTGCGACGGGCTACATCGGCGGTCGGCTGGCACCGCTGCTCGTCGCCGGCGGCCACCGGGTGCGCTGCCTGACCCGGTCCCCCGAGAAGCTCGCGGACGTCGAGTGGGCGGAGCACGCCGAGGTGGTGACCGGAGACGTCCTCGACGTCGACGACGTCAGCCGGGCGGCCGCCGGTGTCGACCTGATCTACTACCTGGTCCACTCGATCGGCTCCGACGACGACTTCGCCGACGCCGACCGTCGGGCCGCCCGCAACGTGGCCCGGGCCGCGGCCGACCAGGGTGTGGGGCGCATCATCTACCTCGGCGGACTCCAGCCGCCACCCGACGAGGTGGCCTCTCCCCACCTGGCGTCCCGGGCCGAGGTGGGCGACATCCTGCTGGAGGGACCGGTACCCGCCGTGATCCTCCAGGCCGGCGTCATCATCGGCAGCGGCAGCGCCAGCTTCGAGATGCTCCGGTACCTCACCGAGCGACTCCCGGTGATGGTCACGCCGAAGTGGGTCGAGTCGCGCGTGCAGCCCATCGCCGTCCGGGACGTGCTGGCGTACCTGCTCGGCGCCGCCGGCCTGCCGGCCGCGACCAACCGCCGGTTCGACATCACCGGCCCCGACGTCCTCACGTACCGGGAGATGATGCAGCGTTACGCGAGGATCGCCGGGCTCCGACCCCGCATCATCCTGCCGGTCCCCGTCCTGACGCCGTGGCTGTCGAGCCACTGGGTCAACATCATCACGCCGGTGCCCAAACCTCTGGCGCAGCCCCTCATCGAGTCGCTGCGCAACTCGGTGGTGGCCACGGAGCAGGACATCCGTGAGCTCGTCGACCTGGAGCCGGTGCCGTTCGACGAGAGCGTCCGGCTCGCCCTCGCCCGGGTCCGTGACCTGGAGGTCGAGACCCGTTGGTCCAGCGCGTCCTGGCCCGGCGCCCCGAGCGACCCGATGCCGACCGACCCGGACTGGAGCGGCGGGAGCGCCTACCGGGACGAGCGACGGCGGGAGGTACGAGCGGACCCGGAGACGGCGTGGCGCATCATCGAGGGCATCGGCGGCGAACACGGCTGGTACTCGTGGGGTTCGGCGTGGGCGATCCGGGGATTCGCCGACCGGCTCGTCGGTGGGGTCGGACTGCGCCGCGGCCGGCGGCACCCGGACGACCTCCGCACGGGCGACGTGGTCGACTTCTGGCGGGTCGAGACGCTGGAGCGACCCCGCCTGCTCCGACTGCGAGCCGAGATGCGGCTCCCGGGCGAGGCGTGGCTCGAGTTCAGGCTCCGACCGGGCTCCCGACCCGGGACGTCGGTGCTCGACCAGCGGGCGCTGTTCGTCCCCCGCGGACTCGCCGGTCACGCCTACTGGCGTTCGATCAGCCCGTTCCACAACGTGGTGTTCGGCGACATGATCGACAACATCGCTGCTGCGGCAGAGGCGCTCGCACCTGCCTCGGCCGGGTCAGCCGGCGGGTGACGCGTCCGCCTCGGCGGCGGCCGCCACTCCCCGGCCCTCCACGTCGAGCGACGGCAGCCAGCGCAGCCAGGAGGGGAACCACCACGCCCGCCGCCCGAAGAGCTCCATGATCGCCGGGACGAGGACCATGCGCACCACGGTCGAGTCGAGCAGCACCGCCACGGCCATCCCGAAGCCGATGAGCTTGACGGTCGGGTTGGGGTTGGCCACGAACGACAGGAAGACGGCGAGCATGATCAGCGCAGCCGTGGTGATGACCTTCGCCGTGCCGGCCACGCCCCGGACCACCGAGAGCTTCGGGTCCTGCGTCGAGTCCCACTCCTCCTTGATGCGACTCATGAGGAACACCTCGTAGTCCATCGAGAGGCCGAACAGGATCACGAACATCACCAGCGGGACGAACGAGACGATCGGGATCGACTCGCTGATCCCGACCAACCCCTTCGCCCAGCCCCACTGGAACACCGCCACCACCACGCCGTAGGACGCGGCGATGGCCACCAGGTTCATCAGCGCCGCCTTGAGCGGCACGAGGATCGATCGGAACACCAGCACCAGCAGCACGAACGCTCCCAGCACCACCGCGCCGATCACGAACGGCAGGTAGCGGGTGACGAGGTCGGTGAGGTCGATGAGCGTCGCCGTCGAGCCACCGACGTGGGCCACCAGCGGCGTCCCCGCCGTCGCCTCGGCCAGGTCCCGTCGCAGGCGATCGACCAGCTCGGTGGTGGGCGGGTCGTTCGGTCCCGTCGACGGCACGATCTGGTACACGACGGCCGACGTGGCCGACGCGTCGTTCGGTACCGGGCCGACGGCGTACTCGATCCCGCTCACGGTGCCGGGACGCTGCAGCGCACCCAGGACCGTGTTCACCTTGCCCAGCTGCTCGAACGCCTGCACGTACGGCACGGCGTTCGGCAGTCCGACCGCCACCACGAGCGGGCCGTTCGCACCGGGCCCGAACCCCTGGTCGACGAGCTCGAAGGCGTCACGTTGCGACAGGCCGGCCGGCAGCGAGTTGTCGCCCGGCATGCCGAACTCGATCCGGGTGAAGGGGATCGCGAGGACGAGCAGGAACAGTGTCCCGCCGACGACCGCCAGGACCGGGTGCCGGGACATGCGGGCAGCGAACCGACCCCAGAACGTCTCGGTGAGCTCGACGTGCTCGCCCCGCCGGCGCCTGATCGAGACCCGGTCGATCTTCCCGCCGGCGAAGCCGATCAGGGCCACGAGCAGCGTGGTGGCGGCGACCATCATCACGGCCACGCCGATGGCCGCTGCGACCCCGAGGGTCCGCACGAGCGGGATCGGGATGATCAACAGCCCCAGCAGCGCCAGCACCACGGTGACGCCGGCGAACAGCGCAGCACGTCCGGACGTCGCCACCGCCACGGCCGCTGCCCGGTGGGGCGAGAGCCCCTCGCCCAGTTCCTCGCGGTACCGGGTGACGATGAGGAGCGAGTAGTCCAGCCCCACGCCGATCGAGATCATCAACGTCACCGCCGGCGCCGCGGAGCTCACCGTGACCTGGGTGGCGAGCAGGTACACCAGACCGGAGGCAGTCACCGCGCCGAACAGTGCCGTGACGATCGGGATGAGCATCCCGAACAGCGAGCCGAAGGCCAGGAGCAGGAGGACCGCGCCGATGGCGAGTCCCACCTCGTCCGCGTGGCTCGACCAGAAGCTGACGGGCTGGTTCCACAGATCGGCAACCGGCCCGCCGATGTAGGCCCGGACCCCGGGCGGCGTGGACTCGTCGAGGACACGCTGCAGCTGGGAGTAGGGGTTGTCGTAGGCGGTCGCCGCCTCCTCGGAGCTGGGTGGGTAGCGGTCCAACAGCGTCTCGAGGTCGGCGCCGTAGGTCACCGTGATCGCTGCGACCCGACCGTCGGTGGAGACCGTCGGAGGGAGACCGGCCGCCAGCGCCTCCGCGAGCTCGGCCTGGAACGGGGGCAACGTCCCCGAGACCTTCTGGAGCTGCTCGACCAGATCGGCGCTGAGGGGGTCGGAGGCGCTCGACACGCCGGGACTGCGCTCGATGGCGGCGACCAGGTCGGTGATCCCCTGGGCCGAGTCCGACAGCTGGGAACCGGAGTCCGCCTCCAGCACGACCGTCGTGGTCAGGGAGTTCTGACTCTCGAAGCGTTCCTGCAGGAGGTCGTAGGCCGCCTGCGAGTCGGTACCGGGCACCGAGAAGTTGTTCGACGTGGCCCCGTGGTCGGTGGTGGCCAGGTAGCCGGCACCGACCAGGACGACGAGCCACACCGCAGCGACGATGCGGTGGTGCCGGAAGACGAACCCGGCGAACCGGGCCAGCAGCCCGAGGTCGGCGACCTCCGACGGATCGTGTCGCAAGTCAGGCGGAGGTGGTGACTGCCACGTCGACCGGCGCGGCCGGACCGGCTGCGACGTCGGCGAACTGGGTGTTCCCACCCTTCGAGGAACGACGGGCGAGCACCACCACGACGATCCCGACCACACCGAGCACGGCCACCAGGATCAGCCACTTGCGGGCCGAGCGGCCGGCCTCGACGACCTGTGCTGCCGCCTCGGAGGCGAACTCGGCGACGTCCTCGGCCCGATCGGTGGCCGACGCCACGGTCTGTGCCACCGCGGCGGTCGTGCCCGCCACCGCCGCCAGCCTGCCGAGCTCCCGGCTCAGCTTGCGTTCCTTGCGCTTGCCCATGGTTCGGCTCCCCTCGTGGACAGAGTGGTCACCCTAGCGGACGACCCTCGGAATCGCGCCCGTCCGGGACGGCCCGACTCACACCGTCAGACGGGCGAACAGCTCGGTCTTGCGCTCCTCGAACTCGTCGAAGTCGATCCGCTTGGCCTCGAAGTCGGCGTGGAGCTGCTCGACGAGCGCCAGGAGGTCCTCGGCGCTGAGCTCCTCCTCGCCCTCGGGGATCACGAACTCCTCGTCCAGCTCGGTGCCGTCCTCGGGTGCGCCGTCACGGTCGAGGCGGCGCTCACGCTTGGCCTGGGCCTTCGCCTTCTTGGCCCGGTCCCGCTGCAGCTTGGCAAAGCTCGTCCGACTCGCTCCCATCTCGCACCTCGCTCGTCTCGTTGGACCCACTCGTCACCCGATCCGTGGCGCGCCGACGGCACCCGACAGATCGGCCGGTCCCGGCTGACGGTGGAGCCGGCCTGGAGGCACGGCCACCCGACCGACGACCGGGGGAACGCCGTCATGGTAGCCGAACCCGCCCGGACCCACCCGACACCACCCGACGCCCGGGCGGTGACGGGCGTCACGCCGGTCGCTCGCCGACCCTCCGGAACTCGAACTCGGCGCCGCTGCTGAAGCGGGCGAGGGTCACCTCGGGGCGTTCCGGCAGGGGCTCCTCGGAGACCACGACCCGCCAGGCCCGGCGCCGTCCGAACGGTGGCTCGACCGGCACCGCCGTGGCGCCCGGCCACGCCCCCTCGACCGCAGCCGCCAGGGCGCCGTCGGCCCGTCCGTCGGCCAGGAGTGCCGGCCAGCCCAACGCGACGACCTCCTCGGTGCCGGGGCAGTCACCCAGCACCACCAGGGTCTCCCCGTCACCGTCGACCCAGACGTCGACGTAGTCACGGGGCGAGAGCATCGGGTGCAACTCCAACACCTGCGCCACGACGTCCTCCGCCTCCGTCGGGGCCCACGGACGACGCCGGAGCCAGCGCGCCAGACGGGCGGCGACCACGCCGGCCGTCCCGGTCTGGGCCGCGACGACCGCCGCCGAGACGGCCTCGGGTTCGACGCGCTCCCGGAGCGCCGAGGCGAAGGCGAGCACGAGCAGGTGGCCCTGGATGGCGAACTCCCGGCAGAGCGCGCGGAGCGCGAGCGGCCCCAGGTCCTCGAGGCGCAGGTCGGGGTCGAGGGGGCCGCGGTAGTCGGTGCGTCCGCCGTCCGGGTCGTCGAGTGGCATCAGGGGGACCGTCAGCCCGAGCAGCCGCGAGTCGCGCAGTCGACCGGTGACGGCCGGAGCCGGTGCGGGGTCGGCTCCCTCGTCGACCTCCACGACCCACTCGCAGTGCGGGTGGTGCTCGGGTGAGGGGCGCGGCGGTCGGTGGACCGGCCGGATGCGGGCACGCGGGTCGGAGGCGCACAGCGTGGCCGCGAACGTCGGGTCCTCGACGTCGTGGCACACCGCCCGGACGAACTCCTCCCCCATCGGCTCCACGTCGAGGAGCGCACCGCAGTGGTCGAGGCGGAACCCACCCCGGTCGGGTCCGTCCACCCAGTACCTGAAGTCGAGGAACTCGTGCGGGGCGCCCACGTCGAACTGCATGCCCTTGAACATCGCAGCGACGTCGTGGTCCCGGTCGAAGCCGAGCAGGCGCCGGACGCGCTCGGTGTAGAGGGGGCTGGCCGCGCTCCACTCCTCGACGGCCACCTCGACCATGCCGGCCGAGCCGAGCCGACCGATGACCTGGGGCATCGCCACCCGGTCGATGAGGTGGCCCGCCATCAGGTACTCCCGCCCGAGTCCGGCCAGGTCCCAGCGGTCCAGGTCCTCGATCGTCCGCCCCTGTGCCACCTGCGCCTCGCCTCCCGGTCCGCACCGCCCTGAGCCGCCAGACTACTGTCTGGACAGATGTCCAGCTCCGTGGCGGCCCCCCGCCGAACCCTGACCGAGCGGCAGGCCGACACCGTCGCGCGGCTCGTGGAGGCCACCGTGCTCGAACTGCGCAGCCGTCCGGCCGAGCGCGTCACGGTCCGACAGGTGGCGGCACGCGCCGGGGTCTCGCCGGCCACCGCCTACACGTACTTCGCCTCACGGGACCACCTGGTCGCCGAGGTGTTCTGGCAGCGACTGAGGGTGCTGCCCCCACCCGAGGACGCGCCCGGCTCGCCGGTGGAACGGGTGGCTGCTGCACTCGGTGCCATCGCCACGCTCGTGGCCGACGAGCCCGAGCTCGCCGCTGCCTGCACCGCCGCACTGCTCGCCGACGACGCCGAGGTGGTCCGGCTACGCGACGCCATCGGGCTCGAGGTGGCCGACCGCATCCGTCGCGCCCACCCCGGTGGTGTCGACGACGCCCGGCTCGGCGTGCTCGCGCTCGTGTTCTCCGGAGCGATGCTCCAGGCCGGCATGGGGCACCTCGACTACCGCGAGCTGCCCGACCGCCTCGCCGTCGCCACCCACCTCGTCCTCACCCGGGAGACCTCGTGACCTCGCCGCTGCGCTACAACCCCTACGACTACGAGATCCACGAGGACCCGTACCCCACGTACCGACGTCTCCGAGCGGAGGCGCCCGTGTACCGCAACGACGAGCTCGGCTTCTGGGCGTTGTCGCGGCACGCCGACGTGACGGCTGCCTTCCGCGACTCCTCCCGGTTCTCCAACGCCCACGGCGTCAGCCTCGATCCGGCGGCGTCCGGCCCGCACGCGCACCGCACCATGTCGTTCCTGGCCATGGACCCACCCCGGCACACCCGGATGCGTGCGCTCGTCTCCCGGGGCTTCACGCCCCGACGGGTGGTCGAGCTCGAGGACCGCATCCGGGAGCTCACCGTCGCCCACCTCGACGACGCGATCGAGCAGGGGACGTTCGACTTCGTCGGCGACTTCGCCGGCCTCCTCCCCATGGACGTCATCTCCGAGCTGATGGGGGTCCCGGTCGCCGACCGGGCCGAGCTGCGTCGACTCGCCGACCTGCTGGTGCACCGGGAGGAGGGAGTCCAGGACGTCCCGCCGGCCGGGGTGGAGGCGGCGCTCACGCTCGCCGGGTACTACGCCGACATGATCGCCCAGCGGCGTCGACAGCGGACCGACGACCTCACCTCCGCACTCATCGACGCCGAGATCGACGGCGACCGACTCTCCGACGACGAGATCACGGCCTTCCTGTTCCTCATGGTCGTCGCCGGCAACGAGACGACGACCAAGCTGCTCGCCAACGCCTGGTACTGGGCCTGGCGCTTCCCCGACGCCCGTGAGGTGGCGCTCGGCGCAACGCCCGCCGACGAGACCGTCGAGACGTGGGTCGAGGAGACCCTCCGCTACGACGCCTCCACCCAGATGCTCACCCGCCTCGTGACCGAGCGGACCGAACTGCACGGTCAGGTGCTCGAACCCGGCGACACGGCGCTGCTGCTCGTCGGCTCGGCCAACCGCGACGAGCGGGTCTTCGACGACCCGGACCGCTACGACCTGGGCCGGGACACCGGAGCGCTCGTCAGCTTCGGCGTCGGACGCCACTTCTGCCTCGGCGCCTCGCTCGCTCGCCTCGAGGCGCGGATCTGCCTCGGCGAGGTGCGGCGGCGGATCACCGACTACGAGATCCACACCGCCGATGCCGTGCGGTTCCACTCGATCAACGTGCGTGGGTTCGCCCACCTACCGACCACCGTGGAGGCCCGGTGACCGACCGACCCACACTCCCAGCCGACCAGCGACCGGCGGTCGTCACCGGCGCCTCCTCCGGCATCGGGGCGGCCACCGCCGTGGCGCTCGCTGCGCTGGGCCACCCCGTCCTGCTCGGCGCCCGACGCGTCGAGCGGTGCGAGGCGACGGCCCAGCAGATCCGGGACGCCGGAGGCACCGCGCACGTCGCCGCGCTCGACCTGCTCGATCCCTCAGCGGTCGACGGGTTCGCAGGCGCTGCGGTCGAGGCGCTCGGCCAGGTGGAGATCCTCGTCTCCTGCGCCGGTGACGTGCTGCCCCGGTCCACCGTCGACACCTCCCCGGAGGACTTCGCCGCCCAGGTGCAGGTGAACCTGCTCGGCGCCCAACGTCTGGTGACCCGTCTCAGCCCGGAGATGATCCGACGCCGGCGTGGCGACCTGGTGTTCGTCACCTCCGACGTCGTCCGGGTCCCGCGGCCGCTCATGTCCTCGTACGTGAGTTCCAAGTGGGCGCTCGAGGGCATGGCCCGGGCGCTCCAGATGGAGCTCGAGGGGACGGGCGTGCGTGCCTCGATCGTCCGTCCCGGGCCGACGTTGACCGGCATGGGGATGGACTGGGACCCCGAGGTGCTCACCCCGGTGCTCGACGAGTGGCGCCGCTGGGGGCTGGTCCGCCACGCCGGGTACCTGAGCGCCGAGGCCGTGGCGGACGCCGTGGTGGTCGCCGCCACCCGACCTCCCGGGACCAACCTGACCCTGATCGAGGTGGAGCCGGAGGCCCCGGTCGCTGTCTCCACCGAGGGAGACGCTCCGTGACGACGACCGGGATCCCCGAGGTGTCGGGCCGCTCGGAGGAGCACGGTCACCTGGGCGAGCTCCGCACGGACCCGATCGGACTGCTCAGCAGGATCCGGGAGGAGTGCGGGCCCGTCGGCTCGTTCGACCTGGCGGGACGGCGGGTCGTCGTGGTCACGGGAGCCGACGCCGTCGAGTGGTACTTCCGGGCCCCCGAGGAGGCCCTCGACCAGGCCGAGGCCTACCCGTTCATGACGCCCATCTTCGGCGAGGGCGTCGTGTTCGACGCCAGCCCCGAACGGCGCAGGGAGATGCTGCACAACCAGGCGCTCCGGGACCGGTACATGCGCGGCCACGCAGAGACGATCAGTCGTGAGGTCCGGGAGATGGTCGCCGACTGGGAGGACCTCGGGTCCGGCCGGGTCGACCTGCTCGACTTCTTCGCGGAGCTGACCATCTACACGTCCAGCTCGTGTCTGATCGGCCGGAGGTTCCGCGACTCGCTCGACGCCCGCTTCGCCAGGCTCTACCACGACCTCGAGCGCGGGACCGACGCACTCGCGTTCGTCGACCCGTACGCCGACGTGGAGAGCTTCCACCGGCGCGACGCATCCCGCGTCGAACTCGTGGAGCTGGTCGCCTCGATCATGGAGGAGCGACTCGCCGGCGAGCCACCGGGCGAGGACGACCGCGACCTGCTCGACGTCCTGCTCTCGATCCGCACCGAGGACGGCGAGCTGCAGTTCGACGCCGACGTGGTCACCGGCATGTTCATCGCGATGATGTTCGCCGGGCACCACACCACCTCGACGACCGCGGCGTGGACCCTGCTCGAGCTGCTCCGACACCCGGACCAGCTCCGGGCCGTGGTCGAGGAACAGGACGCGCTCGCCGCCGACTCACCCGACCTCACCTACCAGGCGCTCCGGGAGATGCCCCTGCTCGAGTCCGCGATCAAGGAGGCGCTGCGCCTGCACCCGCCGCTCATCCTCCTGCTCCGGGTCGCCAAGCGCGACGTCGAGGTCCTCGGGCACGCCATCCCGGCCGGCGATCTGGTCGGCGCCTCGCCCGCCGTGTCGAACCGCCTCCCCGAGGCGTTCGCCGATCCCGACCGGTTCGACCTGCACCGCTACCTGCCGCCGCGCGAGGAGGACCTGGAGCACCCGTGGGACTGGATCCCCTTCGGCGCGGGTCGGCACCGTTGCGTCGGGGCTGCGTTCGCCATGATGCAGCTCAAGTCGATCTTCGCCCTGCTGCTCACCCGCTTCCGGTTCTCGCTCGCCCAGCCGTCGGACACCTACCGGGCCGACCACTCCAAGATGGTCGTGCAGCTCGCCCAGCCGTGCGAGGTCGACTGGGAGGTCCGGTGAGCTGGACGATCGTCCTCGACGAGGACCTGTGCCAGGGCCACGGGGTCTGCGAGTCCGAGGCACCCGACGTCTTCACCGTCTCCCGGGACGGAGTGCTGACCATCCTCGACACCCGACCCCCGGACGATCTCCGGGGGGCCGTCGAGCTCGCCGTCCGCCACTGCCCCACCCACGCCATCCGCATCACCGAGGAGTGACCCGTGCCAGCGTTCGACCGTGACGAGATGGACGAGATGGTCCGGCGATGGCTGGACGCGAACCGGGCGTGCGAGGCCGCCGGCGACTGGGGTCCGCTCGCCGACATGTACACCGAGGACGCGACCTACGGGTGGAACTTCGGGCCGCGCGAGGACTTCATGGCCGTGGGTCGCGAGGAGATCCGGACCGTGGCGCTGGGGCTCGAGATGGGCGGACTCGACGGTTGGGTCTACCCGTACCAGCACGTGCTGGTCGACGACCGGATCGGACAGGTCATCGGACTCTGGAAGCAGGTCGCCGAGACGGAGGACGGACGCCGCTACGAGGTCGGGGGGATCGGCGGGTCGTGGTTCGGCTACGCAGGCGGGTTCCAGTGGGCCTGGCAGCGGGACTTCTTCGACTTCGGCAACGCCACGGCCCTCTTCCTCGAGATGATGGCCGACGGCACGCTGTCCGAGGGGATGACCGCCCGGATGGAGCGCTCGCTGTCGCAGTCGCTGCCCGGCCACCACCCCATCGGACGGGCCCCGGCACCGATCTGGCCCGACGTCGACGGCCCCGACCACAGCGACACGGAGGACTGAGGTGACCGATCCGCACGCGCTCCCCGACGGGCCCTACGGGTTCGTCGGACTGGGCAACATCGGCGCCCCGATGGCGCAGCGCATGGTCGAGTGGCCGCCCGGGCTGGTGGTGTGCGACCTGGACCCCGAGCGGGTCGCCCCGCTCCGCGACGCCGGCGCATCGGTCGCCGAGTCCGCACGGGAGGTGGGCCGGACCTGCTCGGCGGTGTCGATCATGGTCCTCGACGACCGACAGGTCCGCAGCGTGGTCGGCGAGCTCCTCGAGACGCTCCCCGTCGGTGCCGTGGTCGGTGTGCACTCGACGATCGAGGTCGACACCGCCGTGGAGCTGGCCGAACTGGCCGCCACCGCCGGCGTCCGGGTGGTCGACGCCCCCGTCTCGGGTGGGTTCATCGGTGCCGCCGAGGGCCGGCTCGCCGTGCTCGCCGGTGGGGACGAGACGGCGATCGACGCCGTCCGGCCCGCGTGGTCGACCTTCGCCGACCTGGTGATCAGGTTCGGTCCGGTGGGCAGCGGCACGGTCGCCAAGCTCGCGAGGAATCTGCTGCACTTCGTGGCGTTCACGGCTGCATCGGAGGCCCAGACCCTGGCCGAGGCCGCCGGCGTGGACCTGACCGACCTCAGCAGGGTCGTCAGGCACTCCGACGCCGTCACCGGTGGCCCCGGGTCGATCATGCTCCGCCGGAACACCGAGCCGCTCGCCCCCGGCGACGACTGGTACGAGACCATGCGGCACGTCCGCACCCTCGGCGAGAAGGACCTCGACCTGGCGCTGGCCCAGGCCGAGACGCTGGGCCTCGAGCTACCACTCGCCCGTCTGGCCCGGGAACGTCTGGCCGGGGGACTCGGCGTCCCCCACGAGTCCTGACGCCGACGGGCGACCGACTCAGCTGACAGTGACGTCGAACGCCGCCGTCTCGGCGGGTGGCGCGTCCGTCTCCCAGGGTCTGCGGTAGCCGAACTCCAGGGCCGCCGTGCCGGCCTCGACGCCCTCGACCACGATCCGCTGCGAGCCACCGGCACCCGGGATGGGCAACGCGGGCGGCACGTAGTCGTCGGACACGATCCGCACCACGGCGGAGTCGGGCGCGACGGTCAGCTCCCAGGAGTAGCCCGTCGTCGGGTTGGACCGGAGCTCGAGGGTGACCCGCTCGCCGACACCGACCGTCACGGGGCCGGGCTCGGTCACCACCTCGCCGCCGCCCCCAGGCGCCGCCGTCACCGTGGTGGCCGGTGCCGAGGTCGTGGCATCCGGCACCGCGACCCGGGTGACGTCGATCTCAGGTGATGGCGATCCACGCCAGGAACACCACCACGATCAGCACGGCGACGATGGCGATGGGCAGCGGCCCGAAGACCTCGCGCCGACGCTCCCTGGCCTCGTAGGCCGCGTTGGCCTTGCTCCCCACCTTGGGCAGGTGGTGCTGTTCCGGCTTGCGGGGTTTCCCGCCACTGCTACCCACGAGACCACCCTACCGTCCCGGTAACCTCACCGGCGTGCCTGGTCCAGCGAACACGATTCCCGGAGTCCTCCTCGCCGCCGTCGCGGCCCACGGCGAGGAGGAGGCGCTCACCGACGGCGCGACGAGCCTGACGCACGCCGAACTCCTCGAGCGCGTGGAGGACGCCGCCGCCGGGCTGCTCGCTTGCGGGGTCGAGCACGGCGACCGGGTGGCCGTGTGGGCGCCCAACTGCTGGGAGTGGGTGGTCGCCGCACTCGCCGTGCACCACGTCGGCGCCGTGCTGGTCCCGGTCAACACCCGCTACCGCGGCCCCGAGGCCGCCGACCTGCTGCACCGGGCCCGGGTGCGCGTCCTGTTCACGGTGACGGACTTCCTCGACACCGACTACGTCACCCTCCTGCTCGACGGTCCCGACGGCAGGCCGGATCTCCCCGACCTCGTCACGGTCGTGTCGCTCCGGGGACCCGAGCGCGTGGACGCCGTGACGTTCCAGGGATTCCTCGACGGCGGTGAGTCGGTCGACCGCGACGAGGTGCGCCGTCGCGCCGCTGCCGTCACCGGCGACGACCTGTGCCACCTGTTGTTCACCTCGGGCACCACGGGCCGGCCGAAGGGCGTCGAGCTCGTGCACGCCTCGGTGTGCCGGGGATTCGACGCGTGGGCCGAGGTCATCGGCCTGCGGGCCGGGGACCGCTACCTGGTGGTCAACCCCTACTTCCACAGCTTCGGACTCAACGCGGGGATCCTCGCCTGCCTCCTCCGCGGGGCGGTGAACCTGCCGCACGCCGTGTTCGACGTCCCGGCGATCGTCGAGCGGATCGAACGGGACCGGATCACGGTGCTGCCCGGTCCGCCGGCGATCTACCAGAGCATGCTGCTGGACCCCGAACTGGACCCGGCCCGCCTGTCGAGCCTCCGACTGGCCGTGACGGGCGCAGCGGCGATCCCGGTGCAGCTGATCGTCGACATGCGTACCGTGCTCGGCTTCGACACCGTGGTGACGGGGTACGGCCTCACCGAGTCCTCGGGCATCGCGACCATGTGTCGACACGACGACGACCCGGAGACGATCGCCACCACCTCCGGCCGGGCCATCCCGGACGTCGAGGTCCGGGTCGTGGACGAGTCGGGGGCCCCCGTCCCGACCGGCGAGGTGGGCGAGATCGTCGTCCGCGGCTACGTGGTGATGCGCGGCTACCTCGACGATCCCGCGGCGAGCGCCGAGGCGGTGGACGCCGACGGCTGGCTGCACACGGGGGACCTCGGCACCCTCGACGAGCGTGGCTACCTGCGGATCACCGATCGGCTCAAGGACATGTTCATCGTGGGTGGGTTCAACGCCTACCCGGCCGAGATCGAGCAGGCGCTCGGAGCCCACCCGTCGATCGGCCAGGTGGCCGTGGTCGGGATGCCCGACGAGCGGCTCGGCGAGGTCGGTGCCGCCTTCGTGGTCGCCGCACCCGGTGCGACCGTGGACCCGGACGAGGTGGTCGCCTGGGCCCGGCAGCGCATGGCGAACTACAAGGTGCCCCGCCGGGTCGACGTGCTCGACGCCCTGCCGCTGGTCCCGGCGGGCAAGGTCGACAAGGTCGCGCTGCGAGCGCGCCTCGGAGCCTGATCGTGCGACTCGGCGAGGTCGCCAACGAGGACGCACTCCCCTTCGGTCGGCCGCTCGACGGCGTCCGGATCCTGGCCCTCGAGCAGATGCAGGCGCTCCCCTACGCCACCCAGCTGCTCGCCCGACTGGGCGCGGACGTCGTGAAGGTCGAACCGCCGCGCGGCGACCTCGGCCGCACGTCGATGCCCGGGATCCGGGACCCGGAGGGACGCACGGTCGGCGCCACGTTCCTCCGCAACAACCTCGACAAACGGAGCATCTGCGTCGACCTGCGCCAACCCGAGGGCCGGGACCTGGTCCTGGAGCTCGCGCGCGGCTTCGACGTGGTGGCCGAGAACTCCAAGCCGGGCTCCATGTCCCGACTCGGACTCGGCCCCGAGGACTTCGCAGCGGTCGACGAACGCATCGTCTACGTCTCCGTGTCGGGCTTCGGCAACACCGGCGGCTCCCCCTACCGGGAGTGGCCCGCCTTCGCCTCGATCACCGAGGCCATGTCCGGGATCTACACCTTCACCGCCGGTCCGGGGAACCGGCCGCGCCCGAACCCGGTCGGCGCCCTGGGTGACATCTCGGCTGCCTTGTTCGCGACCATCGGGGTGCTCGCGGCGCTGCGCCACCGGGATCGCACGGGTCTGGGCCAGTACGTCGACGTGGCGATGCTCGACGCCGTCCTGGCCATGACCGACGTGGTGACCAACTTCTGGTCCCTCGGCCACCGGCCGGGCGACACGAGCCCGGTGCTGCTCGACGCGTTCCGTGCCGCCGACGGGTGGTTCGTGCTGCAGGTCGGCCGGGAGCAGCACTTCGAGGCGCTCGCAGAGGTGGTCGGTCGACCCGAGTGGCTCGAGGACGAGCGGCTGCGGACCCGAACCTCGTGGAACGACCACCTCGAGGACGTCCTGCGTCCCGCCGTCGAGGCGTGGGCCGCGGACCGCACCCGGATGGACGCGTGCGCCGAGCTCTCCGCCGCCGGGCTCGCCGCGGGCCCGTGCGCCACCACCGACGAGGTGGTCGTCGACCCGCACGTGGCCGCACGACACATGCTGGTCGCCTACGACCGTCCCGACGGCGTGGACGAACCGGTCCTCGTCCCCGGCAACCCCGTCAAGATGTCGCGGGTCGCCGAGGGGCCGGAGCAGCGTCCACCGTGGGTCGGGGAGCACACCGACGCGGTCCTCACCGCCGAGCTGGGGCTCACCGCAGCGCAGCTCGACGACCTGCGGCGACGGGGCGTCGTGGCGTGAGCCGCCTGCCGTCGCGCCGGTCGGCCGCGACGCTCGCCACCCCTGTCGGGCGCGCCGTCGTGGTCGCCGGACCCGCTGGAGTGTCGTGGATCGGCTTCGACGACCCACCCGACGGGGTACCGGTCGACCCGCAGGCCCTCCGACCGATCACGGACGCCGTGCAGCGGTGGTTCGACGATCCGTCCGCCCTGGACGACGTGCCACTCGACGCTCCGGTGAGCCGCTTCGCCGGCGAGGTGCGCGCCGCGCTGCGGGAGGTGCCCGCCGGTTCGACCACGACCTACGGGCAGCTGGCCCGACGACTGGGTCGGCCGGGCGGCTCGCGTGCGGTCGGTCGAGCGCTCGCGACCAACCCCGTCAGCCTCGCGGTCCCCTGCCACCGGGTGGTCCGCAGCGACGGCACCCCCGGCGGCTACGCATGGGGTGTCGACCGCAAGCTCGCGCTCCTCACCCTCGAGGACCGGAACACACCCCCGGGAGACCCCACGTGAACGCCGTCCGCTCGGTCCTGCTGCTCGCCCTCCTCGCCACCGGCACGGTGGCGTGCGGATCCTCCTCGCCCCCAGCTGCGGCCCAACCCCCCTGCGCCGGGGGCGACGGTGTGAACGGACCGGTGCCGGCCGGGTCGGTGCCGGGCGACGTGGTGACGGCGACCGAGATCGACCCGACCGGCGCCGACGGCTCGCCCAGCCCCGGCTACCCCACCGGTGGCACCGTCCACCGGGTCCTCTACGTCTCGACGTCGGCCGACGAGTCGGACCTGGTGCTCGTCTGCGGCACCGTCACCCTCCCGGTCGACGGACCCACTCGGGACGAGGCAGGTCGGTCGCGCGTGTTCGCGTGGGCGCACGGCACCCAGGGACTGGAACAGCAGTGCCTGCCCTCGAGCGATCCCGAACAGGGCATCTGGGGTCCCATGCCCGGCGGGATCCAGACGGTGGCCTGGGGCTCCCTGTTCGGCAAGCACGAGGGCGACCCCAGCAACGGTCAGCTCCAGTACGCCGTGGACCAGGGGTGGATCGTGGCCACTGCGGACTACCAGCCGCCCGACACCTACGTGATCGGTCGGGTCGCCGGCGCCAACGTCCTGGACAGCATCCGAGCAGCCCAGCAACTGGCGGACCGGGAGTTCCCCGGCAGCACCGGCACCGGGTCCGACGTCGTGGTCGCAGGGCACTCCCAGGGTGGCCACGCCGCCCTCTGGACGGCCCAGATCGCCGATCCGTACCTCTCGGCCACCGGCACCTCGGCGGATCAGCTCCGCATCGTCGGCGTGGAGGCACTCGCACCGGCGGCGAACTTCGTCGTCCAGCCCGAACGTCAGCCCGGCACGGAGCTCGGCGACGGGTTGGCCGACCGGGAGATGCACCAGAGCATCCCGCTCCTCGGGCTGCCCATCCCGGCGCTCGAGCTCCAGATCGGACCGGCCCTGTTCAGCTTCATCTTCGGTTCGTGGAGCCAGTTCTCCGCCACCCGGTCACCGGCCGCCGGATCGGTGACCCCGGCGGGTCCCGACACCGGGGCGCTGCCGCTCGACGCCGTTGCCACGCCGGAGGGGCAGGCCACGGTGGCCGCCATCATGCCGCTGTGCCTCCTCAGCTCGGACGCGACCAAGGTCAAGCAGGCCGCTGCGCCGTACCGCAACGCCGGGACCAACCAGATGCTCGTGCCCGAGCTGTGGAACCTGCCACCCGACTACTCGGCGGGCGAGTACTTCAGGGGAGGCGTGGACCGGACGTGCGCCACCAACCCCGCCAGTCTCCGCGGGTGGTGCGAGTGGATCCTGTGGAACATGCCGGGGCCGCTCGGAGACAACCCGTTCCCCAAGGCACCCACGAGCGGCGGCAGGATCGTGCCGCTGCTGATCGCGCAGGGGACGAACGACACGGTCATCCACTGCGTCGCCCCCGACGACCTGCCGTCGGCCGAGGTTCCCTCGGTCGCCGACTGCACCTCCCGCGCCCTGTACGAGTCGCTCGTCGAGGAGTACTGCCCGCCCGAGGGAGTGCGCGGCTCCATGCAGCTCCGGGTGTTCCGGAAGGGCCCCAACAGTCCGGCGGACCACCTGTCGGTACCCGGCCAGATGGCCGCCCGGAAGCTGGACCGATCCTCCGAGGACCTCACCTACGAGGGCTCACCGAGCCACGCGTTCGTCGAGGCGGCGTTCGACGGCAGCCTCGGTGAGGGCTGCAGCGCCGAGGTCCTCAACCCCTGACCCTCAGGCGTCCCCGCCCTCGATGGTGATGGCGAACTCCGGACAGTTGTCGGCGGCGAGCCGGGCGGCGGCCTCGAGCTCCGCAGGGAGCTCCCCCTCCACGAGCGGGACCGCGTAGCCCTCGTCGTCCACGTCGAACAGCGCCGGGGCCAGCAGGTAGCAGCGGTTGTGCCCCACACACGCTGCACGGTCGAACACGATCCTCACCACGCCACCTCCGTCACGACAGCACCCGGACCGGCAGCGAACGCGGTCCACGGACCTGACCGGTCGACCACCGCACGGCATCCGGGTCGGACAGCTCGAAGTCGGGCACCCGGCGGAGCCACTCCTCCACCGCCACCCGGAGCTCCAGTCGGGCCAGGTTCGAGCCGAGGCACCGGTGGATCCCGAGTCCGAACGCAGCGTGACGGTTCCGCTCCCGGTCCACCACGAACCGCTCCGGATCCTCGAAGGCCTCCGGGTCCCGGTTGGCCGCCGGGAACGGGAGCAGCACCCAGTCACCCTCGGCCACCGGACAGCCCCCGATCTCGGTGTCGCGGGCGACGATGCGGGCCATGGTCACCGGCGCGTACAGGCGGAGGAACTCCTCCACCGCGAACGTCATCACCTCGGGCTCTGCGACCAGACGGGCCCGGTCCTCCGGATGCTGCGCCAGGTGCCAGAGGCTGGCCCCGATCGCGGACCAGGTGGTGTCGATGCCAGCGATCAACAGCAGGGCGATGGTGCCGATCACGTGCTGGTCGCTCAGCGACACCCCGTCGATCTCCAGGTCGATCAGGTAGCTGACGAGGTCGTCCCGAGGCGACCGTCGGTGGTCGGCCACGACGCCCTCGAGGTACGTCGTCAGCATGTCGGACGGGTCCACCGGGCCGGCCTGGCCCGGCCGTTCGAGGATCCGGTGGATGAACCGCCTGAAGCGGTCCCCGTCCTCGGGCGGCACCCCGAGCAGGTGCGCGATCACCCGCACGGGGATGTGCTGGGCGTACCCCGTGGCCGCGTCGACCTCGGGCCCCGACTCGAGCAGCTCCTCGATCAACGCGGAGCAGAACGCCCGGGTCGGCTCCTCGAGCACGGCGATGGCCTTGGGGGAGAACGCCGGCAGCAGGAGCCGACGGGCGAACTCGTGGAACGGCGGGTCCGAGGTGATCGGCGGGGCGAAGCCCATGGGAGCCGGCACGTCGGGGCGGTAGTCGGCGACGATCACGCTGTTGGAGGTGAAGTGGTCGGTGTCGTGTGCGATCGCCGCCACGTCGGCGTGCCGGGTCGGCAGCCAGGTCCCCCCGAACCGGTCGCTGTGAGCCACGGGGCAGGTGGTGCGGAGCCGCTCCCAGATCCCGGGAGCGTCCGCCGCCCACTGGTCGGTCGTGTGGTCGAAGTCGGTCGCCCAGTCGGCCACCGGGCTCCCCGACCGAGGTGCGGTGTCGCTCACCCCCGCAGCGTAGACACGGCGGGGTCGCGTCACCCACACTGCTGGACGTGCCCTCTGCCGCCCTCCCCCAGCTCGACCGGACCGCCGCACTCCACGTGACCGGGCCGGTCCCGAGCGGTGACCGGTCGTGAGCGACCTGGTCGTCGCCGTGGTCGGGGCCTCGGGCGCCCTGGGCTCGCGGGTGGCCGCCCGGCTGCTCGACCGTGGTGACACCGTGGTCGGCACGGCACGGTCCACGGCGTCGCTGGACGACCGGTACACCACGACCGCTCCGGGTCGGTGGTGGACCTGCCCGCTGGACCTGCGCAACCCCGCCGCCGGTGACGCGCTCGTGGACCTGGTGCACGCAGGCCCGGGACACCTCGACGCCGTCGTCGTCGCATCCGGGGTCGTGGCGTTCGGTGACCTGGCGTCCACCCCGGACGACGTCCTCGAGGAGCTGTTCGTCACCAACGTCCTGGGACCGCTGTGGTTGCTCCGGCGACTCGTCCCCCTCCTCGCCGAACGTCAGGGCGTGGTCGTGCAGCTGAGCGCGGTCGTGGCCGAGCAACCGCTGCCGGGGATGGCGGCCTACTCGGCCAGCAAGGCGGGGCTCAGCGCCGCCGGAGCCGCGCTGACACGCGAGCTGCGTCGTCGACGGATCCGGGTGGTCGACGTCCGGCCACCGCACACCGAGACCGGCCTGGCCGACCGGGCGATCGCCGGTGACGCACCGCGCCTGCCGGTCGGACTCGACCCCGACCGGGTGGCCGAGCGGATCGTGGCCGCGCTCGACGACCCGGGGACCACGGAGCTCCCCTCGGACTCGTTCGCGGACCCGGACTGAGCGTCGGTCAGTCGAGCGCGCCGGCGGTCGTGCCGCCGAGGGGCATCGGGTCCATGCCCAGCTTGCGGTGGTCCCACGAACGGACCCGCTCGACGTCCAGTCGGACCGCCACCCGGTTGCGGACCATGAGCTCGACGAACGGGGCCAGGTCCTCGGTGTAGGGCCCGTTGCACCGCTCCCAGACGTCCACCCCGACGCGCCACAGGTCGTCGGGGTCCTCGCTGATCACCCCGCGGCCCTCGAGGCTCACGCCCCGCAGGACGTCGTAGGTCTCGCCGTCCTCCAGGAGCACCGTGAGCCGGGGATCCCGTCGGAGGTTCACGGCCTTCTGCGACCGGGCCTTGGTCTCGAACCAGATCTCGCCGTCGAGCACGGCGTACCACATGGCCACCAGGTGGGGACTGCCGTCTGCGTTGAGGGTGGCCATGGTGGCCGTCCGGCTGCGCACGACGTAGTCCTGCACCTCGGCCTCCGACATCGCCACCGTCGCTCGCTCGTTCTGTCCCACGAGTCGACCCTACCGGCCCACCAGGTCGTCGAGCTGCGCCCGGAGCTCGGCCACCGTGTCGAGCAGCGGCACCCCCGACGGCGCGACCGAGACCCGCAGGTCGTCGAAGCCGGCCTCGACCAGCGCCGGCACCCCGGCCAGGGCCGACCGCACCGTGTCGCCGAGGGCCGACCCTGCCTCCGGCGCGGGCACCCGGAGCGCGAGCGCGGCCCGGAGGTCGCCGGCGTCGCCGAGCGGTGTCCGGATGCCGTCCGCGGCTGCCTGGTCGAGCTCGTGCGCGAGTGCCGAGCGGAAGGACCGCAGCCCCCGCTCGGGTTCGGACAGGCTCCGACCCCAGGGGATCCAGCCCACCCCGAACCGAGCGGTGCGCCGCACCACAGGACCGCTCACGCTCCCGCTCACCCAGACCGGGACGGTGGCCTCCGGACGGCTCTGGACCACGACCGGTCCGGCGCCACCGTCGAGCTCGACCGGCTCGCCCGTCCACAGACGGGCGCAGGTGGCGAGTGTGTCGTCGAGCAGTCGGCCGCGCTCGGCGAAGTCGAGCCCCGCCGCCTCGTACTCGGCACGCTGCCAACCCACACCGACCCCCAGGTCCAACCGGCCTCCGGAGAGCGCCTCGATGGTGGCGACGGACTTGGCGAGCACCACGGGTCGGCGGAGGGCGGCGATCACGATCCCGGTGGCCAGACGGAGGTGCCGGGTCCTCGCCGCCAGGAACGCAGCCACCGACAGCGGCTCCATCCACACCCCGTCGGGACCGGTGGGCTGCACGCCACCGGCCAACCCACCCTCGGCCGGATCCCCGTAGGCGCTCAGGTCCGAGCCGAACAGGACGTGGTCGGAGAGGACGACCCGGTCGACCCCCAGTTCGTCGAGCGCGACGGCGGTCGCGAGCAGGCGCTCGGCCAGCGCCTCGCCCGACCCGGAACGCTCGAAGTTCCGCAGCCCGACGCTCAACTCCACCCGCCGGGTCGCCGACACACCCTCACCGTACCGAGGGCGGAGGCCTGAATGTTGCGATCGCGTTTCATTTCTCGTGGTGCAGGGCTAGGGTCTCTCCCATGATCCGGCCCACCCCCCGACGGGCCCTCGTCGCCGGCGCGTCGGCTGTGCTGATCGCCACCGGAGCGAGTGCCTGCCGGACCGTCGTCCCGACGGTCCCGCTCCCTGTCCCCGCACCAGCTCCGGCCCCTGCGCCGCCCCAGGTGGCCCCGTGGCCGATTCTCGGGCCGAGTTCCATGAGCGCCGAGCAGTTGACGGCGTGGTTCTCCTCCCGACCGAGGCCGGGCTCCCGGCCCGCCGTGCCGGTCGCCGAGATCGCCCGCATCTTCATCGAGGAGGGCAACCGGGAGGGCGTCGCCGGGGACCGTGCCTTCATCCAGGCCGTGCTCGAGACCGGGTGGTTCCGCTTCTCCGACCGCGTGCCGCCGACCTTCCACAACTACGCCGGGATCGGCGCCGTCGACGGCGGGACGACCGCCGAGCGGTTCCCCGACGCCCGGACCGGGATCCGGGCCCAGATCCAGCACCTGCGGGCGTACGCGACCCCGGGGATCCGCAGCACCGACTTCGCCTCCCCCGTCGCCGCAGGTCGGACCCGGATGGTGCTCAGCTACATCGCCGGACGTGCCACGTCGTGGTCGCAGATGGGCAAGGGCAACTGGGCCACCGATCCGGACTACGCCACGAAGCTCGACTCCCTGTACCGGAGCGCCGTCGCCCACGCCGGCGTGACCATCAAGTAGCTGCTCCGGTCGGTCCGGCGGACCAGCGTTCCCACTGCGGACTGGGTCGATCTGCCCGTTTCCCGCCGTGTGGGTTGTCAAGGATCGGACCCGTGGAGTTCACTGTCGGTGATGGCTCAGACGCGGGGAGGGGCGGGCGGTTCGGCAGAACCACCCGGGGCCGATCCTGAGCACCGCGTGTCGAGGCTCGTCCTCGAGGCCTTCGTCAGCACCGCCGACTCCATCTCCATCCTCGAGGCCGTCGAGGACGACTCCGGTCGGACCGTCGACTTCCGGATGGTGTTCACCAATCAGGCCGCATCTCCGGTCACCGGCTACTCCCCGGAGTTCGCCACCGGGCGGACCGTGAGCGAGCTGTTCCCGGCGAGCGCCGAGTGGCTCGTGGCCCTCTGGTCCGCAGCGATCCGCTCCGGCCAACCGATCGTCGAGGAGATCGAGCTGCGTCCCGGACAACCGGGTTCACCGTGGATCCGGGAGCAGATCGTGCCGCTCGACGGCGCTGTCGCCATCACCTCTCACGACATCACCGCCCGGAAGGAGGCCGAGCGGGAGCTCTGGCACCTGGCCCACCACGATCCGCTCACGGGCCTGCCCAACCGGACGCTCGCCGAGTCCCGGATCGAGCGCCTCGTCGCACGCGGCGACTGCACGGTGATGTTCATCGACGTCGACCACTTCAAGTCGATCAACGACCGGCTGGGACACATGGCCGGCGACGACATGCTGGCCCAGGTGGCGGGTCGTCTGCGGTCGTGCATGCGCAACGACGACATCGTCGCCCGGTTCGGCGGGGACGAGTTCGTCGTGTGCGTCTCCGAGGACGACCCCGAACGCTCGGGGCCCCGACTGGTCGAGAAGATCATGGACACGATGCGCTACCCGTTCCAGATCGCCGGCCGGAACGTCACCACCACGATCAGCATCGGTGTCGCCCACGGTCGGGCGGGGGACTCCCCCACCGAGTTGCTGCGCCACGCCGACGCCGCCGTCTACCGCTCCAAGGGGGACGGCCGGGACCGCTGGACACTCTTCGACGACGCGATGGCGCAGACCCTCGCCGCCCAGGACCTGGACGACGCAGCGCTGCGGGCGGCGATCGACGCCCACCAGATCGACTACGAGCCCGTCCCGTACGTGGGCCTCAACGACGGCCGCCTCCACAGCGTCGTGATGACGGCCTGCTGGGAGCACCCCACCCTGGGTCGTCGGACCATCGGCGAGTACCTGACCGGATCGCCCGAGCCCAACCTGGTCGGTCGGCTCGACGCCGAACTCCTGCGGGTCGAGGCCGCCCAGGTGGCGGCGACAGCGGCGGACCTCCCCGACGGTGC
>CAIQNH010000044.1 GCA_903873135.1 uncultured Actinomycetes bacterium
CCGCAGATCTTGTCCCGTCCGGGCAGGCCCTTCTCGAACACCGTCACCCGGGCTCCGGCCTCGGCCGCCACGATCGCCGCGGCCGCACCGGCGGGGCCACCGCCGATCACCAGGACGTCCCGCTGGATCGTGTTCACCCGCACAGTCTGCGGCCTCCGACCCCCGGTCCGGTAGTCCGGTGCGCGGTCCACCACCCGGACGTGGTTGGATGCACGGATGGAACACCGATATCTCGGCGACAGCGGCCTCTTGGTGAGCGCCATCAGCTACGGCAACTGGATCACCCACGGCAGCCAGGTCGAGGACGATCGGGCCACCGCCTGCGTCCACGCCGCCCTCGACCTGGGCGTCACCACATTCGACACCGCCGACGTGTACGCCGAGACGCGGGCCGAGGACGTGCTCGGTCGTGCGCTCGAGGGCATCCGACGCGAGAGCCTCGAGATCTTCACCAAGGTCTACTTCCCGACCGGAGCCGGCCCGAACGACCGGGGCCTGTCGCGCAAGCACATCATGGAGAGCTGCCACGCGTCGCTGCGTCGGCTGCGCACCGACCACATCGACCTGTACCAGGCGCACCGGTTCGACACCGAGACGCCGCTCGAGGAAACGATGACGGCGTTCGCCGACCTGGTCCGCCAGGGCAAGGTCCACTACATCGGCGTCAGCGAGTGGACGGCCGAGCAGCTGCGCGCCGGCCAGACGCTCGCGGACGAGCTGCGCATCCCGTTCGTCTCCAACCAGCCGCAGTACTCCATGCTCTGGCGGGTGATCGAGGCCGAGGTCGTGCCGACGTGCCGGGAGCTCGGCATCAGCCAGATCGTCTGGTCGCCGCTGCTGCAGGGTGTGCTCACCGGGAAGTACCTGCCGGGCCAGCCGCCACCCGAGGACTCCCGAGCCGCTCACGGCGACCCCAAGACCAACACGATGCAGTTGTTCATGAACGACGAGCTGCTCACCGCCGTGCAGCAGCTCGGCGAGCTCGCCGGGGAGATCGGCTGCACCACGGCGCAGCTGGCGATCGCCTGGGTGTTGCGCAACGACAACGTGGCCTCCTGCATCGTGGGGGCCAGCCGGCCCGAGCAGCTCGAGGACAACGTCGGTGCGCTGGACGTGGAGCTGACCGACGATCTCGCCGAGCGGGCCGAGGCGATCCTCGCGCCGCACGTGCTCTCGGACCCGTCGCTGACGGAGGCGTTCGCACCGAAGACCCGCCCCTGAGCCACGGGTGACCGCCCGGCGGGCATCGCCGGTAGCGTCCTCGACGTGGGCCTCTACGAACAGCACGTCCTGCCCCGACTCGTCGACCTCGCCTGCGGCGACCGAGGGTTCGACCGGTGGCGCGTCGAGGCGTCGGCGGGACTCGGCGGCACGGTGCTGGAGGTCGGCTTCGGCTCCGGGCTCAACCTGCCCCACTACCCGGAGCAGGTCGAGCGGGTGCTGGCCGTGGAACCGTCGACCGTGGCCCGGGACCGCGCCGCCGCCCGAGTGCGGGCCAGCACGGCGCAGGTCGACTTCGTGGGACTGGACGGCGAGTCGATCCCGCTCGACGACGACTCGGTCGACGCCGCGCTCTGCACCTTCACGCTCTGCACCATCCCCGACGTGGATCGGGCGCTCTCCGAGATCCGGCGGGTGGTCCGCCCCGGCGGCGAGTTCCGTTTCCTGGAGCACGGTCTGGCGCCGGAGCGGTCGGTGGCCCGCTGGCAGCACCGGCTCGACGGCGTCCAGCAGCGGCTCGCAGGTGGCTGCCACCTGGTCCGGGAACCCGTCCGACTCGTCGGTGACGCCGGGATGACGCTCAGGTCGTCCCGCTCGGCGTTCGCCCGGGGCCCGAAGCCGTGGACCTACCTCACGGTGGGTCACGCCGTGGTCTGAGGTCTGTCCGACCGGTCGCGGCGTCCGATTCCGCCACTGGTTCGTGTCACGTCCGGGCGAGCTGCGGGTCTGGACCGGTGGAGGCGGCGACCGACCGCCGGGAACCAGAGGAGACCATCGTGGAGACCACCACCATCCGCCGCCGTACCGTCCGGGCCTTCGCCGCAGGACTGCTCGCCCTGACCGTTGCGGGTCCGCTCGCCGGCACGGCAGCCGCCCAGGACGCCGTCCCCGGTGGGGACTCCCCCACCTCGATCGTCGTGGTCACCCCCGAGGTGAGCACCGACGTGGACACGAGCGGCCTGAGCCCCGCAGAGGCTGCAGCCGTCCGGGGTGAGGTCGACGTCGACGCCATCGTGGACGAGGCCGTGGCCGAGGCCCGGGACGGTTCCAACTGGGGCGTCAACCTCCAGCGAGTGGCGGTGCTGGTCGTGTTCGCACTGGCCTCGGCGTTCGTCGGCCTCCGGCGACGGCTGCTCGGCCGCTGAGTCCGGCCGAGCGGGTTCCCGGGCGGCGAGGGCTTGACAGCTTGACAGATTTCGTTACTCTGTCACTCATGCCCGACGCCCGCCCGGAACCCTCGGCCGCCGCCGAGGAACTCACGATCCGGCAGCGCCTCGTGGACGCCGCCCTCGCCACGGCGACCGACCACGGGATCGCCCGGATGTCCATGGCCGACGTCGCCCGTCGAGCCGGCCTCTCCCGCCAGACCCTCTACCGGTACTTCCCCTCGAAGGACGCCCTCGTCGCCACCGTGGTGCTGAGCGAGACCGCCGTGCTGGTCGAGCAGATCACGGCCGCCACGGTGGACCTGGACGATCCGCTCGAGGCGCTCCGGGCGTCGATCCACGCCGCCCTCGTCGGACTCCGCACGCACCCGCTGCTCGACCGGCTGCTCAGCACCGAGCCCGACTCGCTGGTCCCGATCCTCACCACCGACAGCGGTCCGGTCGTCGTCCACGTGCGGGCCATCGTCGAGTCGATCGTCGCCGAGCGGACCCCGGAGTTGACCGACGACCCGGTCGGACGACGCCGATTCGCCGACATCGTCGCCCGGCTGCTCGTCAGCTACGCCGTCAACGCCCCCGACGACCCACCCGAGGTCGTCGCCGACTACGTCGCCTCGTTCCTGGTCCTCGGCGCCCTCCACGGCGGTGGGTCCGGGAACGCCGGTCCCGGCGAACCAGAACCCGCACGAGGAGCGAGCACACCGTGAGGACCCTCACCACCACCATCGACGGCGAGACCGTCACCTGGAAGGACCGCAAGCGCTACCTGTGGCTGCTCGGCCTGGTCGTGCCGCTCCTGCCGTTCGGCGCAGCGGACTGGACCGAGCCCGGCGGCTGGACGAACGTCCTGTGGTACTCGGGTCCGATCTGGATCCTGCTCATCATCCCGCTGCTCGACTGGGTCTTCGGACAGGACCGGTCCAACCCACCCGACTGGGCCGTCGCCCAGCTCAGCGAGGATCGCTTCTACCGGTGGTGCACCTACCTGTTCCTCCCCCTCCAGTACGCCGGGCTCGTCTTCGCCTGCTGGGTGGTCGTCAGCCGTGACCTGAACTGGGTCCAGGAGCTGGGGTACGCGCTGACGGTCGGCACGGTCGGGGGAGTCGCCATCAACACCGCACACGAGCTCGGCCACAAGAACGTCAAGGCGGAGCGGTCGCTCGCCCGGATCGCGCTCGCCCAGACGGGGTACGGCCACTTCTACGTCGAGCACAACCGGGGCCACCACAACCGGGTCGCCACGCCGGAGGACCCGGCCAGCTCCCGACTCGGCGAGACGTTCTGGGCGTTCCTCCCCCGGACCGTCGTGGGCAGCGCCCGCTCGGCCTGGCGGATCGAGGCCAGGCGACTGCGCGGCCGCGGCGAGCGGGTCTGGAGCATCCACAACGACGTGCTGAACTCGTGGGCGCTCACGGTGGTGCTCTTCGGGACGCTGACCGCCGTGTTCGGGTGGGCGATCCTCCCGTTCCTCGTCGTCCAGGCCGTCTTCGGCTTCTCGCTGCTCGAGGTCGTCAACTACCTGGAGCACTACGGACTGCTGCGCCAGCAGGACGCCAACGGACGCTACGAACGCTGCAACCCACAGCACTCGTGGAACTCCAACCACGTGGCGTCGAACGTGATCCTCTACCAGCTCGAGCGACACTCCGACCACCACGCCCACCCCACCCGCAGGTACCAGGCGCTGCGACACTTCGAGGAGTCGCCCCAGCTGCCCTCGGGCTACGGCCTCATGCTCGGACTGGCCTACGTCCCGCCGTTGTGGCGGGCGGTGATGGACCGACGCGTGCTCGAGCACTACGACGGCGACGTCACCCTGGCCAACATCCACCCGCCGGCCCGGGAGCGGATCCTCGCCCGCTACGGGGGCGACCGCTGAGGCGTCGTCGCCCCGCAGCGCTCGGCGCAGCGGTCCTGGCACTGGTGCTCCCGGTCGCGTGTGGCGGTAGCACCGAGGACACGACGACCCGGGCGGCCACCGACGGGCCGGCCACCACCACGGAGGCGGCCCCACCGGCGTGCTCCCCTGCCGACGTCGGGGACTGCACGCTCCGACAGGCAGCCGACGTCTCGGGCGTCCGCATCGGCGCGGCCGTCGACGCCGCGACGCTCCGCGACGTCCCGGCCCACGGCGAGCGAGCGGCGCGCGAGTTCAACTCCGTCACACCGGAGAACGACATGAAGTGGTCGGTCACCCGACCCACGCCCGACACCTGGGACTGGCGGGGAGCCGACGAGGTGGTCGCGTTCGCCGAGGCGAGCGGACAGCAGGTCCGGGGGCACACCCTGGTGTGGGGGCAGGCCGCCGGCAACGGGATGCCGACCTGGCTGCGTGACCTGCGGGACCCGGGCGCGTTCCGGACCGCGGTCGTGGACGGCATCACCACCCAGGTCGGTCGCTACGCAGGACGGGTCGACCGGTGGGACGTGGTCAACGAGCCACTCGCCGTCGCGGGCTCCACCCTGGACGCCAACCCCTACCTGGAGCGGCTGGGCCCGGGCCACATCGACCTGGCGTTCCGGACCGCCCGGGCGGCCGACCCGAGCGCGGAGCTGTGGCTCAACGAGAACCTCACCGAGTACCTGCCGGCCAAGGCGGACGCCCTGGTCGAGCTCGTCCGCACGCTGCGGGCCGGCGGCACGCCGATCGACGGGGTCGGACTCCAGACCCACCTCACGCTGGACGCACCGCTGCGCGCCGGGGCGGTCGGCGACGTCGTCCGCCGACTGCGGGAGCTGGGCGTCGAGGTCGCCGTCACCGAGCTCGACGTGCCCCTCGGGGTCGACCGGGACGAGACCGAACAAGCGCGGCTCGTGACCCAGGTCGTCGACGAGTGCCTCGCCGCCGGGTGCGGTGAGGTGACGGTCTGGGGTGTCAACGTCGCAGCGTAGGGCGTCTGCACGGGCGCCATCATCTGAGCCCGTCGAAGCAAGGCCGACCCCCGGAACCCTGGGCGGTCGGCATCGGTCCAGCAGCAGCGTGGCGAGTGTGAGGCCGTATGCGAGGCGAATGGCTGGTCCGTGGCGGCGGTGGTCGAGGACGACGGACGGAGTGCACGCCGTGGTTCACGCTCACGCCCTGGTTGGGAGAAGGCCAAGCAGCTGATCCGGTCCGGCCAGGTGGACGTGCTGGTGACGTGGAAGGCCAGCCGGGCGCAGCGGGACCTCGACGAGTACGCCGAGCTGCGCCGCCTCTGCGCCGAACACGGTGTCCTCCGGTCCTACTCCGGTCGCACCTACGACATTGCCGACAGCGACGACCGGTTCCGTACCGGCATGGACGCGCTGGTGTCCGAGGACGAGTCCGAACGGATCAGCCGGAGGATCAGAC
>CAIQNH010000045.1 GCA_903873135.1 uncultured Actinomycetes bacterium
CCGGTGGTGGTGAAGCTCTGCGGGGACAACGTGGCGCACAAGAGCGAGCGCGGCCTGGTCGTGGTCGGACTGTCCGACGCCGAGGCCGTGCGCCGGACCACCGACGACCTGTTGTCCCGGGCGGTCCCGGAGGACGGCGCGACGGGGGTCCTCGTCGCTCCCGTGGTGCGGGGCAACCGCGAGCTCATCGCCGGGGCGAACCTCGACCCGACCTTCGGTCCGACCGTGGTGGTCGGACTCGGCGGCGTGCTGACCGAGGCGCTCGCCGACGTCAGCGTCCGGCTGGCCCCCCTGGACCACGCCGAGGCCCTGTCGATGCTCGACGACCTGCGCAGTCAGGCGCTCCTCGGTCCGCTGCGGGGTGAGCCGGCGCTCGACCGCGACGCTGTCGCCGACGTGCTCGTCGCCCTCGGCGCGGTGCGAGAGGTGGACGCCGGCCCGGTGTCCTCGATCGACCTCAACCCCCTCATCGTCTGCGACGGCCGGCCGGTCGCCGTCGACGCCCTCGTGGTCGTCGACGACGAGGGCGTCCTGCCGGTCCGGGCGCCGGGCGCCGGCGCCGACGACCGCTTCACCGCGCTGTTCGACCCCGACGGCGTCGTGGTCGCCGGTGCCTCCACCCATCCCGGCAAGTTCGGGTTCGTGAGTCTGCACAACCTGTTGGCCTCCGGGTACCGGGGCCGGGTCCAGGCCACCAACCGGGACGGGGCGACCATCCTGGGTGTCCCGACGGCGAGGTCCCTCACCGAGCTCGAGCCGGGATCCGCCGACCTGGTGTTCGTGTGCACCCCGGCGTCGACCGTCCCCGACGTCCTCCGTGACGCAGCGGCGATCGGTGTCCGTGCGGCCTTCCTGGCATCGGCCGGCTACGGGGAGGCCGACGAGGCGGGCAGACGGGCTCAGGCCGAGCTCGTGGCCCTGGCCGACGAGCTCGGGATCCTGCTGGTGGGACCGAACGGTCAGGGCGTGGTCTCCACGCCGTCGTCGATGTGCGCCCAGATCGTGGCCCCGTACCCACCGGCGGGCACCGTGAGCGTGGTCAGTCAGTCCGGGAACCTGGTCTCGGCGTTCCTCAACTGGTCCTGTCGCAGCGGGGTGGGTGTGGCACGCGCCCTCTCGGCTGGCAACGCAGCGGCGGTCGGCGTCGCCGACGTGCTCGAGTACTACGCCGTGGACGACGCCACCACCGTGGCGCTCGCCTACGTCGAGGGGATCGCCGACGGTGGCGCGTTCGTGGAGTCCGTGCGTCGGGTGACCGCGTCGAAGCCCCTCGTGCTGCTCAAGGGTGGCGCCACCGAGGCGGGGGCGCGGGCGGCCGCCAGCCACACCGGTTCGCTCGCCACCGACGACGCCACCTTCGAGGGGCTATGCCGTCAGTTCGGCGTCAGTCGCGCCGCCACGGCCGAGGAGGCCTTCGACACCGCAGCGGCGTTCGCCACCCAGCCCCCGGCTCCCGGCGGTCGCGTGGCGGTGGTGACCACCGTCGGCGGCTGGGGTGTGCTCGCCGCCGACGCCATCACCCGACACCGGGACCTGGAGCTGCTCGAGCTCCCCGAGGACCTGCTCGCCGCCGTCGACGAGTTGCTGCCACCGCGTTGGAGTCGGAACAACCCGCTGGACCTCGCCGGAGGCGAGACCCGGGACACCGTGCCGACCGTCCTCGACCTGGTCGCCGCGCACCCCGACGTGGACGCCGTGGTGTTCCTCGGGATCGGGATCCAGTCGAACCAGGCGAGGATGCTCCGTGTCGGAGGTCACCACCCGGACGAGGGCATCGGTCGGATCGTCGAGTACCACGAGCGACAGGACCGCCGCTACGCCGAGGCGGCGGTGGAGGCGAGCCGGAAGCACGCCACGCCGGTCCTCGTGGCCACCGAGCTCGCCGTGGCGTTCCCGGACAACCCGGGTCCGGCCGGCGTCAGGGAGTCGGGCGGGTACTGCTTCCCGTCCGCCGAACGGGCCGTCGCCGCGCTCGGACACCTGGTGCGTCGCGGGCGGCACCTCGCCGGCTCGTGAGCGACGACTCGGGCACCGGTCGGGTCGTCCGGCGTCGTCCACGTCCTGCGGCGTCCCCGTCCGGCCGCCTCCCGGTGGTGCTCGCGGTCCTCGGCACCCTGGCAGGGGCGCTGTGGTGGGTGAGCGGGCCTGCGGTGGAGGTGGCGGTCCCGGACGGCGACCCGCTCCCGGCCGTGGCGACCCCGCTGCTCTCGGCCCGACGGGTGCCGGAGTGGACGGTCGCCGCCACCGGTGCCCGCACGCTGCGGGCCGAGCTGGCGCCGCTCGTGGACTCCCTGCCCGATCGGTCCTGCGTGCTGCTGCGCACCGACGGGACCGAGCTCGTGTCGGTCCGGGCGGACCTCGACGTCATCCCGGCGTCGAACCTCAAGCCCCTCACGGCGAGCGGCGCGGTCGCCCTGCTCGGCGCCGGGACGAGGCTGGCCACGGTCGTGGTGGCGCCACCGGGCCCGGGAGGTGCGCCGGTCGGGTCGACCGGGACCATCGACGGTGACCTGGTGCTGGTCGGCGGGGGAGATCCGGTGCTGACGACCTCGGGCTACGAACCCTACGAGGGGCTCCCGCGCAACCTGCTCACCCCGCTCGAGCTCCTGGCGGATCGAGTGGCCGCGACCGGGGTCGACCGGGTGACCGGGTCGGTGGTCGGGGACGAGTCCCGCTACGACGACGTCCGTGACGCGCCCGGCTGGAAGCCGGGCTACGTCTCCGACGGGCAGGTGTCCCGTCTGTCGGCGCTGGTCGTCGACGACGGCCGGCCGGTCTCGGGCGGCGCGGAACCGGCGCTGCAGGCGGCCGAGACCTTCACGGCGCTCCTCGAGGCCCGGGGCGTCACGGTGGACGGGACGCCCCGGGTGGGTGTGGCGCCGCCGGGGGACGTGGAGGTCGCCCGTGTGGAGTCTCCGACGGTCGCGGAGCTCGCCGAGGAACTCGTGCGGTTCTCCGACAACACCACTGCGGAGCTGCTGGTCAAGGAGATCGGCGTCCAGCGTCGGGGAGTCGGCACGACCGCAGCCGGTACCGAGGAGCTCCTCGCGTGGGCGAGGGAGGTCGGCGTGCCCGTCGAGGGCGCCGTCCTCGCCGACGGGTCCGGGTTGTCCCGGGACGACCGGCTGAGCTGCGACGCGATGGTCGCCGTGCTCGAGACCGCAGGACCCGACGCGCCGCTGGCCTCGTGGCTGGCCACTCCGGGTGCGCCCGGGACCCTCGAGGACCGCATGGTGGGGACCGGCCTGGTGGAACGGCTCCGGGCCAAGACCGGGTCGCTCGACGGGGTCCGGTCGCTCGCCGGGTGGTTGCGCACCGAGCCCGGCCGCGACGTGGCGTTCGCCGTTGCGGCCAACGCCGACTCCGTGGACGAGTCCGTCCTCGAGGGCCTCGAGGAGCGCCTGCTCCTGTCCTCGTTGACGTACCCGGTCGTGCCCGCGCCCGAGCAGTTGCGGCCGCTCCCCGCGAGGCCGGCGTGACCGTCGAACCCACGCCGATGTTCCCGCTCGGCTCGGTGCTGCTGCCGGGGATGCTGCTGCCGCTCCACGTGTTCGAGGATCGTTACCGGCGGCTCGTCGAGGCCGTGCTCGACCTGGACGAGCCCGAGTTCGGCGTCACCCTGATCGAGCGCGGCAGCGAGGTCGGCGGGGGTGACATCCGGGCGATGGTGGGCTGCGTGGCCCGGGTGCTCGAGGCCGGACGGACCGACGACGGTCGGTGGGCGCTCGTCACCGTGGGCACGCGTCCGATCCGGGTCCTCGAGTGGCTCCCCGACGACCCGTTCCCGAGGGCGCGCACCAGCGCGCTGGACGACGATCCGACGCTGCCGCCCGACGCCGCCGACCGGGTGGGGTCGCTCGCCGTGCAGGTGCGGCGGTGCCTGGCGCTCGCGAGCGAGCTCGGGTCCTCCGGGCCGGTCGACGTCGAGCTGAGCGAGGACGTGTGGCTCGCCACCTACCAGGCTGCGGTGCTGGCGCCACTCGGTTCGCTCGACCGTCAGCGTGTGCTCGGGACCACCTCGGCCACCGAGCGGCTCGTCGTGGTCGAGGAACTCGTCGCCGAGCAGCACGAGTTGCTGGAGGCCAGGCTCCGGCTCGGCGACCCGGGCGGTGACGACGACGCCTGGAACGCCGACTGACCGGTCGGTCGTGCTAGACCAACGCGGTGCGCCGACCGTGGCGGTGACGAGGAGGAGCGGTGAGCGACCGAGCGACCGAGAGGCGGCCACTGGCCGACGTGCGCCGGGGCCCGATGGCCGAGGCGACCGAGTTCAAGGACCTCGTCGTCGCCTACGCCAAGCAGGAGACGGTCGAGCCCCTCAGGAACCTCGGCCACGACCTGGCGTTCGGCATCGCCGGCGCGCTGTGCATCGCGACGGGGCTGCTGTTCGGCCTGCTCGCTCTGCTCCGCGGTCTCCAGGAGCTCACCGTGTTCAACGATCCGTCCGAGGTGGCCGGGGGGCGGTTCTCGTGGGTGCCGTATACGATCGTCGCCGTCGTGGGAGCACTGGTGTCGGCGTTCTTCTTCGCCCGACTCGCCAGGTTCCTCCGGCGTACCTGACCGCCGAGCACCCGAGGAGCAACGATGAGCCAGGCAGAGCGCGCCGCAGACAACGCCATCGGCCGGGCCGACCTGAAGGCCAAGCTGACCGACATCCAGGGTGAGGCCCAGGACCAGGTCGAGGAGGTCCGCAACCAGGTGCTGGCGGCCGGGATCCTGGTGGCGCTGCTCCTGCTGGTGCTGACCTTCGTGCTCGGGCGCCGGGCCGGCAAGCGCTCGTCGGCGGTCATCGAGGTGCGCAGGGCCTGATGGCCTCCCTCACCCAGCGCCTCACCCGGACGCTCGTCGCGAGGGTGCTCGGCGACGGTCTCGGCGCCGACCTGGCCGGCCGGGGCGCCACGTTCCTCGTCGAGGGTCTCCGTGAGGCGCGTGAGCGGCCGGCCCATCCGCTGACGGGCGCCCGACTCCGCCCCGGTGAGGCCTACCTGGTCGTGGCGCGACCCAAGCCGTCGCGCCTCGAGCGCCGACTCGCCGGCCGCCAGCGCGCGCTGGCGTCACGGGACGCGGAGCTGAGCCGACCGACCCGGGGTCAGCGTCGGGCGGCCCGGCGTCTCGCCCGTGTGCAGCGACGGCTCGACCGGAGTCGGCCGGGGGGTCGACGGGCCCGGCGGCTCCTCGCCCGAGAGTCGGTCGCCGGGGAGCGGTTCGACCGGGCGGTCGCTCCCACACGCCGCCAGCGTGAGGTCCGCGGTCAGCTCGTGGAGGTGACGGACGCGCTCGAGGCGGCGCGGTCCGCCAGCTTCGAGCGGGCCCAGCAGGCACGCGAGCGATCCCGGCGCGGTCGACGTCGGGCCAGCCGCGACCGGTTCTACTCCTAGGGCGTTGGTCGCAGCCGGGCTGCGGCTGCGAGAATCCCCGCATGCTGCGCCCGGCTCCCTGCGTCACCTCGAACCCGCGTCGGATCCGGTGAGCGCGCCCAGAGGCGTCCTCGACGCCGGGGACCTGGTGCAGTTCCTCGACCCGAAGGGTCGGCGCTACCAGGCCACCCTGCGACCGGGGGGCCAGTTCCACACCCAGTCGGGTTTCGTCGAGCACGACGACGTCATCGGCCTGAGCGACGGAGCCACCGTGCGCAGCAGCCGGGGACAGTCGTTCGTGGTGCTCCGGCCGACGCTGGCGGACTTCGTGTTCAAGATGCCCCGCGGGGCGCAGGTGATCTACCCGAAGGATCTCGGACCGATCCTCCTGCTCGCGGACGTCGGGCCGGGCGACCGGGTGCTCGAGAGCGGTGTCGGCTCGGGTGCGCTCTCCATGGCCCTCCTGCGCTCCGGCGCCGACGTGGTCGGCTACGAGGTGCGGGAGGACTTCGCCGAGCGGGCACGGGCGAACGTCGAACGCTTCCTCGGGGACTCGGTGGGTGACCGCTACCGGGTGGAGCTCCGTGACACCTACGACGGCATCGACGAGCGGGACCTCGACCGGGTGGTCCTGGACCTCCCGGAGCCGTGGCGGGTCGTCCCCCACGCCGCGACGGCGTTGCGGCCCGGCGGGATCCTGCTCGCGTACACGCCGAGCATCGTGCAGGTGGTCCAGTTCCGGGAGTCGCTCGAGCCGGCGACCTTCACCCAGGTGGAGACGATCGAGGTCCTCCACCGCTCGTGGCACGTCGAGCCGCCGTCGGTTCGGCCGGACCACCGGATGGTGGCCCACACGGGATTCCTCACCGTGGCTCGTCGGCTGGCGGAGCCGGGGTGAACGCGCTCGACGTCCTGATCGGTGTCGCCGCAGTGGTGGCCCTGCTCGGCGGCTGGCGCATGGGATTCCTGACGAGAGCGTTCGGTTGGGTCGGCGCAGGGCTCGGTCTGCTCGTCGCACTCGCGGCCGTGCCCCGGCTGATCTCCACGCTCGAGCTCGAGTCGCGCCCGCTGATCGCGGGCGTGAGCGTCCTCGCGACCCTGGCGCTGGTCACCCTCGGCCAGGGGATCGGAGCGAGCCTGGGCGGACGGGTCCGGCCGTCGTCAGGGGAGCGGGGCGCCCGCACCGTCGACTCGCTCGCCGGCGCAGGGCTGGGCGTCCTCGGTGTCCTCGTGGTCGTCTGGCTGGTCCTCCCGGTGCTGTCCCGCTCGGACGGGTGGTCGGCCGGCATCGCCCGGAGCTCGGTGGTCGCCGGTTTCCTCAACCGCAGCCTGCCCGATCCGCCACCGATCCTCGACGAGCTGGAGCGTCGACTGCGCAGCGGTGAGTTCCCCGAGCTGTTCAAGGACTTCCAGCCGGCACCCGACGTGGGTCCACCTCCGGCGGGATCCGCGATCGGAGCCGACCAGCTCGCCGCCCTGACGAACAGCGTCGTGAGGATCGAGGGCCCGGCCTGCGACTCGATCCAGACCGGCAGCGGTTGGGCCATCGCCGAGGGTCTGGTGGCGACGAACGCCCACGTCGTCGCCGGGACGGAGTCCCTCGAGGTGGAGACCGTGGACGGACGGCGGGGCGAGGCCCGGGTCGTGGCGTTCGACCCGGACACCGACCTGGCACTCCTCCGGACCGACGTGCCCCTCGACCCGCTCCCGACGGACACCGCGGCGCCGGGTGACCGGGGACTGGTGCTCGGCTTCCCGGGCGGGGGGCCGTTCGATCCGTCTCCGTTCGAGGTGAGCGAGGTGATCGAGGCCCTGGGCTACGACATCTACGACCGTGGCGAGGTCGAGCGGCGGCTCGTCGTCCTGGCGTCGGAGCTCGCTCCCGGAGACTCCGGGAGCGCAGTGGTCCGGGACGACGGCAGCGTCGTGGCCGTCGCCGTGGCCATCGCCCCCGACGCCGCTGGCGTCGCCTACGCCCTCCCGGTGGCCGAGCTGGCCGACGACCTGGCGGCCGTCGGGGACTCGCCGGTCCCGACGGGCGCCTGCCTCGCCTGAGGATCCGCCCCGTCCGGGGACGGACGCCGTTAGGGTCGGAGCGTGAGCCAACCCCCCGAGGATTCCTTCCCCTCCGTCGGCGACGAGCCGACCCGAGCGATGCCCGGTGCGACCACCGGTGGTGCGGGCGAACCCACCGAGGTCCTGCCCGCAGCCGCAGCGGCTGCGACGGCCGGCACCGGTCCAGCGGGTGGAGCGTCAGCGGTCCCCCCGGATCCCGGCCGCGGGGGCGGCGTCCCGGCGTGGGCCTGGGTCATCGTGGCGGCGATCCTGATCGTGGGCGCCGGCGTGGCCTACGCCATCGTGAGCGGTCGGGACGACACGCCGCCGACGTCGACGACCAGCTCGACGTCGACCACGGTGGTCACGACCTCGACCACCCAGCGACCCACCACCGCTCCACCGACGACGGCACGTCCCACCACGACCACGAGCACCTCGACGACGACCACGACCACGAGCACCACGACGTCGACGTCGACGACGACGCCCGAGGCGACGACGCCCGAGGACACGACCCCCTGAGGCGAGGGTCCCGGTGCGGTGCCGCGCGGGGAGTGTCGGCGGCGGGAGGGTGTGCGATCAGCGGGGCCGGTCCGACCGGCGTCCGCAGTGCGGTCAGTCCTCGTCGGCCTCGATGAAGATGCACTCGCCGGGGCACTCCTCGGCGGACTCCACGACGCCCTCGATCTCACCGTCGGGGATCGGTGCGATCCCCTGAGCGCCACCCGGGTCGGAGAGCACCTTGTCGCCGTCCTTGACGTAGGCCAGTCCATCGTCGAGGAGGGCGAACACCGCCGGGGAGATCTCCTCGCAGAGACCGTCGCCGGTGCAGAGATCCTGATCGATCCAGACCTTCAGACCCATGTCGGTTGACCTGCCTTGTGCTCGTCGGCCGGAGCCGGGGGAGTGGACGACGGCAGTGTAGCCGCGGGACGTAATTTACTCGGAAATCGCGGGTTAATTCCGGGCGGTCCGCCCCGTGTCGGCTCATCGCTGTCACCGAACCCGTCGCCGGGTGAGGTAGACCGTCCCCGACGGACCCCGACGGAGGTGCACATGGTCGACGAGGAGGGAACCGGCGCCGGAGGTCACGACGGGTCCGGCCCCGGGGAGGACCCCGACGCCCTGCGTGACCAGGTCCGGGCACTGGAGGACGAGGTCGCGGCGCTCGTGCGGCGTCTGCAGGACGGCCCGAAGCGGGTGCGCACGCTCGAGGAGCGCCTGCTCGAGACCAAGGGGCAACTGGCCCAGGCGGTCAGCCAGAACGAGAAGCTCACGTACACGCTCCGGGAGGCACGGGACCACATCGCCGCCCTCCGCGAGGAGGTCGACAAGCTCACCCAGCCGCCGGCGGCCTACGCCACGTTGCTCGGCACGAACGACGACGACACCGTCGACGTGCAGGCGGCCGGACGCAAGATGCGGGTCCGGGTGTCACCCGCGCTCGACCCCGAGGAGCTGGTGCCCGGCGCCGAGGTCGTGCTGAACGACGCGTACAACGTCGTCATGGTCCGGGGGCCCGAGGCAGCCGGGGAGACGGTCACCCTGGTCGAGCTGCTCGACGACCGTCGTCGGGCGCTGGTGGTGGGTCGCTCAGACGATCAGCGCGTGGCGGAACTCGCCGAGCAACTGGTGGACCAGCCGCTGCGCAGCGGCGACGTCCTCCTGGTGGACCCCCGCAGCGGCCTCCTGCTCGAGCGGCTGCCCCGGCCGGAGGTGGAGGAGCTGGTGCTCGAGGAGGTGCCCGACATCTCCTACGAGGACATCGGCGGTCTCGACGAGCAGATCGAGCAGATCACCGACGCCGTCGAGCTGCCGTTCCTGCACCAGGACCTGTTCCGGGAGTACGACCTCCCGGCCCCGAAGGGGATCCTGCTCTACGGCCCGCCGGGCTGCGGCAAGACGCTCATCGCCAAGGCGGTGGCGAACAGCCTGGCCCGCAAGGTGAGCGAGACGACCGGCGCCGAGGCCCGGAGCTTCTTCCTCAACATCAAGGGTCCCGAGCTCCTCAACAAGTACGTGGGTGAGACCGAGCGTCACATCCGGCTCGTGTTCCAGCGGGCCAGGGAGAAGGCGGCCGAGGGTCTCCCGGTCATCGTGTTCTTCGACGAGATGGAGTCGCTGTTCCGCACCCGTGGCACCGGGATCTCGTCCGACATGGAGGCGACGATCGTCCCGCAGCTGCTCGCCGAGATCGACGGCGTCGAGACCCTGCGCAACGTGATCGTGATCGGCGCATCGAACCGTGAGGACCTGATCGACCCGGCCATCCTCCGACCCGGCCGCCTCGACGTGAAGATCAAGATCAACCGACCCGACGAGTCGGCGGCGGCCCAGGTGTTCGCCCGCTACCTGACCGCGGACCTGCCCCTCGACGCCGAGGAGGTGGACACGCTCGGTGGCGGCGACCTCGACAAGGCCGTGCGCGTGATGATCGAGCGCACCGTCGAGGAGATGTACCGGGACGACGAGGCCAACCAGTTCCTCGAGGTGACGTACCAGAACGGTGACAAGGAGATCATGTTCTTCAAGGACTTCTCCTCGGGCGCCATGATCGAGAACATCGTGCGGCGCGCCAAGAAGCTGGCGATCAAGCGGGAGCTCGGAGGGGGGCCGCGAGGGATCCGGGTCCAGGACCTCCTCGACTCGATCCACCGCGAGTACAAGGAGCACGAGGACCTCCCCAACACCACGAATCCGGACGACTGGGCGAAGATCTCCGGCAAGAAGGGTGAGCGCATCATCTACGTGCGGACCCTCGTGCACGACGACACCTCGACCGACCCGGCGGGCGGCCGCTCGATCGAGCGGGTCGCCACCGGCCAGTACCTCTGAGCCGGGGGTCGGCGTCGTGGCGATCCCGAAGGTGCTCGGCATCGAGACCGAGTACGGCATCATCGTCCGGGGAGCGGCGGAGTCGAACCCGATCGCGGCGTCCTCCACGCTCATCAACGCCTACCTGACCACGCTGGAGCAGGGTCTCGGCGGTCACCGGACCCAGCGGGTGGGCTGGGACTTCCAGGACGAGTCGCCGGGCATCGATGCCCGGGGCGAGGCGCTGCTGTTGTCCCTCGCACCCGAGGTCGAGACCCACCTCGTGAACGCGGTCCTCACCAACGGCGCCCGCTACTACGTGGACCACGCGCACCCCGAGTTCTCCTGTCCCGAGACCGCCGACGCGCTCAGCGCCGTCCGCTTCGACCGGGCCGGCGAGGAGGTCCTGGTGCGCTCGATGGCCGCTGCTCGCTCGTTCCTGCCGGACGGCGAGGAGATCGTCGTCTACAAGAACAACTCCGACGGCAAGGGCAACAGCTACGGGTGTCACGAGAACTACCTCGTGGACCGTGCCGTGCCGTTCGGACGGATCGTCCTGCACGCGACCGTCCACCTGGTCACCCGTCAGGTCTTCACGGGCTCCGGCAAGGTCGGCACGGAGACCCCGCTGTCGGACCCGGACCGGGTGCCGTTCCAGCTGACCCAGCGTGCGGACTTCTTCGAGGAGGAGGTCGGGCTCGAGACGACGCTCAAGCGCCCGATCATCAACACCCGCGACGAGCCGCACGCCGACGCCCAGAAGTACCGCCGGCTCCACGTGATCGCCGGGGACGCCAACATGTCGGAGACCGCGACGCTGCTGAAGCTCGGGACGACGGCGCTGGTGCTCGCCATGCTCGAGGACGACGAGATCGGTCCCGCCGTGGGGCTCGCCCGTCCGGTGCCGGCCATGCACCAGGTGTCCCGAGACCTCACGCTGCGTGCGCCGCTCGAGCTCGACGACCACACCACGGCGACGGCGCTCGAGCTGCAGTTCGGTCTGCTCGAACTCGCCGAGACCTACGCGGCTCGGCACGGCCTCGAGGTGCTCGGCCCGCCGGAGGTCGGCTCCGCGGTGCTGTCGGGCTGGCGCTCGGTCCTCGAGGGACTGGAGGTGGGACCGGACGAGGTCGCCGACCGTGTCGACTGGGCCGCCAAGCGCCGCCTGTTCGAGGCGTACCGGGACCGTCACGACATCGGGTGGGACGATCCGAGGCTGCGGGCGATGGACCTCCAGTACCACGACCTCCGACCCGACTCGTCGCTCAGTCGCCGGGTCGGACTCCGGTCGGTGGTCACGCAGGAGGAGGTGGAGCGAGCGGTGACCGAGCCGCCCGACGACACCCGGGCGTTCTTCCGTGGAGCGTGCCTGGCGAAGTTCTCCCACGACATCGTGGCGGCCAACTGGGACTCCATCGTGTTCGACACCGGGGAGAGCGCCCTCCACCGGGTCCCGATGCTCGAGCCCTCCCGGGGGACCCGGGCCCACGTGGGCGAGCTCATCGATCGCTCCGCCACGGCGCAGGAGCTGATCGAACTCCTGGGTCGCTGACGTCGGGGGCCGGCAGCCCGGGTGCTGTCCACCGATCCGGCCGGGGCCGCGTTACGGTGTGCTCCGTGGCTGAGCGAGAGCAGAAGAAGCGCACTGCGCCCGCACGGCAGGAACCGGCCGTGGAGGAGGTCCCGCCGAGCAGCGAGGCCGGTGACCGCATCAAGGCCGACATCGACGACCTGCTCGACGAGATCGACGAGGTCCTCGAGTCGAACGCCGAGGACTTCGTGAAGTCCTACATCCAGAAGGGCGGCGAGTAGTCCGTGGTCCTGCCCACGTTCCAGCCCGGGGACGACCCGGGCCCGGACTTCGCGTCCCTGGCGAGGCGTGTCGGGGCCGTGGCGCCCCACCCGGGCGGGACCGGTCCGTCGTTCGAGGTCACGCACGGCACGACCTGCGTGGCGGTCAGGTTCGCCGACGGCGTGGTCATGGCGGGCGACCGCCGAGCCACCTCGGGGAACCTGATCTCCCACCGGCACATCGAGAAGGTGTTCCCGGCCGACCGTCACTCGGGCGTGGCGATCGCCGGGGCCGCCGGGCCGGCGGTCGAGATGGTCCGGCTGTTCCAGTTGCAGCTCGAGCACTACGAGAAGGTCGAGGGGTCGCCGCTCAGCCTCGAGGGCAAGGCGAACCAGCTCTCGCAGATGGTGCGGAACCACCTCCCGGCCGCCATGCAGGGATTCGTCGTGGTCCCGATCTTCGCCGGGTTCGACACCGCACGCGGCACCGGTCGTCTGTACCAGTACGACGCCACGGGCGGCCGCTACGAGGAGCTGGACTTCGCCTCGACCGGCTCCGGGAGCCTCCAGGCGAGCACGGTCGTCAAGCTGGGGTACCGGCCGGGTGCGGGTCGGGACGAGACCGTCGACCTGGTCCTGCGGGCGCTGTTCGAGGCGGCCGACGAGGACTCGGCGACGGGCGGACCGGACCTGATCCGGAACATCTTCCCCGTGGTGGCGACGATCACCGCCGAGGGGTTCGCCCGGGTGGACGACGCTGAGCTCCGGGCCCGGTTCGAGACCATCGTCGACGGTCTCCAGTGGGAGCGGGGCGGCGTCGAGGGCGGGGGTGTGGCGTGACCGCTCCGTTCTACGTCTCGCCCGAGCAGCTCATGAAGGACCGGGCCGACTACGCCCGGAAGGGGATCGCCCGAGGTCGCTCGCTGGTGGCCACCGTGTACGAGGGCGGCGTGCTGCTCTGCGCCGAGAACCCGTCCCGGACACTCCGCAAGATCTCGGAGATCTACGACCGGATCGCCTTCGCCGGTGTCGGGAAGTACAACGAGTTCGACCAGCTCCGGATCGCGGGGGTGCGTGCGGCAGACCTCAAGGGCTTCTCGTTCAGTCGCGAGGACGTCGACGCCAGGACGCTCGCCAACCAGTACGCGCAGATGCTCGGCCAGGTGTTCACCCACGAGATGAAGCCCATGGAGGTCGAGATCCTCGTGGCGGAGGTGGCCCGTGGTGCCTCGGGTGACGCACCGGCCGCCGTGGACCAGTTGTTCCACATCCGCTACGACGGGACGCTGGTCGACCAGACCGACTTCGCCGTGCTCGGCGGCGAGGCCGAGGCGATCAGCGAGCGGCTCGGTTCCAGCTGGACCGCCGGCATGGACCTCGGCGGCGCGCTGACGGTGGCGGCCGGCGCCCTCGCCGGCGAGGAGCGCACCCTGGCGCCGGCCGAGCTCGAGGTCGCCGTCCTCGACCGGTCGGCACCACGACGGTGCTTCCGGCGGGTCGAGGACGACGAGGTCGGCGCGCTGCTCGGGTCCGCCTGAGCTCGGCTCAGCGCACCACGTCGAGGAGCCCGAGCAGCCACTCGACGACGAGGACGCCGCTCGGCACCACCAGGCCGGCCGCCAGTGCCACTCTGAGGATCCGGAGCCCCGGGGACAGCCGGGTCCGACCGGGTGGCGCGTCCGTCACCGACTCGTCGGACACGGCGAGCACCTCTGCGGCGTCGTCCCGCTCGTCGACGGGTACGAGCACCTCGAGCCACCCGATGGGGTGGGTGGTGGGGACGAGCTCGCGACTGCGGATCTCCCAGAGCACGCCGTGCGCTCCGAGCTTGGCCGCGTAGAGCTCGGCCTCGAAGCGGGTCGACGCCGTCGCCACCACCACCATCTGCACCTCAGGAGGCTACCCATCCGGGCTGCGCCGCGACGGTGCGGGCCGCGGTTAGGTTGCACCCGTGGAGCGGCGGATCTACGGCCTCGAGAACGAGTACGGGGTGACGTGCACGCTCCGCGGTCAGCGGCGCCTGAGTCCCGACGAGGTGGCGCGGTACCTGTTCCGGCGGGTGGTCTCGTGGGGCCGGTCCTCGAACGTCTTCCTCGCCAACGGCGCGCGCCTCTACCTCGACGTGGGGTCCCACCCCGAGTACGCCACGCCGGAGTGCGACTCGATCCTCGACCTCGTGGCCCACGACAAGGCCGGCGAGTTGATCCTCGGTGAGCTCGTGGACTCGGCCGAGCGCCGACTCGCCGAGGAGGGGATCCGCGGCGACATCTACCTGTTCCGCAACAACACCGACTCGGCCGGCAACAGCTACGGGTGCCACGAGAACTACCTCACGAGCCGGAACGACGACCTGAGCCACTACACCGAGGTGCTCATCCCGTTCCTCGTGACCCGGCAGATCTACGCCGGGGCCGGCAAGGTCGTCGCCACGGCCCGGGGCGCACTGTTCTCGATCGCCCAGCGAGCCGAGCACATCTGGGAAGGGGTGTCCTCGGCCACGACGCGCTCCCGGCCGATCATCAACACCCGGGACGAGCCCCACGCCGACTCCGACCGGTTCCGCCGACTCCACGTCATCGTCGGTGACTCGAACATGAGCGAGTACGCGACCTTCCTCAAGGTCGGCGCGTGCTCGCTGGTGCTGCGGATGCTCGAGGACCCCGGCGTGGTCATGCGGGACATGAGCCTCGAGAATCCGATCCGGGCCATCCGCGAGATCAGCCACGACCCGACGTGCACCCGTCCGGTGCGCCTGGCCAACGGGCGCGAGCTGTCGGCCCTGCAGATCCAGTCCGAGTACCTGGAACGGGCCATCCGGTACGCGCAGCACCACGACCTCTCGCCGCAGGAGAAGCAGGCGCTCGACATGTGGGAGCACGTGGTGACCGGGATCGAGCGCGACCCGTTGTCGCTCGACCGCGAGCTCGACTGGGTGGTGAAGTACCGGCTCATCGAGGCCTACCGACGTCGCCACGACCTGCCGCTGTCGAGCCCCGAGGTGGCGCTCCTCGACCTCCAGTACCACGACATCAGCCGGGAGCGGTCGGTGTTCTACCGGCTCCAGCGTCGGGGCATGGTGGACCGGGTGGTCACGGACGCCGACATCGAGGAGGCCGTGGAGCAGCCTCCCCAGACGACCCGGGCGCGACTGCGTGGCGAGTTCATCCGGCGGGCCAAGGAGCGCAAGCGCGACTACACGGTCGACTGGGTGCACCTGAAGCTCAACGACCAGGCGCAGCGGACCGTGCTGTGCAAGGACCCCTTCAAGTCCCACGACGAACGTGTGGACCGACTGATCGAGTCGCTCTGAGCGACCGGAACCGCCTCGGGAGGCCAGCGTGGACGTGAGCGGAGGGGTCGAGACCCTGACGGTGACCGGCGCGTCGCCGGGCGAGCGGCTGGTGGTCCAGGACCACGGCGGCGCGGAGGTCGTGACCCTGGTCGCCGACGAGGCCGGGAACGCGTTCGTGTCGTTCCTGCCGGAGCGTCCGCTCGTGCTCGACTCGCCCGACCGGATCCTCGAGTGCCTGGTGACGGGTCACCCGGTGCCACCGGGTGACTACCGGGTGGTCCCCGACGCCGGTGCTCCGGTCGACGTCCACGTCCTCGCGCTCGACGAGCACCCCGACCCGTCGATCCTGGACCAACGTCTCGATGCCGGCTACGGATACATCCGGGTCCGCGACGGCGTGACGCTCTCGGCGATGGTGCGCTTCCCGCCGGAGGACCTCTACGGGCCACCGCCGTGGCCGACCGTCGTCGACTACTCGGGGTACACGCCCTCGGACCCGGACACCCCGCAGGCCGCGACCATGCTGGCCAACCTGCTCGGGTTCGCCGTGGTCGGGGTCAACATGCGCGGGACCGGTTGTTCCGGTGGGGTGTTCGACCTGTTCAGTCCGGCCCAGGCCGCCGACGGGTACGACGTCGTGGAGGTCGTCGCCCGCCAACCCTGGGTGCTCCACCAGCACGTGGGGATGGTCGGGCTGAGCTACCCCGGCATCAGCCAGCTCTACGTGGCTGCGACGAGGCCACCGAGCCTGGCCGCCATCACGCCGCTGTCCGTGATCGACGACCCGTGGCGGCAGCAGTGGCCGGGCGGCGTCTACAACTCCGGCTTCACCAAGGCCTGGGTGGCCGCCCGTGACGAGCAGACCCGGGCCGGCGGTCAGTCGTGGGATCGTCGGAGGATCGACGAGGGGGACGAGATCGCCGCCGACAACCAGCGGATCCGGACGCAGAACCTCGACTTCGAGCGGTTCGGGCGGACCATGGAGAACTACCGCTCCGTGCTCGACGCCCGTCGGGCCGGCGAGCTCGTCGACCGGATCGAGGTGCCCGTGTACCTGACCGGAGCGTGGCAGGACGAGCAGACCGGCAGCAGGTTCGCGACGATGCTGGAACGGTTCGGCTCCAGCCCGGAGCAGCGCTACCACCTGTTCAACGGGCACCACCCGGACGGGTTCTCGCCGATGGTGGTCACCCGGTGGTTCGAGTTCCTGTCCTTCCACGTGGCCCGGCGGGTCCCGAAGCTCAACGAGCTGGTCCGGATGCTGGCGCCGTCACAGTTCGAGGCGGTGTTCGGGTTCACCCCCGAGCTGGAGGCCGACCGGTTCGACCACCACGAGGGCGACGTCGAGTCGGCGCTCGCCGAGTACCGCAGCGAGCCCCGGGTCCGGATCCTCTTCGAGAACGGCGCGGGCCACGAGGTGGAGGGGGCGACGGCCCACCGGTTCGAGCAGTCGACGACGGCGTTCCCGCCTCCCGGTGTCCGGACCAGGCGTTGGTACCTGGCGGGCGACGGCCGGCTCGCCGACCATCCGGATGCCGAGCCCTCCGAGGCGTCCTACGAGGACGACCTCGGAGCGGGTGACCTCGCCTACTCCATGGAGCTGCTCAGCGACCTCAACGCGTTCACGTTGCCGCAGGTCCCGCGTGAGTGGACGAGGTTCGAGCCGCACCACCGGGCCCGCTTCGACTCGGACCCGCTCGAGGCACCGGTCCTGGTCGCGGGCGCCGGACACGTGGACCTCTGGATGCGTCCCGGAACGCGGGACACCGCGGTGCAGGTCACCATCACCGAGCTGCGCACCGACGGCTGGGAGCAGCGGGTGCAGTGCGGCTGGCACCGCCTCCAGCACGCCGTCGAGCTCCCGTCGTCCGACGACCACACCGTGGACTACACCTTCACCGTCGAGGATCGCGTCGAACTGGTCGTGGGGGAGTGGGTGCACCGACGGGTCCCCGTCCACCCCGTGACCCACCTGTTCCGCCCAGGTTCCCGGATCCGTGTCCAGCTCTCGACCCCGGGTCGGGACCACCCGTTCTGGTGCTTCGAGCCGCCGGTCGTGGCCGGTGCCGTGCAGCGCGTCGGCACCGGTGGCGAGCACGCCACCTCGCTGGTGCTCCCCGTCTGGGACGAGGTGCCCGAGTACCCCGAGGACCTGCCGCCACCGAGTTCGCTCCGTGGTCAGCCCTGCCGGCCGATCGAGGACGGGTGAGCCGGTTCCGCACGGCACGGGTCGTGGAGGTCACCTCGGAGCGCAGGGGGCTCCAGCGGCTGCAGGTGGACCCGGGAGCGGGGCCCGTCCCGGCCTTCGTGCTGACCGAGCTGGTCGGCCGCTGCGAGGTCGGTGACCGGGTCGTGGTGAACACCACCGCCGTGGAGCTCGGCCTGGGCACCGGGGGCGACCACGTCGTCCACTGGAACCTGGAGCGGGACTCGCTCGCAGAACCCGGTGCGGACCACGTCCTCAAGCTCCGGTACACGAGCCTGCAGTTCGAGGCGGGTACCTCCGAGCTCGACCACCCGGAGTGCGACCGTCCACTCGACGGCGCTCCGGTCGTGGCGTGCACGCTCCACAGCCACCTCGTCCCGGTGGTCGCAGGCGTGCACGCCGTCGATCCCGGACTGCGGGTCGTCTACGTCCAGACCGACGGCGGGGCGCTGCCCGTGGCGTTGTCCGACGACGTGGACCGCCTGCGGGCTTCCGGCGGTCTGACGGGCACCGTCAGCGCCGGTCACGCGTTCGGCGGTGACCTGGAGGCGCTCACGGTGGCCTCGGGGCTGGCGCTCGCCGTGCACACGCTCGGCGCCGACGTCGTGGTGGCGGGTGTCGGGCCCGGTGTGGCCGGCACGGGGACGGCGAACGGCTCGACGGCCCTCGACGCCGTCGGCGTCGTCGACCTCGCCGCGGCCACCGGGGGACGACCGGTGCTGTGCGCCCGGCTGTCGGAGGCCGACCCGCGGGACCGGCACCGAGGACTGAGCCACCACACCCGGCGCGTCGCCGACCTGACCCACGCCAGAGCGCTCGTGGCTCGCTCGCCGGGCCTCCCCGAGGCCCTCGACGGTGTCGAGGTGGTGGACCTGCCGCCCGAGGACCGTCCGACGACGGCGGTCGTCCCGTCGGGTCACCGGATCATGGGGCGCGGCCCGGATGAGGACCCGGTCGCGTTCGAGGCGGCCGTCGCCGCCGGTGTGCTCGCCGCACGCCTCGCCGGGACCCGCTGAACTCCTACACTCACGCCGTGGCCGCCACCGACGAACCCTCGATCAGGTTGCTCAACCTGGTCACGGCACTCCAGTCGACCCGCCTCTCGTTGACCCTCGAGGAGATCCGCACCCGGGTCCCGGGCTACCCGAAGGACGAGCCGAGGACGCCGACCGAGTTCGAGGCGTTCCGGCGGATGTTCGAGCGGGACAAGGACGCCCTCCGCTCGCTGGGGATCGACGTCGAGGTGGTCGACAACCTCTCGACGGACCCACCCACGCCCGGCTACCGGATCCGTCGGGAGCGCCACGAGCTGGACGATCCCGGCCTGACCGACCAGGAACTGGCTGCGGTGGTGGCGGCGCTGCAGGCGGTCCGTCTGACCGGTGCCGACCTGGCAGATCCGGTCGGGGCGATGCGCAAGCTCGGGGGCGTCGGTGCCGAGGCTGCGCCGACGCCCGACGAGGGGCTCACGGTGCAGATCCCCGAGCACCTCAGCACCGTCCTCGACGCCGTGCTGGTCCGCAGGGTGCTGGAGCTCGACTACAACGGCCGGATCCGGAGGGTCGAGGGGGATGCCCTGCGCCTCCAGCGCGGCCACTGGTACCTGCTCGGCCGGGAGCAGGGCGTCGACGGCGACCGCACCTACCGGGTGGACCGGATCGACTCGATCGAGGCCGGGGAGCCCGACGCCTACCAACGGCAGGAGCAGGATCGTCGGGTCCTGATGCGACCGTGGGAGTACGGCGGCGGTACACCGGTGCCCGTGACGCTCCGGGTGGACGACGTCGCCGCCCGCACCCTGCTGGCCGACGACCCGGAGCTGGAGGTCGCAGGTGCCGGGGACCACCGGACGACCGTCCTCGAGGTGGTGGACGAGGACCGCCTGTTCCGGTTCCTGGCCTCGTTCCTCGACCGGGTGGAGATCACCGAGCCCGCCGAGGTCCGCACCCGGTACGTGGCGTGGCTCGAGTCGATCGCCGTCGGGGACGGCGCTGCGGGCGGTGCCCCGTGACCCGACGACTGACCGCCCGGGAGCGGATCGAACGGATCCTGGCCATCGTCCCGTGGATCGCCGTGCCCGGTGGTGTGAGCATCACCGAGACGTGCGAGCGGTTCCAGATCGACCGCGAGAGCCTGCTCGCCGACCTCAACCTGCTCTTCGTCGACGTCGGGGTCTACCCGTTCTCTCCGGGCGATCGCATCGACGTGTTCGTGGACGAGGAGGACGACCACCTCTCGGTCGACCTCTACGGGTTCATCGGTGGCCCGCTCCGGCTGAGCCCGGACGAGGCGCTCACCATCATCGGGGCCGGACGCGTGGTGCTCGCCGGCGGTCAGGCGGGCGAGACGCTCGAGTCCGCCGTGGGCAAGATCGAGGCCGTGCTGGCCTCCGGCGGCACCGTGGTCGGCGTCGAGTTGTCCACGATCGACCCCGAGGTGTTCGCCACGGTGCGCGGCGCGCTCGACGAGGGCCGCGTGGTGCGGATCGAGTACCACTCCTTCGCCCGGGACGAGGTGAGCGTGCGCGACGTGGAGGGGCAGCGCCTGTTCTCCGCCGAGGGCCGTTGGTACCTCCGGGGCTGGTGCCTCGAGGCCGGCGACCACCGCATCTTCCGCCTCGACCGGATCCAGTCGGCCTCGGTCACCGATCGGCCGGTGGACGCCGGCCGCGCCGAGGCCGACGTCGAGGACGGCTTCGACTTCGACGGGAGCCACCCCACCGTGCGGCTCGTGCTGCAGCCGGAGGACGAGTGGGTGCCCGCGCAGTACCCGACGACAGCGGTCGAGCGCGACCCCGAGGGCCGACTGGTCGTGGAGCTCGAGGTGAGCGCCACACCGTGGCTGGCACGCCTGCTGCTCCGGCTCTCGCCGGAGACCGAGGTGGTCGACGTCGCCACGGGAGGCTCGCTCGCCGCCGTCCGCTCCGAGGCCGCGGCCCGGATCCTCAGGCGCTACCGCTGAGGCGTCACGGTCGAGCTGACCGCGCCCGGTAGCCTCGCCCGTGATGCTCACGCTCCAGCGCCGCCGTCGGGACCAGCGCGGCAGCGTCCGCGGCCTGGTGGAGTGGGTGGCGATCGTCGTCGGCGCGGTGCTCGTGGCGCTCTTGGTGAAGACGTACCTGGTCCAGGCGTTCCGCATCCCGTCGTCCTCGATGGAGCAGACCCTCCAGGTGGGTGACCGGGTGATGGTCAACAAGCTCAGCTACCGGATCGGCGACGTCGAGCCCGGCGACGTCGTGGTGTTCTCCCGTCCCGAGGCCGCGGGCACCGACCCGACGGCGCCCGAGGACCTCATCAAGCGGGTCGTGGGTGTGGGGGGCGACACGATCAGCACCGTCGACGGTCGACTGGTCCGCAACGGAGCCGTCGTGGAGGAGCCCTACCTGCAGCCCGGCACGCAGACCGTGGGGATCGAGCAACCCGTCACCGTGCCCGAGGGGCAGGTGTGGGTCATGGGGGACAACCGGAACAACTCGAGCGACAGTCGCGTCTTCGGGCCGATCCCCGAGTCCACCATCGTCGGTCGGGCCGAGGTGGTCATGTGGCCCCCCGACCGCTTCTCGCGACTCTGAGCCGGGGTCAGTCCGCGCCGAGGCGTCCGGAGGCTGCGTCGACCATCCGGTCGACGTGGTCGGAGTAGACCCCGTCCACCTCCCAGGCGAGGAGCTGTGCGAGGACCCGGGCGTGCTGGGCGTCCCAGGCGAGCACCCGTCGCCCGAAGCGCCGGTAGAGGGCGATGCGGCCGGGGTTCCACTCGCTGTGGTGGTAGTTGACGGCGTCGACGCGGCTGCTGCGGAGGTCGGCGGCGTGTCGCTCGCACCCTGCGGTCAGGTGGCCGACGAAGGTGGAGTGGACGAGGGTGACCTCCGGCGCCCGGTCCCGCCAGTCCGCCAGCACCTCGAGGTCCTCGTGGCAGAGCAGGAGCTGTCCTGCTGCGCCGTGGGCCCGAGCGACGTCCAGCAGGGGCCCGAACGCCGCCGGGTCCTTGACGTCGACCGACAGCGGGAGGTCCGTACCGACCCGCTCGTAGAGTTCGCCGAGCGTGGGGACGCTCGGCGGGAGCTCGGCGGCGGGGCGCTCGGCGATCGGCCGCCGACGGAGCCGAGGGCCGACCAGCCCGTCGTGGTCGAGGACCACAACGCCGTCGAGCGTCACCCAGACGTCGGTCTCCAGGCCGGTCGCACCCAGACGGACGGCGAGTTCGAAGGCCTCGAGGGTGTTCTCGGGGGCGTGGGCACGGGCTCCCCGGTGGGCGAAGAGCACCGTTGTGGCGTCCGGGGCCGGTAGGTTCACAGGTGCATTGTGCCCGGACCGTGCGATCAGGACGAGCTGGGTCCACCCGGGACCGGGGAATGGGATCTCCCCGGATTTGTTCTCAAGTGGGTCGGGAGACCGGCCGTAGAACCGGGAGTCCGGGAGCGGAGTGCCCGGGGATGGAGGATCGAGATGGCGCTGATCAAGGCCACCTGCAGCGACTGCGGCGACGTGGAGCTCCGCTCCAAGGACGTCCGGGTTCGCATCTGTCTCGACGGCGGTGACGCCACCTACCTGTTCCGGTGCCCGGTGTGCCGGATGGTGGAGGTGCGTGACGCCGAGACCCACGTGGTCGACATCCTGCTGGCCGCCGGGGTGGACTGCACCGAGTGGCGGCTCCCGGCCGAGCTGCACGAGCCCCGCAGCGGTGCCGCCATCACCCACGACGACGTGCTGGACTTCCACGGCATGCTCGAGGGCGCCGACTGGTTCGAGCGGCTCTCGGCCATGACCGAACGCCCGTGATCGTCGCGGCGGTCTGCCTGGTCGCCGTGGCGGTCGCGGCGTGGTGCCTCCGGCGCTCCGCACACCGTCTCGAGGCGGTCGCCTCGACCGTCAGGTCCACGGCGGCGTGGCAGGCGACGGTGGAGCTGGCCGCAGAGGACACACGGGAACTCGCTGCTGCGGTGGACGGTCGAGTCGGCCGGTAGCATGCCGCCATGGCCGGCAGGAGCGTGATCGGCTTCCTCCAGAACTTCGGCGGCGGCGAGATCATCGTGATCCTGCTGGCGGCGCTCGTGATCCTCGGCCCCGACCGCCTGCCCGAGATGGGCCGCAGCATCGGCCGGGCCATCCACCGGGTGCGCACCATGACCTCGGGGGTCGAGTCGCAGGTCCGTGACGTGATCGACGACCCGGCGATGCAGTCGATCCGGGAACTGGGCGAGTTCGCCGCCCGTCCCCGCCAGAAGCTCGCCCAGTACGCCCTCGAGGCCGAGGCCGAGGCCCGGGCCGCATCGACCCCGGACCCGCCGGTCGCCGACGACGGCACCATCGTCGACCCGACGGCGCCGCCGGTCACCGACGATCCCGACCGGTCGGCGGTCCCGGCCGCAGTCGACCCGGGTGGCCCGGACGGCCCCGGGCCGGGTTCCACCGACCCCGGGCCCATCGCTCCGGTGGCTGCGGAGCCGACCAGCGACACCCGGGCGGACTGAGCGTGGCGTCGATCCTGAAGGGCGCGGAGCGTGACGCCGGGAACATGGGGCTGGGTGAGCACCTGGCCGAGTTGCGGACGCGGCTGCTGATCTGCGTCGGGACGATCGTCGTGGCGATGATCCCGGCGTGGTTCCTGTACCCGTGGATCACCGACGTCCTCAACCAGCCCTACTGCGACGCCGTGCGGAACGTGGAGCCCGAGGCATCCTGCAAGTTCCTCGAGACCAACCTCCTGGAGCCCTTCACGCTCCGGCTGCGGATCGCCGGCTACGGCGCCCTGTTCCTCGCCATGCCGGTGATCCTCTGGCAGCTGTGGCGGTTCGTCGCACCCGGCCTGTACAAGCGTGAGCGGCGCTACGCGCTGGCCTTCACCGTGTCCAGCCTGACCCTGTTCGTGCTGGGTGCCGTCGTGGCCTACTTCACCCTCACCAAGGCCGTCGAGTTCCTGGTGACCCTGGGTGGACCCGACGTGGAGATCCGCTCCGGCATCGGCAACTTCGTGAAGTTCTCGATGTTCATGATGCTGGCGTTCGGGGTGGGCTTCCAGTTCCCCGTGCTGGTGGTGGCGCTGCAGCTCGTGGGGGTGGTCACACCGGAACGCCTGGCGTCGTGGCGGCGGCAGGTGATCGTCGTGATCGTCGTGTTGGCCGCCGGGATCACCCCGAGCGGCGACCCCATCTCGATGCTGGCCCTCGCGGTGCCGATGTACCTCTTCTTCGAGATCGCACTGCTGATCGGCCGGGTGGCGCTCTGGCGGAGGTCCCGCCGTCCCGAGCCTGCCGCCGTCGACTGAGGCCACCGAACGCGCGTGCCGGACCGGATCGTCTTCGACTTCCCGCTCGACGAGTTCCAGCTCCGGGCGAACGCCGCGCTCGACGCCGGACGGAACGTGCTCGTGTCCGCGCCCACGGGCTCGGGCAAGACGGTGGTGGCGCACCACGCCGTGAACCTGGCCCTCGACGCCGGGAGACGGCTCGCCTACACCGCTCCGATCAAGGCCCTCAGCAACCAGGTCCACCGGGACCTCGTGGCGCAGCTGGGTCCCGGCTCGGTCGGCCTGCTGACCGGGGACCGGTCGATCCGTCCCGATGCACCCGTGGTGGTCATGACGACCGAGGTGCTGCGGAACATGGTCTACGCCAGGTCGTCGTGGCTCGACGACCTGGCCTGGATCGTCCTCGACGAGGTGCACTTCCTGCAGGACGCCTACCGCGGCCAGGTGTGGGAGGAGGTGCTCATCCACGCGCCGTCGAGCATCGGCGCGGTCTGTCTCTCGGCGACCGTCTCCAACTCCGCCGAACTGGGGGCGTGGATCGAGAGCCTGCGCGGACCGACCGAGGTCGTCACCAGCCACCGGCGCCCGGTGAGCCTCGAGACCCTCTACATGGTGGGCGACCGCAGCGCCCCGCAGGACCACCTGGTTCCGGTGCTGGTCGACGGGGCCCCGAACGAGGTGGGCCGGCGCTTCGACGTGGACCGCGACCGGGACCGACGATCCCCGGGTCGTGGCCGTGACCGTCGCTTCCGGACACCGCGTCGGGTCGAGGTGGTGGAGCGGCTCGCTGCCGAGGACCTGCTCCCGGGGATCACGTTCATCTTCAGCCGGGCCGCGTGCGACGACGCCGCGAGGGCCTGCCTCGACGCCGGGGTGCGGCTCACCGAACCCGAGGAGCGTCGGGCCATCCGGTCCCTCCTCGAGCAGCACACCGCCGAGCTGTCCGATGCCGACCTGGACGTCCTCGGGTACGACACCTGGGCCGCAGCGCTGGAGCAGGGTGTCGCTCCCCACCACGCAGGGATGGTGCCGGCGTTCCGCGAGGCGGTGGAGGCCTGCTTCGTCCGGGGCCTCGTGAAGATGGTCTTCGCGACCGAGACGCTCGCGTTGGGCATCAACATGCCGGCCCGATCGGTAGTGCTCGAACGCCTGACACGTTTCACCGGCGAGCACCACGAGTTCCTGACCCCGGCGACCTTCACCCAGCTCACGGGTCGGGCCGGTCGACGAGGACTGGACGAGCACGGCGTGGCGGTCGTGCTGTGGTCGCCGTTCGTCGGGTTCGACCAGGTGGCAGGCCTGGCTGCGAGCCGGGACTACACGCTCACGTCCGCCTTCCGCCCCACGTACAACATGACGGCGAACCTGGTGCTGCGCTACAGCCGGGAGGAGGCCGACTCCGTCATCGGTCGGAGCTTCGCCCAGTTCCAGTCGGACCGGGCGACGGTCCGGATCCGTTCGGCGCTGGAGGAGGCTCGCAGCCGGTTGGTCGAGCCCGAGGGCCCGGACGCCACCACGGCCGACGAGTACCTCGAACTGGAGCAGGCCGTGCGCCGGGAACGTCGTCGTCGTCGCAGCCCACGCCACCAGGTGCTCGAGTCGCTGGCCCGACTGGTGCCCGGTGACGTGGTGGAGCGGACCGACGGCCGTGACCGCTCGAGCCTGGTCGTCCTCACGGTGGCCAACCGCCGGGGAGGCGCCGTCCGGGTCCGGGCGTGCAACCCACGCGGTCGGCCGGTCCAGCTGCACCAGCACAACGTCCGCTCGCCGCTCGTGGTGGTCGGACGCGTCGACCTGCCGGTGCCGTACCGGCCCGACGACGAGCGGTACCGGCGCCGGGTCGGTCGCCTGCTCGCAGAGGTGCGTCCGGACCGGTCCGACCGCCGGCGGCGGCGTCCGTCCGGTGACGAGCGCTCCGAGGAGCTCCGTCGACTCGAGGACCAGCTCCGGTCGCACCCACTGCACCGCCGACCCGACCGCGACGAGCTGCTGCGCGCTGCTCGACAGCGGGCGGAGGACCGGGCCGAGGTGGCGCGCCTCGAGGCGCGTCTGGGCCGGCGGGGTGGTGGCCTCGTCGATCGGTTCGAGTCGATGGTCGGCCTGCTGGAGGAGCTCGGCTACGTCGACGGCTGGGCGCTGACCCCCGAGGGTGAGCGGCTCCGTCGGACGTACCACGAGTGCGACCTGCTGGTGTGCGAGGCCGTGCGCGTCGGGCTCCTCGACGACCTCGACGGCCCGTCCGTCGCCGCGGTGGCCAGCTGCTTCGTCTACGAGCACCGCAGCGGCGAACCGCCGCCGCCGTCGTTCCCGACCGCCGAGGTGGCCGAGCGAGTGGCCCGACTGGTGGAACTCAGCCGGTCGCTGGGCACACGGGAGCGGGCCGCCCGGGTGCCGGAGACCCGGGCGGTGGATCCGGGCTTCGCCTCCATGGCGTACGCCTGGGCCTCGGGCGTGCCGTTGGCCCAGGTCCTCGAGGAGGAGACGACCGGAGGTGACTTCGTCCGGACGGTCCGCATGCTGGTCGACCTGCTCCGGCAGTTGGCGGGGAGCGCGTCGTCGCCCACCACGCGAGCCGTGATGCGCTCGGCGGTCGACTCGCTCGAGCGCGGCGTGGTCGATCCGGAACCCGGCGACGAGGACGATCCGCTGCCTGCACACGTGGACGGGTCGTGACGATCCGCCGCGGTGAGGCGTGGGGGAGCGAGGGGTCCCCTGACGACGTGGCGGGGGTCGCCGGGAGCGACGCCTCGCTCGCCCGACTCGTCGCCGGGTCGCGCGCCACGGCGGGTGCGAGCCCGGCGGGTCCGTTCCTCCTGACCGGCGGCGACCTCCACCGCACCCTGGGGGCTCCCCGTCCGGATCCGGAGCGGACGGTCGTCCACCGGTTCGACTGCGACGTGGTCTCCGGCACGGCGACCACCGACGACGGTGCGCCGCTGGAGCTCCTCGCGGTGGCACACGTGCTCGGACTCCCGCTCGCCCGTGGGTTCGCCCGACGTCGCGGGCGCCCGGGGCGGGTGGTGCCGGCCGAGGACGTGCTCGCAGCGCTGTGGAACGGCCCGTCGTTCGTGGCGGCCAACGCCGCCTTCGTCGGCGACGCCAACCTGGGCCCCCGCGCGCATCCGGGCGACGGCCTGCTGGACGTCTCGTGCGGATCCATGGATCGACGCGACCGTCGGACGGCCCGGGCCCGGATGCTCGTGGGGGCCCACCTGCCGCACCCGGGTGTCGTCGACGTCCGCACCCGCTCGTGGGCATCGCCGCCGGGAGTCCGCTACCTGCTGGTGTCCGACGGGCTCGAGCTGGGTGTGTGCCGTGACATCCGTCTCGTCGTGCTGAGCGACGCCGTCCTGGTCGCCGTCTGAGCCGGCCCTTCCCTGCGTGGCCGGAGGCTGCGAGGTGGGGTGGCTGGTCCCGGACGGGCTGAAACGCGAGCATGTCGGTGGTGACGACGTCGAGCATGTCCCCCGAGGTCGAGGAGGGCGACTCCCCCGAGCGTCGGCGCACCCGGCTGGTCGCGGTCGGCATCCTCGGCGCCGGCGTCCTCCTCGTGATCGTCGGCCTCGTGGTCGCTCGGTCGGGGTCGCGGGCCGAGCCGGACTGGGCCGGGACGGTGCTGGGTGACCCGGCGGTCCTGCCCGACGTGACCCTGACCGACACCGACGGACGCCCGTACAACCTCCGGGCCGACTCCGCGGGGACGACGACGATCCTGATGTTCGGCTACACCTCGTGCCCGGACGTCTGTCCGATCAACCTGGCCAGCCTCGACGCCGCGCTCGACCAGCTCGGCCCGAACCGGAGCTCGTCGGTCCGGGTGGTGTTCGTCACGGTGGACCCCGACCGGGACACGCCCGAGGTCGTGCGGTCGTACCTCGACCGGTTCGACGTCGACTTCGTGGGGTTGCGTGGCGAACCGGCGGAGCTCCGCGCCGCACAGGAGGGCGTCGGTGTGGAACGGGCGGTGGCCGGCGCACCCGGTGACCCGAGCGGCGAGGTCGGCCACGCCTCGGCGATGTTCGTGTTCGGACCCGACGGCGAGGCCCACATCGCGTACTCCTTCGGGACCCGACAGGCCGACTGGACCCGCGACCTCCCGAAGCTCCTGGACGGCGAGGTGCCGGTGTGAGCGGCAGCGCCGAGCCCCACGACGGTGACGTCGTCACCGACGAGGGCGCCGGGCGAGCGGGCGGCGCCGGACGGGGGAGCCGCATCGCCGTCGGCCTGGCCGTCACGGTGGTGGCCCTGGTCGCCGGTGCCGGCCTGTGGACGTTCGCCAGTGCCGGGAGCGAGGACGACCCGCCCGGCCTCGCCGTCACCGGGGCGCGATCCGGCGAGCGGGTCGGGACCACCCTCGCGGTCTACCTGGACGTGACCAACGACGGGGGCGCCGACCGACTCCTCCGGGCGACGTCCCCCGTGGCCGACCGCGCGCTGGTCCACGGGACCGACGTCGCCGGTGGCATGCGCACCTCCGAGGGCCTGGAGGTGCCGGCGGGAGCGACGGTCCTCCTGTCTCCCGGAGGTGACCACCTGATGCTCGAGGGCGTCGGCGAGCGGCTCGAACCGGGCGACGTGTTCCCGCTGGACCTCGAGTTCGAGCGGACCGGGACGCTGCAGGTGGAGGTCCGCGTGGTGCCCCTCGAGTCGCTCGTCGAGGAGGGGCCGTCGTGAGGTGGTGGTGCGTCGCCGTCGACGAACCCTGGAGCTGGACACCCCGCCCGTACCTGGGCGTCTGGGTGCTCTGCCTGGGCCTCGCTGTCGCCTACGCACTGTCCGTCCGCCGACGTCGCCGGGCGGTGTCAGGTGACCCCGCAGGGGCCCAGGACGTGGTCTCCGGACGTCAGGTGCTCTGGTTCGTGCTCGGCGTGGTGTTCCTCTGGGTCGCCTCCGACTGGCCGGTCGGCAGCCTGGGCGCCGGCTACCTCGCCTCGGTCCACATGCTCCAGTACATGCTCTACACCCTCGCGGCGGCACCCCTGCTCCTGCTGGGGACTCCGGAGTGGATGTTCGAGCGCCTCCTCCGGCGGACGCACCTCCGGGGAGTCGTCGGGGCCCTGTCACGACCGCTCGTCGCCGCCGTGCTGTTCAACGTGGTGCTGATCGCCACCCACGCACCGGTCACGGTCGACACGCTCCGGACGACCCAGGTCGGGAACTTCACGCTGGACATGATCTGGCTCGGCTCCGGATTCCTGCTGTGGCTGCCGGTGGTGAGCCCCGTCCGGGAGTTCCGGGCCCGGTCCGCTGCAGCCAGGATCGTCTACCTCTTCTGCGCCGCAGCACTGATCCCCATGATCCCGGGTGGGTTCGTGGCCTTCTCGCCGCAGCCCCTGTACGGGACCTACGAGCTGGCCCCCCGGCTCGGCCCCGAGGGCCCGTCGGCGCTGGGGGACCAGCAGTTCGCCGGGGTGCTCATGAAGGTCGGCAACGTCCCGATCATCTGGGCGGTGATGGCCGTCATCTGGTTCCGCTGGTACGACGCCGAGCAGCGCTCGAGCCGGCGGCGCCGGGAGGTGCGGAACCTCGTCCCGTCGGGTACCGCCCCGCCGGGGACGGCGGAGTGAGCCGTGCTGGCCTGGCACCTGGACGCTGAGCACTCGGACCACCGGTTCGGCGAGGTCCCGGACCCCGTGCCCGGACCGGGCGACGTCCGGTTGTCGGTGGTCACCTCGGCCCTCAACCACATGGACCACTGGCTCACCGTCGGCCGACCCCGGCCGCCGTCGTTCCCGCACGTGCCGGGGTGCGACGTCGCCGGGATCGTCGAGTCGCTCGGCCCGGGGGTGACGACCTGGGCCGTCGGCGACGAGGTCGTCGTGAACGCCGCGGTCGTGCCCGAGGCGGCGCTGTCCCGGGGGGTCGACTCCGTGCTCGACCCGGGTCTGCAGATCCTCGGCGAGCACCGCTGGGGCGGCCACGGTGCGTTGTGCGTGGTGCCGGCCCACCAGCTCGCGCGCCGTCCCAAGGGGCGGACGTGGGTGGAGGCGGCGACCTACCCGGTGTGCTCCACCACTGCGTGGCGGATGCTGCGGCGGGGCCGCCTCGAGGCGGGAGAGCGGGTGCTGGTGACGGGGATCGGCGGCGGGTTCGCCACGGCGGCGTTCTGCCTGGCCCGGCACCTGGGGGCCGAGGTGCACGTGACGTCCCGGGACCCGGCCAAACGGCGCCGGGCGCTGGAGCTCGGGGCGGCCGGGGCGCACGACTCCTCGGAACCACTGCCGGTCCAGGTCGACGTGGTCGTCGAGAGCATCGGGCCGGCGGTCTGGGACCACGTGGTCAGGGCCCTGCGGCCCGGGGGGCGGCTCCTGGTCTGCGGCGGCACCTCCGGACCCACCGTCGAGCTCGACCTGCCGAGGCTGTTCTACAAGCAGCTCGAGATCATCGGGGCGAGCTGCGGCTCCCAGGAGGAGTTCTCGGACGTGACGAGGTTCCTCGAGGAGGGCCTCGAGGTCGTGGTCGACGGCGTGTACCCGCTCGAGCGCTACCCGGAGGCGCTCCAGCGTCTCCGAGCGGGTGAGCAGGTCGGAAAACTGGTCCTCGAGCACACGAAGGGCGGCACCCCGGCCTAGGCTGGTGACGTGTTCAACGGACCGGAGATCTGGATCATCGTCATCGTGCTGCTCGTCCTCTTCGGAGGGAGCCAGCTTCCGAAGCTCGCCCGGAGTCTGGGCGAGGCCCAGAAGGAGCTGAAGAAGGGCATGAAGGACGGCGACGCCAGCACCGAACAGGCCACCGAACAGACCTGAGGTGGCCGACGCCCTGCACCTGGTGCGGGACCGGGTCGTCGGTCGCGCCCCCCAGCTCGTGGAGGTGAGCCACGAGATCTGGGACCACCCGGAGCTCTGCTTCGAGGAGCACCGCGCCCACGACCTCCTGGTGCGCACCCTCGCCGACGCCGGTGTCGACGTGACCCCGTCGGCCCACGGACTCGACACGGCGTTCGTCGCCGAGGCCGGCTCCGAGGGCCCCACGGTCGCCGTGCTGTGCGAGTACGACGCCCTGCCCGGCATCGGTCACGCGTGCGGGCACAACGTGATCGCTGCTGCGGGCCTGGGGGCGGGTCTGGCGCTCGCCACGCTGGCCGACGAGCTGGGCGGGCGGGTACGGATCATCGGGACGCCGGCCGAGGAGGGAGGCGGCGGCAAGGAGTTCCTGATCCGGGCCGGGGCCTTCGACGGCGTCGACGCAGCCGTGATGGTCCACCCCGCCGACCGGGACCTGCCCACGATGGAGGCCATCGCCGTGCACCAGGTGCACGCCACGTACCACGGGCGGGCGGCGCACGCCGCGGCCGCACCGCACCAGGGCCGGAACGCGCTCGACGCAGCGGTCCTCGGGTACGTCAACGTGGCGGCCCTGCGTCAGCACATCGAGTCCCACCAACGACTCCACGGCGTGTTCACCGACGGCGGCGCCAAGCCGAACATCGTCCCGGACCGGGCCGCGACCCACTGGTACGTCAGGTCGGGGACCTCGGCGAGCCTGGGTGAGCTCGAACCGCGGGTGGAGGCCTGCCTCCGGGCGGGTGCCGACGCCGCCGGGTGCGAGGTCGACCTCGAGTGGGTCGATCCCGCCTACGACGAGATGGTGCACGACGACTGGCTCCTGGCGCGCTACGCCCACCACGCCGCAGCGCTGGACCGGCCGCTCGAGGACCCGGAGATCGACGGTCCGGTGGTGGGATCGACCGACATGGGCAACGTGAGCCACCGGGTGCCGTCGATCCACCCGATGGTGGCCGTGGCCCCCAGGGGGGTGCCGATCCACACCCCCGAGTTCGCCACCCACGCCCGCTCGGCCGCCGGTGACCGGGCCGCCGTGGACGGTGCGGTCCTCCTGGCGGCCACCGCTGTGGACCGCTGGCTCCGAGATCGCTGATCGCGGGCCTGCGCCGATCTAGTCTCGCTGCCGATGACCGGCCCGCTCCCCACCTACGTCAGCGAGTCGTTCGACGCCGACGAGCAGACGATCCTGCGGCGGTACTTCACCAACCTCGACGGGCCGGTGTTCGCGCTGGTGAACCTGCCGGAGGTGGTCAAGGGTGCGCTGTTCGCCCGCTACTCCCGGTCGGCCAAGTCGCTCCGCCGACTCTTCCTCGACGAGTTCGTCGGCGAGCTCGACACGACCGGCGACGAGACGATCGACGCCACCATCGGGTTGGAGCGGGCCGAGGCGCTCTACGACCGGGTGTTCTTCGAGTACGGCGACGACAGCGTCGCACAGCTCGGAGGTGTGCACCTCGCGTGCGAGCAGGCCTCGAACCTGTTGACGAAGGTGCTCGAGTGGGGACGCCTCATGTCCTACCTGGAGCAGAGCACCCGCTACATCCCCTACGACGAGCGACTGGGAGGGCGGTACCGCTACTTCCGCGATCCCGAGCTGCTGTCGTCGAACCTCGGCGCCCGCTACGTGGGCGACATGGACCAGATCTTCGACATCTACTCGGAGCTGGCCCGAGAGATCCAGGACCACTTCCGCGAGCGGTTCCCCAAGGCCGAGGGCGACTCCGACTTCGTCCACCGGCAGGCCATCCGGGCCAAGGCCTTCGACGCCACCCGGGGGATCCTGCCCGCAGCGGCGCTCTCCAACGTCGGCATCTACGGATCCGGTCAGGCCTACGAGGCGCTCCTGCTGCGGATGCGCTCGCTGCCGCTCCCGGAGGCCCGGACCTACGCGGACCTCATGCTCGCCGAGCTGCGCAAGGTGATCCCGAGCTTCCTCAAGCGGGTCGACCTGCCCGACCGGGGCGTGGCCTGGAGCGAGTACCTCTCGGACAACCGGGCCGCCATGGAGGCTGCGGCCTACGACGTCCTGAGCGGTGACACCGCCGCCGGCACCTCCGAGGCGTCGGTCGAGCTCGTGGACTTCGACCCGGACGGCGAGGTCAAGATGGTCGCGGCCATGCTCTACCCGTACACGAGCCTGCCCGAGTCGCAGATCCTCAACCGGGTGGGTCGCATGACCGTCGAGGAGCGACTGGCGGTCATCCGGGCCTACGTCGGCGACCGGAGCAACCGCCGGCACAAGCCCGGTCGGGCGCTCGAACGGACCGACTACCGCTTCGACGTGGTGTCCGACTACGGCGCCTTCCGGGACCTCCAGCGTCACCGCATGGCGACGGTCGAGTGGCAGGAGCTGTCGCCCCGACACGGCTACACCAGACCTCGATCGGTCGACGAGGCCGGTCTCGGGGACCGCTTCGAGGAGGCGATGCACCTGTCGCACGACCTGTGGGAGTCGCTCTCCGAGCAGTTCCCCGAGCGGGCGTCCTACGCCGTGGCCCTGGCCTACCGGGTTCGGTACGTGATGCAGTTCAACGCCCGCGAGGCGATGCACCTCATCGAGCTGCGGACGTCCGTGCAGGGCCACCCGAGCTACCGGGCGGTCGGGCAGGAGATGCACCGGCTGATCGCCGAGCGGGCCGGTCACCGAGCGGTGGCGGAGATGATGACCTTCGTCGACCACTCGGGAGGCGCCGACCTCGAGCGGCTGGGAGCGGAGCGCCGCGCCGAGTCCAGGCGTTCCGCCGTCGGGGAGTCCTGACCCCACCCACCCGGGGGACGTGACCGGAGCTGCGGTCGGCGTGGTTATGATGCGCCCGACCCTCGGCCCGGGACGGTCCCGGAGCGGTGGGTCGGAGCGACATGGCCGACGATTCCGACGACGACTTCGAGGACCTGCCCGTGGAGATCGAGGGCGAGCTCGACGAGGACCTCGACGGCGAACTGGACGACGACCTCGACGGTGACATCGAGGGTGACCTCGACGGGGAGATCGAGGGTGAGCTCGACCCCGAGGCCGGTGAGGACGAGACGGCCGACGTCGTCCCGACGGCTCGTCGCAAGCGGGCCGACGAGGGCGAGGACGACGAGGACGACCTGAGCGACGACGACGTCGAGGCGGACCTCGACACCATCCTCAAGGACCGCATCGCCTCGGGCGACGACGAGGACGAGGAGGACGTCGTCGAGGAGACGACGACCGAGTCCGGGGAGCAGGTGGCCCCCAGGTCGGGTGACGAGTTCACCTGCTCGACCTGCTTCCTGATCGTCCACCCCCGTCAGTTCGGTCGTCCGGGGGAGTACCGGTGCCCTGAGGGCTACGACCCCTGCGAGGGGATCACGCTGCTCGAGGCCCGCGCGGCGGCCGGCCGGAAGGCCTCCTCGTCGAAGCCTGCAGCACGGCAGAAGTCCGCAGCCGCCAAGGCCCCGTCCGCGAAGGCGACGGCAGCGAAGTCACCTGCCAAGAAGGCACCGGCCAAGAAGGCGGCGGCCGCGAAGGCGCCGGCCAAGAAGGCGGCCGCCACCCGGAGCTCGGCCAGGAAGTCCTCGAAGGGCTGAGCGTGGCAGAACCCGGCGACCCCTTCGCGGCGGTGCTCGACGAGCTGGCCACGGCGGTGCCCCGCCTGGTCACGAGGACGCGTCGACAGGTCGACGTGGCCCGCAATCTGGCCACGCTCGTGGTCTGCCGGCGGCTCCCGTCGGCACCTGCGCCGTCCCGCCCGTCGTCGGGCGAGCGGGTCCCGCTGACCGTCGTCGACGTCGTGGCGGAGGACTGGCGAGCCCCGGAGGCCGACGCCCCTCCGGTGCTGAGCGTCGTCCCGGACGAGCACGCGGGCGGCGAGGAGGGCCCCGTCCCCGACGTCGCCGAGCTCGCGCTCGACGACTACGACGCCCTCGCTGCCTCGCAGGTCGTCCCCCGACTCGGATCCCTCTCCGCCGAGCAGCTGGAGCTCGTCCGGCGCTACGAGCGAGGCCACCGGAACCGTCAGACCATCCTCCACCGTGTCGGGCAGCTGCTCGACGCACCCTCCTGAGGCCAGGGTCCTCCGTCGGTGGCGTCGCCCGAGCGCTACGTCCTGTCCGTCAGGCCCGCCAGCGCGGACGACGAACCAGCACTGGAGGGACTCCGTGACCGTGTCGACGCCGACCTGTCCGTCCACCGGGGCGGGGCCGACCTCGTGGCGTCGGTTCGGTCCGTCCCGGAGGGTGACGCCGACCTGCACCTCGTGGCGGAGGTCGGTGGACTGCTCGTCGGCGAGGCCCAGGCTCGTCTCGTGACCTCACCGGACGGCCGGCTCGGCTGCCGGCTCGAGCGCATCGCGACCGATCCGGACGTACGGGGGGTGGGCGTCGGCCACCAGCTGCTCCTCGGCGCCCGGGCGTGGGCCACGGACCACGGCGCCCGGTCGATCGAGGCCGTCGCCCTCCCCGGTGACCGGTCCACCAAGAACTTCCTCGAGGCGCACGGGCTCGTGGCCCACCTGATCACGGCTCGAGGTGACCTCGGAGGACGACCGTGAGCGACCGTCCCGAAGTGTGCGTCGGCGGGATCGCAGTGAGCGACGGGTGCCTCCTGATGGTGCGCCGGGGTCACGGTCCGGCGGCGGGGGAGTGGTCCGTTCCGGGAGGGCGTGTCGAGGCCGGCGAGACGCTCGCCGAGGCGGTCGTCCGGGAGCTCAGCGAGGAGACCGGACTGGACGCCGTCTGCGGCCCCTTCGTCGGTTGGGTGGAGCGACTCGACGGCGTCGAGCACCACGTGGTCCTGGACTTCCTCGTGGTCGTCGAGCCCGGGGCGGCACCGGCCGCAGGCGACGACGCGGTCGAGGCCGCCTGGGTGCCCCTCCACGAGGTCCCGGAGCTCAGGTTGGTCGACGGACTGGCGGAGTTCCTCGCCGAGCACGGGTTCATCGACACCCTCGCCTGACGGCGGGGGTCACGGGCTCGCCGGAACGGGCGCAGGTGGGCTCAGCGGCCCTTCCACTGGGGGTCACGCTTCTCGGCGAACGCCGTGATGCCCTCGATGAAGTCCTCGGTGGCGCCCATCGCCGCGATCCCGGCGTCGGAGAGCTGCCAGCCGACCTCGTCCTCGGCGTCGGTCGCAGCCAGCATGATCCTCCGGCTCTCGCGGACGGCGAGCGGCGCGTTGGCCGTGATCTCCGCAGCGAGCTCGAGGGCGGTCTCGAGCGCCGTGCCCTCGGCGCACAGGCGGTTGACGAGTCCGAAGTGGTGGGCCCGCTCTGCCGGGAAGTCGAGGCGGCCGGTCAGCGCCAGCTCCATGGCCACGTTGCGCGGAATCTTCCGGGGGAGCCGGAAGAGACCGCCGGCGGCAGCGACGAGGTTCCGCTTGACCTCGGGGATGCCGAAGACGGCGGTCTCGGAGGCCACGACGAGGTCGGCGGCCAGCACGATCTCCGTCCCCCCGGCCAGGGCCGGACCGTCGACCGCCGCGATGACCGGCTTGGTCCGCTCACGCCGGACGAAGCCGGCGAACCCGCCCTTGGCCGTGGTCATGCCGCCCGGGTCCACGGCGATCTGCTTCAGGTCGGCACCGGCGCAGAAGATGTAGCCCTTGTCGGTGCGTGCCCCGGTCAGGATCCCGACCCAGGCGTCCTCGGACTCCTCGAGCTGGTCGATCGCCGCCTCGATGCCCTCGGCGACGTCCCGGTTGACGGCGTTGCGTGCGTCGGGTCGGTCGATCGTGATGATGCCGACGTTGCCTCTGAGTTCGTAGGTCACGGTCACGGTCACGACCCTAGTGGGGTGTCCGCCGCACCTCGCAAGCCGACCTACAGTTCCGGCCCGTGAGTGCGACGCCCACCCCATCCCGGGACGTCGAGGTCGTCGTGTTCGACCTCGACGGCACGCTGCTCGACTCCGACGCCGCCCTGCTCGCCGCCTTCGAGGCCAACGGTGTGGCGATCGAGGACGTCACCTACGGCCACGCGGTCGCGGCTGAGGCGGAGCGGCTCGGTCTGACGCTGGACGCCTACGAGTCCGCCTACGACACGGATGCCGCCACTCCCTTCCCGGGGATCGACGAGCTCCTGGCGGTGCTCCCGCGGTGGGCGGTGTGCTCCAACAAGCACCCGCGCTCCGCCGTGGCCGAGTTCGAACGGCTCGGCTGGCGGCCGGAGGTGGCCTGCTTCGCCGACAGCTTCGACTGGGAGCACAAGCGACTGGGGCCGGTGCTGGACCTGCTGGGGGTGTCGGCGGACCGGGTCCTGATGGTCGGCGACACGACCGGCGACCTGGTCGTGGCCGAGGAGGTGGGGTGCGCCTACGCCTGGGCCGGCTGGAACCCGCGGACGGCCGCCGAGCGCCCCGATGGGGTCGTCCTCGCCCGACCGGCCGACCTACTCGGGCTGCTCGGCGGGGGACTCGTCGATCGCTGACGGCTCGGCCGGGGCCGCCTCCGGTGGCGTCGCGCTCGATCGGTCCGGCTGCGCACCGGAACCCGAGGGTGCAGCGCGGCCGCCGCTCCGGTTCCCGTCTCGGGCTGGGGGTCGTGGGGTCGCCGCGGTGCGCTGACGCTCCGGTCGTGCGTTGCGCGGTCGCCGCTTCCGGGCTGCGGCCGCCTCGGACGGGTCGATCCCGAACAGGGCGGCGACGCCCGGCAGGATGTCGGCGACGCGACGCACGGCCTCGAGCAGCTCCTCGCCGGGCTCGGCCGGCCTGCTGGTGATCCGGACCCTCGCCCGAACCGGGGAGCTGGCGAGCGCGTCGAGCGCCGCCACCCACAGCTCCTGGCTCGTCCGTTCGCCCAGGCCGTCGTCCACCGACTGCACCAGTCGATCGGCGAGCTCCGCCGGGACGGCCATGCCGGCCTTGGGCGAGCGCGAGCTGAGCCGGAGTGCCCGGACGAACCGACCTGCGCCGACCTCGGTCGCGATGTCGGCCACCCACTGACGCTCGTCGGCGACGAGGCGCCGGTCGAGTCCGGTCCGCAGTTCGGCCAGGAGCGCCCGGGTCTCGTCGTCCCGCGCCGAGCTCTCGCCCGCGACCACGACGGAACGCAGGTCACGGAGGTCGACCTCGTCGACGATGCGCAGCGCGGCCTCGGCCCGGTCCCGCCACTCGGCGTCACGGGTGCGGGGGAGGAGCCGTTCGGCGATGGTGAGGACCTGCTGCGCCGGCATCTCAGGGCGTCCCTCGGCGCGGGCCCGCGTGTTCTCCTCCTCCACTGCGGTCCGCACGGCGGGGAGTCCGCCTCGGAGCAGCTGCTCCGCCACCGGTCGCTCTGCCTCACCGAGCGACGCGAGGAGCGCGTCCCGGTGCGCCCTGCCGGCCCGGATGCGCTTGGGGCGGGGCCGCTCGGGCAGTGGCTCCCGGGGTGGTCGCTGGCGGCGCTCGCCGTCCTGGCGGTCTCGACGCTCACCCGGGGGTCGGCCACGTCGTTCCCCGTCCGGGCGATCGCGTCGCTCCCCGTCCCCGCGCGGGCCGCGGTCACGGCGCTTGCGGGAACGATCCGACCTGCCGACGAGCTGCGTGGTCACGAGCGGCTGCTCACGTCCGGAGCCGAGCAGCTCGATCCGTTGGGGTTCCGCCCGCTGGCCCTTGGGGGCCTGCACCGACGTCACCTCGATCCCGTCGATCAGGAACTCGGCCTCGGCTCGGAGGACGTCACCGACGGAGGCCCCTTCCGGCAGGATGGCGCCGTCCAGTTCGCCCTTGGGCTGCCTGGCACCGGCGGCACGCCAGGTCCACACGCCGTCGTCGCGACGCGACGTCAGCTCGATCTCGAGTCGGGAGGCCACGTCGGAACGCTACCGAAGGGACCGGTGGGCGGGAAACCGGAGCCGGGCGCCACCGCTCAGTCGAGCGCGTCGAGGAGGGCGTTCTCGACCACCTCGCTCAGCGCGGGGTGGCACCAGAGCTGCTCCCGGGCGAACCGGTCGGCCGGCACGGCGAACTGCATGGCTGCGGTCAACAACTGGACGAGGGTGGCCGCCTGCGGCCCGAGCACGTGTCCGCCCAGGATCCGCCGGTCCCCCGGGGAGACCAGCACCTTGGCGAACCCGGTGTCGTCCTCCAGTGCCCAGCCGAAGGCGACGCCGGCGTAGTCGCGACGACCGACCCGGTACGGCGTGCCGGAGGCGCGGAGGTCCTCCTCCCGGAGTCCGACCGCACCGACCTGGGGATCCGAGAACACGGCGTGCGGCACGGCCGACTCGTCGACGGCCCGCAGGTCGTCCGGGTGCAGCAGGTTGTGGGTGACGACGGTCGCCTCGTGGTTGGCGACGTGCTTGAGCTGGTGGGCGGACCGGACGTCGCCGATCGCCCAGACCCCCGGTTGGTCGGTGCGGAGGAACCGGTCGGTGACGACCAAGCCGTCGGGGGACGTCCTCACCGAGGTGTGCTCGAGTCCCAGCCGGTCGGAGTTGGGGACACGGCCGGTGCACACGAGCAGGGCGTCCCCGGACACGACGGTCGGCGTCGGGTTCCCGCTGGTGGACGTGGTGGTGCACTCCAGCGCCACCTCACCCCCAGCGGATCGCACGGCGTCGACCCGGGTCGAGAGGTGGAGCTCCGCCCGCCGACCGAAGGCACTGGTGAACCGCTCCGACACCTCGTGGTCCTCGGCGCGGAGCAGACGCTCGCCCCGGGTCACCACGACGACCTCGGACCCGAGGGCAGCGAACACGTGGCCGAGCTCGGCAGCGATGTAGCCGCCACCGAGCACCAGGAGCCGTTCGGGGATCCGGTCGACACGCATGATCGTGTCGGAGGTGTGGAAGCCGGCGTCGGCGAGCCCGGGGAGGGGCGGCACGTACGGACGGGAACCGGTGGCCAGCACCACCCGTTCGGCCCGGACCTCGGTACCGCCGACGATGACGGTCCCGGAGGCGGTGAACTCCGCGTGTCCCTCGAGGAGGACGACGTCGTCCTGGCCGGCCCGGTAGGCGCGTCCGCCGGCGCTGATCGGGTCGATTCGACCCGCGACCCGGTCACGGATGGCCGGCCAGTCGACGGTGGGGGAGGGCAGGTGCACGCCGAGGCGGGAGGCGTCCGCCGCCTCGACCACCCGGTCGGCGGGCAGGACGAGCATCTTCGACGGGATGCAGCCGACGTTCAGGCAGGTGCCGCCGAACGTGCCCTGCTCCGCGATCCCGATCCGCCAGCCGTCGAGGTCCGGACCCGGGATGGTGTTGCCCGAGCCGCTCCCGACGATCAGCAGGTCCAGTTCCTCCACGGCGACACGGTACGTGGTCGCCGCTCGCCGTCCCACGGTCGCCGCCACGCTCACCGTCGGACGCCCCCGTCGCCACCACGACCGGGGAGCTGGGACTGGAACGCGTTACAGTCCGCGGGAGGGCCCGACGAGGAGGTTCGTGGTGCACATCGCCTACACCGACGCCCAGCAGCAGCTGCGTGACGAGCTCCGTGACTACTACGCCACGTTGCTCACCGACGAAGTCCGCCACGACCTGCTCCACGAGCACGGCGTCGGCCCCGTCACCCGGCAGGTGGTCAAGCAGATGGCGGCCGACGGGTGGCTCGGCATCGGCTGGCCGGTGGAGTACGGCGGCCAGGGCCGCAGTCAGCTCGACCAGTTCATCTTCTTCGACGAGTCGATGCGGCTCGGCGCGCCGGTCCCGATGCTGACGATCAACACGGTCGGCCCGACGATCATGGAGTTCGGCACCGACGCCCAGAAGGAGTTCTTCCTGCCCAAGATCCTGGCGGGGGAGATCCACTTCTGCATCGGCTACTCCGAGCCCGAGGCCGGGACCGACCTCGCCTCGCTGCGCACCAAGGCCGTCCGGGACGGCGACGAGTACGTGATCAACGGCCAGAAGATGTGGACGTCGCTCGCCTCGGACGCGGACTACTGCTGGCTCGCCGTGCGCACCGATCCGGAGGCTCCCAAGCACAAGGGGATCTCGATCATCGTCGTCGACATGCAGGCACCCGGGATCAGCGTCGAGCCGCTCCACCTGCTGTCGACCCACGACATCAACGCCACCTACTACGACGACGTACGGGCACCTGCGGAGTGGCTCGTCGGCGGTGAGAACAACGGGTGGACCCTGATCGTGAACCAGCTCAACCACGAGCGGGTCACGCTCTGTTCGCCCGGGCTGCTGCAGCAGAGCTACGACGAGGTCCGCACGTGGGCGGCCGAGACCCGGCGGGCCGACGGATCCCGAGTGCTCGACGCCGAGTGGGTGCAGGTGAACCTGGCCCGGGTGCGTGCCGGCCTGGAGTTCCTGCGACTCATCAACTGGAAGGTCGCCTGGACGGCGACGGAGGGGCACCTCGACGTGGCCGACGCGTCGACGATCAAGGCCTTCGGCACCGAGTTCTACCTGGAGGCGTTCCGACTCCTCATGGAGATCCTCGGTCCGGCCGCCTACCTCGACGGGTCGTCGCCCGGCAGCGTGCTGCGGGGACGCCTCGAGATGAACTACCGGAGCCTCCTGATCCTCACGTTCGGGGGCGGGACCAACGAGATCCAGCGGGACCTGATCGGCATGTTCGGTCTCGGCCTCCCGCGGGCACTGCGCAGCTGAGGAGCGGACGATGGACTTCACCCACGACGAGGAGGCCCAGGCCGTCACCGACCTGGCCGCACAGGTGCTGGGCGACCGGGCCACCCACGAGGCGCTGCGGGAGCTGGAGCGGGCGGAGGGCCCCCGGCACGACGCGGGCCTCTGGGCCGCGCTGGCCGAGACCGGGATCCTCGGGGCGTTCGTGCCCGAGAGCGCCGGGGGAGCGGGGCTCGACCTGCTGGCGCTGGGCGCCGTGCTCGAGCAGGCCGGTCGCACCACGGCACCGGTACCCCTGTGGGAGACGCTCGGTCTGGGCGTCCCCGCCGTGGCGGAGTTCGCTCCGGCGGCCCTGCGCGACGAGCTGCTCGCCGGGGTGGCGGCGGGCTCGACGATCCTCACCGCTGCGTGGCACGAGCAGGGGAGCGATCCGCTCGCACCCACGACGGTCGCCACCCGGACGGGTGACGGCTGGTCGGTGACCGGGACCAAGGTCTGCGTGCCGGCTGGTCTGGTGGCCGACGTGGTGCTGGTTCCCGCGGCCGTGGAGGACGGTTCCGTGGCGCTCCTCGCCGTGCGTCGTGGTGGCGAGGGCGTGGCCGTGGAGCCCATCCGCACCACGCTCGGCGACCCCCAGGCAGCGATCCTGCTCGCCGACGCCCCCGCCGAGCTCGTCGCCGAGGGCCACGAGTCGCTCCGCTGGGCCTACGAGCGGGCCGTGGCGACGCAGTGCGCCGTGATGCTCGGTGCGTGTTCGCAGGCGCTCGACCTGACGGCCACCTACACCAAGGAGCGCAAGCAGTTCGACGTACCGATCGCCTCGTTCCAGGCGGTGGCGCACCGAGCCGCAGACGCCTACATGGACACCGAGGCGATCCGGCTGACGACCTGGCAGGCGCTCTGGCGGTTGGGCGAGGGGCTCGAGGCCTCCGAGTACGTGGCCGTGGCCAAGTTCTGGGCCGCCTGGGGCGGGCAGCGGGTCGTGCACGCCGCCCAGCACCTGCACGGTGGCGTCGGCGTGGATCGCGACTACCCGCTCCACCGGAGCTTCCTGCTCGCGAAGGAGCTCGAGCTGCAGCTCGGCGGGGCCACGCAGCAGCTCGGTGAGCTGGGCCGGCTCATCGCCGACTCGTCGGGCTGAACCCGCACCGGCGGGGGAGTCGCTCCCCTCAGCTGCGGACGTAGGTCTGCGTGATCGGCCCGGCCGAGGCGAGGAGGTCGCCGGACGGGGAGCACTCGAGCGTGGCCCCCGGACCGTAGGGAGCCAGCCCCTGGGCGAGCTGCGTGAACTCGGGTCCCGAGATGGTGATCGGGTCGCCTCCCTCGAGGGCCACGGTCTGCTGGCCGGTGATCCCGGACGCGTCGACGTCGCTCAACGTGAAGGTGCCGTCGGCGCCCTCCACGAGGGTGGCCGTGATCGTCCCGGACGCCTCGATCGAGAACGTGCCGCCGCTGGCCGTCCCGGTGGCGGTCACGTAGTCGTCGAAGGACAGCTCGACCCGGTCGTCGGCGTCGATCCGCAGGACCGTCCCGGTGCCGCCGGAGCTGATCTGGAACGGGAGCCCGGACCCGGGATCCTGCAGCACGTAGGTGCCCTGCGGGCAACCACCGCCGTCGGGCCCGCCGGGTTCGGTGGTCGTCGACGAGGTGCTGGTGGTCGACGACGACGCCCCTGCTGACGGCGCACCGCCCGCAGCGGCCACGGTGGTCGTCGTCGACGTCGACCCCTGGTCGTCACCCCCGCAGGCGGCGATCGACAGGACGGCCAGGACGCCGATGATGGACAGGGTCAGCTCGTGGTTCCTCACGGGCTGCACGCTATCGGGGTCAGGTCCGGTTCAGTTGCGCCGGAAAGTGTGATTATGTCCGTTTCGGCTCCAGGTCCCGGTGGCGCACCCCACCCGGCCGTTGCGGGAAACCCGGTGCCCCGATCGCCCGACTCACGCACCGGCCGACCACGGACGGTTCACGGCGTGTCGTCCTCCCGTTCGCCCCGCACGACGGAGCTCAGGTCCCGTGCGAGCGTCCGGAGTCGCTCCAGCAGCTCCTCGACGCCGGCCTCGTCGAGCTCGGACACGGGGCCGACACCTCGGGGCTCCAGGACGTCCTCCATGGCCCTCGTCAGCACCGACACCTCGTCCAGGGCCCGTGACTGCTCCCTGATCCGGTCACCGGCCCAGTCGAGCGCCACGGTGGTCTGACGGGCCTCGTAGGCCCGCTGGCGGCAGCTCCGCCTGCAGTACGACCGTGGGCGTCCGGGGCCCTCGACCGGCTCCAGGAGACGTCGGCACCACCCGCACCGGACGCGTGTCGCCGGTTCGGGCGCCGCCGAACCCGGGAGTTTCGTCACGTGACGATACTAGGCCCGGTGACGCGACGTTCGTGGGATCGTCACCGAATCGGTCCTTTACATCCGGCTCCGGCGGGTGTCCCATGCAGGGAGCGACCGCGTCCCCGTCGGTTCCGGCGGCGTCACGGACGCTCCGAGCGAGAGGAGACGCCATGTCCAGCCGTCACCGTCGTCGGGAGTCCTCGGTGCTGCCCGAGGACCGTCCGACCCGCAAGGCCGAGCACCGTCGGGTGCGTCGCAACGTCCACCAGGCGCTCCACGTGGCGTCGCTGGCCGACGACACCGACGACCTCGTCCTCGACCTCCCCCACCCCACCCACGGGTACCGGGACGACCACGAGGCGCCCGCCCCGCACCGCGAGGCCGCCCCGGCGCGGGTCCTGCGCCACTGGAAGCAGCCCTTCTGGAAGCGGCGCAGCCTCGAGCGTCGCCACCGCGCCGCCGCGTGGAGCAACCCCGGGGCGGCCTGAGCGTCCACCCAGCACCCGTCCGGTCGAGCCACCCCCCGGCCTCCGCTCCCCCGGTACGGTGAGCCCGTGGCACCCGGCATGGACGCCAGTGGACTCCCCGAGGCAGTCGAACGACTCGTCGCGCAGCGCCACGGTGCCGCCGTCGAGGCGGTGGCGCGACTCCGGGAGGAGCACCCCGACGCCGGGCCCGACGAGCTGGCCGACCTCCTGATCCGTCGTTGCGTGCGCGACATGGCCCTGGGCGGCGCCGTCACCGGAGGAGCCGCGGCCTCGCCCGTCGCCGGAGTGGCCGTCGCCGCGGCGACCGCCGGCGCCGACGCCACGTGGAGCGTCGGACGGCTCGGCGAGATGGTCGTCGGCATGGGGATCATCTACGGACACGACGAGGCCACCCGCCGGGAGCGGGCGGTCTGGGTCGCCGCCGCCCTCGGACTCACCGAGGGGGCGGCCATCGGGGTGACGGGGCTCGCCGCTCGGTTCGGGGCCCGCAGCGGTGCCCGACTCCTCGCACGCGTGCCGACGGCCGCTGCCGGTGCCGCCACCGCGGGCCGCTTCGCCCGGGCCGGTGCCACCGTGGCCAAGGTCGCCGGTGGGAAGGGGCCCTGGAGTCTGGCCGCCCTCCTCCCCTACGGGATCGGTGCGGGCATCGGCGCCGCGGGCAACGCTGCACTGGCCCAGACCGTCGGTCGCTCCGCCAAGCAGTACTTCACGAGTCTGGGGCCTCCGGCCGACCCGCCCGGTGGCACGGTCTGGGTCGACGACGAGGTGATCGACGTGGAGGTGGTCGAGGAGATCATCCTCGACGCCGAGATCGTCGACGAACGTCCACCCGGGTCCGAGGGGCGCAGCGTCAGTTGAGGTTCGGGTCCTCCGGGTAGAGGGCCACCGCTCCCAGTCGTCCTCCCTGCCGGCGCAGCACCCGGCGCCACAGCTCACCCGGCTCGGCGCACAGCACGTCGTCGGGGCCCGCGTCGACCACGAACCAGACCCCGGCGGCGATCTCGGCGTCGAGCTGCCCGGGAGACCACCCGGAGTACCCGGTGAACAGCCGGAGCCCGTCCACACCCTCGACCTCGCCGTCGACGAGCCGTTCGATGTCGACCAGCACCACGGGCCCGGTGAGGGCCACGGCGTGGCGCAGCTCACCCACGGCCGAGCGACGCCCGAGGGACAGCACCGCGCCGGGTGCGACCGGTCCGCCGGCGAAGCACACCGCCGGCTCGATCACGGGGATCCCCAGGTCGGGCAGGTGCTCGAGCACCTCGGAGTCCGCCGGCTGGTTCACCACCAGGCCGAGCGCGCCGTCGTCGTTGTGCTCCACCACGAACACCACGGACTGCTCGAAGTTCGGGTCGCCCAGGTCGGGGACCGAGACCAGCAGGCGGTGGGTCGCCCGTTGGTCGGCGTCGTCCACGCGCCCTCAGTCCAGGTCGAGCGACAGCATGCGGATGGCGTTCCCGCGGATGATCTTGTAGCGGTCCTCGACCGAGAGGTGGCCGAGCAGGTCCCGGGCGACCTGCGCCGAGTTCGGCCAGGTGGAGTCCGTGTGCGGGTAGTCCGTCTCGAAGGTCACGTTGTCGACACCGACGCGGTGCAGACTCTCGACTCCGTGTCGGTCCCGGAAGAAGCAGCCGTAGACCTGCCGGAAGTAGTACGACGAGGGGGGCTCCGGGATGGCCTCGGCCACCCCGCCCCAGGCCCGGTGCTCCTGCCACACGTCGTCGGCGCGCTCGAGGATGTACGGCAGCCAACCGATCTGACCCTCGGAGTAGGCGAGCCTGAGCTCGGGGAACCGCACGAGGACCCCGGAGAACAGGTAGTCCGACAGCGAGGCCATGGCGTTGTTGAAGCTCAGGGTCGCCTGGACCGCAGGCGGTGCGTCGGGCGAGGTGGAGGGCATGCGCGAGGAGCTGCCGATGTGCATGCACACCACCGTCGCGGTCTCGGCACACGCAGCGAAGAACGGGTCCCAGTGCCCCGTGTGGATGCTCGGCAGTCCCAGGTGGGCCACCACCTCGGAGAAGCACACCGCGTGGCACCCGCGGGCCGAGTTGCGTCGCACCTCGGCAGCGGCGAGCTCCGGGTCCCAGAGCGGGACGATGATGAGCGGAACGAGGTGGCCGTCGGAGTCGCCGCACCACTCCTCGACCATGTAGTCGTTGTACGCACGCACGCAGGCCTCGGCCAGCTCCCGGTCGGAGGCCTCGAGGAAGGTCTGTCCGCAGAACCTCGGGAAGGTCGGGAACGACAGGGACACCTCGACGTGGTTGGCCAGCATGTCGGCCACCCGCGCCACCGGGTCGTAGCAGCCGGGACGCATCTCGTCGTAGGTGATCGGGCTGAGCGTCATGTCGTCCCGGTCGAAGCCGACCGCTGCGACGTGGCGCTTGTGCGGCACCAGGAGGTCCTCGTAGACCCAGCAGTCGGCGGGCGGAGCGTCGTCGTCGAAGGCGATCTGGTACGTGGTGCCCCCGGTGAACTGGAGATCGGCGATCCCGTGGCGCTCGACCCGCGGACCGCGGTCGCGGAACCGCGCCGGCAACCAGCGCTCCCAGAGGTCCGGCGGCTCGACGATGTGGTCGTCGACGCTCACGATCATGGGCAGGTCCACCTGGGCTGCGTCGCCCGGCGCCTCCGGCGCCACGTCGGTGCTCACTGGACCTCCAGGGAACTCTGTCCGTCGGTCGCCCACCAGCTCGCCGTGAGGGCGAACCCGGGCATGCCCGCCGTGGGGACCAGGTACTCGTAGGTCCGCCGGTAGCCGGTGTGCGAGATCAGCCACCGGTTCCCCGATCGCACGTACCGGTCCTCGTAGAAGGCGGCTCCCTGGAGGACGAAGTCCCACTCCGAGTCGACGATCGTGTCCTCGAGCGCCCACGTCCCCGTGGCCTCGTCGCCGTCGACGTCGATCTCGGGGTGGTGCACCCGGTGCGACGAGTGCATCGTCGTGCGACCCATGTTGGTCTCGATGAACCGGACGATGGCGTCCCGGCCCTCGTAGACGTAGCGACCTCCGCTGTACGCGGCGGTGGCGTCGGGTGCGAACAGCTCGGTGAGGCCACCGAAGTCCTTCTGGTCGATGCAGCGCAGGTAGGCGTACTTGAGCCGCTTGATGCGTTCGATCTCGACGAGTTCGTCGATCTCCACGGGACCTCCTCGGCCGGCACCACATCGGCGGTCGACCTCTCCACAATGTACCGTCGCAGAGCGGATCGATCCGGAGCGAGGAGGACTGGTGGACAGCGACGGGACGAGCGAGCGCCGGCCGCTCCCCACGGCCGCCGAGGCTGCCGAACGGGTCGGAGCACTGCTCGACGGCATGGACGACTCCGAGCGGGCCCGACTCACCAGCGGGCGGGACATGTGGCACGGCGAGCGTGTGGCCGACCTCGGACCGCTGAAGCTGAGCGACGGCCCCGCTGGTGTCCGGGGCGCCCGGTTCGTCGGAACCCGCTCGGCCTGCGTGCCGTGCGGCTCCGCCCTCGGCGCGACCTGGGACCCTGAGGTCGTGCGCCAGGTCGGACGGGTGATCGGCCGTGAGGCGGTGACCAAAGGGGTCCACGTGGTCCTGGCACCCACCGTCAACCTGCACCGGACTCCCCTGGCGGGCCGGAACTTCGAGTGCTACTCGGAGGATCCGCACCTGAGCGCCGAGATCGCGGTCGGGTTCATCGAGGGCGTGCAGTCCACCGGGGTCGCAGCCTGCGTCAAGCACCTCGTCGCCAACGACAGCGAGTTCGAGCGGCACACCATCTCGTCGGAGGTCTCCGAGCGTGCGCTCCGTGAGCTGTACCTCGTCCCGTTCGAGGCGGCCGTCCGACGCGCCGGGGTGGCGGCCGTCATGTCGGCCTACAACCGTCTCAACGGCACCTACTGCGCCGAGCACGAGTGGCTGCTCCGCGACGTGCTGAAGGGCGAGTGGGGTTTCGACGGCGCGGTGGTCTCCGACTGGTGGGGCACGATGAGCCCGGCGTCGGCGGAGGCGGGACTCGACCTCGAGATGCCGGGTCCCGGCGTCCACCTGGGCCCCACGAGCGCCGAGCGGCTCGACGCCGGCGAGCTCGACGGAGCCGTCGTGGCCGAGCAGGCGGCGCGGGTCCTCAGCCTCGCCGTCCGGACCGGAGCCGTCGACGGCGGGCCGACGACCGAGTCGTCCGAGGAGCTCGACGGCACCCGTGAGGTGCTCCGCCGGGCGGCCGAGCGGTCGGCCGTGCTGCTGCGCAACGAGCGCGTCGACGGGGTGCCCGTGCTGCCGCTCCGGCCGGCGTCGCTGCGCTCGCTCGCG
>CAIQNH010000046.1 GCA_903873135.1 uncultured Actinomycetes bacterium
CACCGGACAGCGCCCTCGGTTCCCGTTCGGGTTCGGTCTGGGCTACGCGAGCGCCGAGTGGTCGGCACCCCGGCTCGTCTCCGTCGAGGACCGCGACGGGAGCGACGCCTGGGGCACCGCCCGGCTGGCCACCGTGTCGGTCGAGCTCACCAACACCGCCGAGGCCGACGCGGTCGAGGTCGTCCAGGCCTACGTGCCGCTCGTGCTGGGCTCGCACGACCGGCCGCTCCTGACCCTCCGGGGATTCGGCAGCGTCCGGGTGCCCGCCGGGGAGACGGTGACCCTGGACGTGGAGGTCCACCTGCCCACCGGGGCCGACCGGATCCACGTGGGCGCCTCGTCGGACCCGGCGACGCACGCCGTGGTCGACCTGCCGCGCTGAGCGGCCCGAGCGCCTGGCCGCCTCCCGGGACGAGGCCGTCCGTCAGGGAGGTCACGGGTTCGGTGTCACAAGCGGCTGGTTCACTCCTCGTCGAGGCAGGGACGCCACCCGGCGGCCCCGAACACCCACCAGGAGGACGACGTGGCCAGGAAGCAGCAGCACCAGCGGACCAACCGGCGGAACCGGCGGCAGCGCCGGGCCCGACGAGCAGCGACGCACCCCGCCGTGCGCAGGACCGCGGACGTCACCGTGGACCTGACCGCGGACGCGACCGTCGACCTGCGGGGCACCTCGTCGGCCCACGCAGCGCTCGGCCGTGACCGAGACGTCGACGGCTCGGTGAGCCGCCGCAGGTCCACCGAGGACGAGCGGCGGGCCGCCCGGGAGCGGCACCCGTCCCACCAGCAGGGCCGGTCGGTCGTGCTCGTGGACATCGAGAACCTGCTCGGCGACGACCCCCGGCTCGCCACCGCCGCCGGCGTGCGCGCCACGGTGGAGGCCCTGGTGGAGCGGGCCGACATCCGGGTCGGTGACCTGGTGTTCGTGGCCTGCAACCCGGGGCTCGCCCCGCTCGTGGCCGGCCACATCGGGTCCTGGCAACTGCGGATCCGCTCCGGTGCCGACGGCGCCGATCAGGCCCTGCTCGAGGTCGCGTCGGACGCGTTCCTGCAGCGGTCGGCCGACCGGGTGGTGGTCGCCTCGGGCGACGCTGCCTTCACCGACCTGGTGCAGCGCTGCAACCACGCCGGCCAGTCCACCGTGGTGGTGGCCGACGCCCGGTCGACGGCCGGGTCGCTGCGGCGCAACGCCGGGCGGTTCCTGCCGTTCGGCCGACCCGCCCAGTTCGCCCTGGCCGCCTGAGGCGAACCTGGCGGGAGCCGGCCCCGTGCCGGACCCCGCCAGGTGACGCCGAGACGACCCGACACCACCCGGAGACCAGGAGCACACCGTGGACCAGACCCTCGAGCACACCATCCCCGAGTTCGACACCTGCACCGGCGAGGCCGGGCCGGCGGACACGTCCTGGCTCACGGCGCCCGGCGGCATCCCCGACCCGTCCGACCTGTGCGGTCACATCTCGCTCGACCGTCACACCGACAGCGTCTCGCTCGTCGAGCTCTCGTTCCTCGAGGAGGTGGCGAGCGGACGGCACCCCCACACCTGCCAGGTCGTGCTCGAGCACGCCGTCGACCCCGAGCACGTCCTGCACCCCGACACCTTCTGCGAGCGCAGCGCAGCGACCGACGGCGAGCTGGTGTTCACGATCCGCACCGAGCGCAGCCTCCAGCTCTGGCGCTGCAGCAACGGCCGGACGACGGTGACCGTCGCCGCCGACGACCTCGCCGACGCCAAGGTCCTCACCGGCCGCATCCTCGCCAGGATCGAGCGGGCCACGGCCGTCGGCAACGACGGCGGCACCACGATCGAGGTCGCCGTGTGGAGCGGCCGGGGGTTCGGCCGCACGACGACGACCAACCGTCGCATCCAGGTCCCCACGTGGAAGGACATCCGCGCCAACTACCCGGAGTCCACGTTGGGACCGCTCGACGAGTTGCACGGCCTGGTCGAACCGGTCGGGGAGGGTCAGCTCGTGGTGTTCCACGGCACTCCCGGCACCGGCAAGACGACAGCGGTCCGGTCGCTGGCCCAGGCGTGGTCACCGTGGTGCCGCGCCCACGTGATCCCGGACCCGGAGCGACTGTTCGGCGACGCGACCTACCTCACCGAGGTGGTCAGCCGGCCGGATCGCGGCAACGACGGGCGACGGTGGCGTCTGCTGATCCTCGAGGACGGGGAGGCTGCGCTCGCCACCGGAGCCAGTCGGTTGCTCAACCTGACCGACGGGATCCTGGGTCAGGGCGTGCCGACGATCGTGCTGCTGACCACCAACTCGCCCCTGTCCCGACTGCCGGAGTCGCTCCTGCGGCCCGGACGCACGCTCGCCGCCGTGCAGTTCGACCGCTTCAGTCCCGCCGAGGCTCGTCGGTGGCTCGGCGACGACCACCCCCACGTCCCGGCCACCGGCGCGTCGCTGGCCGAGCTCTACCAGCTCCGTGAGCGCGGCGGGGCCGGAGTCGACGACGACACCTCGTTCGGCAACTACCTGTGAGCACCCCGGCGGGACGACCGCCGGCGATCAACGGGTGAGCGCCGCCTGCCAGCGCTCGTCGAGCTCCCCGAAGGCACACCACTCCGGGAGGGAACCCGCGCCCTCGGGTCGGGCGACACCCAGGTGGCGGACCGGCGCCGAGCGCCACGCCACCCCGAACCCCGGCGCGGGCGACCGACCGTGGACCCCGACGACGGTCGGGTCCCACCGCTGGGCGATCATGTCCCGGAACGCA
>CAIQNH010000047.1 GCA_903873135.1 uncultured Actinomycetes bacterium
GACTTCTCCGACGCCGAGCGCCCCGACGTGTTCGCCGCGGCCGACGTGGTGGCGTTCCCGTCGAGGGAGGAGTCGTTCGGTCTGGTGGTCCTCGAGGCGTGGGCCGCTGGTCGGCCGGTGGTCGCCGCGTCCGGCCCGGCGGTGGCGAGCGTCGTGCGGGACGGGGTGGACGGTCTGCTCGTCCCGGTCGACGACGCACCGGCGCTCGCCGCAGCCGTCGGTGGGCTGCTGGCTGAGCCGAGCCGGGCGACGGCGGTCGGCCGGGCCGGTTCGGACCGGGTCGCCCACGAGTTCGGCTGGGACGTGGTCGTGGAGCGCTGGTCCGATCTGTTGGGTTCGGTCGTGGCCGGTCGTGGTCCGGCCGGTGCGGAGGTGGTCTGAGTGTGCGGCATCACGGGAGTGCTCGTCCGTGACGGGCTGAGCGACGCCGACCGGGCCGAGGTCGAGGCGCTGTGCGACCTGATGGCGCGCCGTGGCCCCGACGACTCCGGTACGTGGGACGACGGCGTGGCCTGCGCGCTCGGGTTCCGGCGTCTGTCGATCATCGACCTCTCGCCGCTCGGGCACCAGCCGATGGTCACCGAGGACGGCGGTCACGCGCTCGTCTTCAACGGCGAGGTCTACAACTTCCGGGAGCTCCGACGCGAGCTGGAGTCCGCAGGGGTCCGGTTCGTCTCCACCAGTGACTCCGAGGTGGTGCTCCGCTCGTTGGCGACCTGGGGTCGCTCCGCCCTGGACCGCTTCAACGGCATGTTCGCCCTGGCGTGGTACCAGCGCGCCACGGCGACGCTCACGCTGGCCCGGGACCCGGTGGGGATCAAGCCGCTGTCGTGGTGGTGGTCGCCGGAGGCGTTCGTGTTCGGCTCGCAGTACGACCAGGTGGTCCGCCACCGTCGGTGCGACCGGTCGGCGGTGGACCGATCGGCGCTGCACCTGTACCTGCGCCTCGGCTACCTGCCCGGACGGTACGGTCTGATCGAGCACACCGGCCAGGTGCCGGCGGGCCACACGCTGGAGATCCGACCGGGCGGCACACCGGAACTCCGGCGGTTCCGACCGGCGTTCCGGCCGGCTGATCCAGCCGACCGCCTGCGCTCGGACGAGGTCGTCGACCGGGTCGCCGAGGCGGTCGCCCGTGCCGTCGACCGGCAGCGGGTCAGCGACGTCGAGGTGGGGGCGTTCCTCTCGGGTGGGGTCGACTCGCCCCTGGTGACCGCCTGCCTGCAGGAGGTCACCGACCACCCGGTGCCGGCGTTCACGATCGGCACCGACGATCCGGCCAGCGACGAGACCGAGGCTGCCGCCGAGTACGCCCGTCTGCTCGGGGTGGACCCGCACGTCCGTCGGATCGACGGTGCCGGCGCGCTCGCGCTGGTCGACGACGTGGCGGCGGCCAACACCGAGCCCTTCGGGGACTACTCGTCGTTCCCGACGCTGCTGGTCTCGCGACTCGCCGCCGAGTCGGTCAAGACGGTCCAGTCGGGCGACGGAGGCGACGAGCTCTTCTGGGGCTACCCGCGGTTCACCAAGGTCGCCGACGCCGCCCGCTGGTTCCGCTGGCCCCGCAGCCTGCGCACGCTCGCCTACGGGGCGACCAAGCCGCTGCCGGCGTCGCGACGGCCGGCACGGGGTGTGCTGTTCCCGACGCTCGGGGACTGGTACCTCGACGCCCACTCGGGTCTGCGTGAGCGGGACTTCCGGGTGATCGCCCCCGGACTGGCCGACCTCCCCGGGGACCTGGCCGACTTCGACCTCGCCGGTGTCCCCGACCGCGACGGACTCCTGCAGTGGATGCGGCGCAACGAGCTCGACGTCCACCTGCAGATGGTCCTGCAGAAGGTGGATCGGGCGGCGATGTTCCACTCGCTCGAGGTCCGGGTCCCCCTGCTGGACCTCGAACTGCTCGACCTGGCCGAGCGGGTCGACCCGACGGACTGCCTGTCCGGGTCCACCGGGAAGCTCCCGCTCCGGGGCGCCCTGGCCCGGAGGGTGCCGCCGGAGTCCATCCCGGTCCCCAAGAAGGGCTTCACGGTGCCCATGGCGTCGTGGCTGCGTCAGGACCTCCGCCCGCTGGTCGAGGAGCTCCTGTTGGACCGGGATCCGTTCCCCGCTGGGGTCTTCGACCGCTCGGCGCTGCGGAGCTGGTTCGAGGACCACCGCTCCGGTCGCCTGGACCTCCACCGGGGCGTGTGGAACCTGCTCGCGCTGCAGCTGTGGGCGGACCGGCACCTGCGCCCGCTGCCGACAGCGGGGAGCGGTCACGCCTGATGGCAGCGGTCACGCTCGTCGTCAACGAGTTCCGGAGCTCGTCGGAGACCTTCCTCGTCTCGCTGGTCGAGGGGCTGCGCTCGAGCGGGCACCAGGTCACGGTCCACGGCCTGCTCGACGGCCGCGCGGGCGCCCGGCCCGGCCCGGGTCGCTCCGTGGCGCTCCCACCCCTGGCGTCCGGACGCGGGGTGCTGGCGCTGCTCCGCTCGTTGGTCGGCCACCCCGTGGTCTGGAGCCGGCTGGCGGTCCGGTCGTTGCGACGCTGGGGCCCCGGCCCACGCGCCGTCCGCGCGCTGCTGCTGGCGGCACCTGTGGTGGCAGGTCGCCCCGACGTCGTCCACGTCTCGTTCAGCCCCGTGGCCGTCGAACTCGCCGACGCCCTCGACCTCCTGGATCCGTCCACGTCGGTGGTCGTGTCGTGCCGCGGCTCGGGAGAGCTCGTCCGGCCGACGATCGTACCCGGATCCTCCGAGGCGTTGGCCGACGCGCTCGGGAGGGCGGACGCGGTCCACGTCGTGGCCGACGTCGTCGGCGACGTCGTCCGGTCGCTCGGTGTGCCCCCCGAGCGGATCCACCTCGTCCGTCCGGCGGTCGACCTGACCCGGTTCGAGCTGGACGAGACCGCCCGGGCGTCGCTCGACCCGACTGCACCCGTGGTGGTCTCGGTGGGACGACTGCACTGGGTCAAGGATCAGGCGACGCTGGTGCGGGCCTTCGCGTCGGTGCGCCACCGGTTCCCCGGTGCCCGACTGGTGCTGGTGGGCGACGGCCCGGAGCGCGAGGCGCTGGTGTTCCTGGTCGACCAGCTCGGCCTGGCCGACGCCGTGGATCTCACCGGGGCGCTCCCGCCCGAGGAGGTCCACCGGGTCCTGGCGACTGCAGGGGTCGCCGTGTGCTCGAGCCGCTCCGAGGGCACCAGCAACGCCGTGCTCGAGGCCATGGCGTCGGGGGTCCCCGTGGTGTCGACCCGGGCCGGTGGCATGCCCGAGGTGCTCCGGGACGGGGAGAACAGCCTGCTGTGTCCGGTCGGGGATCCCGGTAGCCTGAGCGATGCGATCGTCCGGATCCTGTCCGACCCCGACCTGGGTCGGGAGCTGGCCCGTCGGGCCCGGACATCGGTCGAGAAGGGGCACGACGTGGCAGCACAGCGAGCGCAGTTCGCCAGGATCTACGAGGCGATCGGGTGAGCACCGACGAGGCGACCGACGCCGTCCCGCCCGTCGGTGACGAGCCCGATCCGGGGGTGGACGTCGCGGACGCCGAGGCCGGTGAGCCGGTTCCCGAGCGCGCCCGAACCGCGGCCGAGCGTCTCTTCACCGATCCCACTCCGGGCGACCAGCCCATGCTGCCGGCGATCCGCAAGCTGTTCCGCGGCGAGGAGCCGGCGCTCGTCGGCGTCGGGGTGGCGTCGTTCCTGGGTGGTCTGTGCGAGGCGACCCTGCTGGTGCTCATCGCCAACCTGGCGCTCTCGATCGGTGGCGACACGCTCGCCGACCAGCAGGCCTCGCTGTTCGGGCTGGGCACGCTCCCGGTCCGCACGCTCTTCGTCGTCGCCCTCGTCCTGACCGCCGTTCGGCTGGGTCTGCAGTACGTCGCCTCCCGGCTGGGTGCCCGGACGACGGCCAGGCTCACGCAGCGCCTGCGCAACGGCACCTTCGAGGACTTCGTGAGCGCCTCCTGGGAGGTCCAGTCGGCCGTGCCCGAGGCGGCGGTGCAGGATCTGTTGCAGCGACACCTCGCCAAGACGCAGGCCGCCGTGATCAGCGTCGGCCTGATCCTCAGCACCGGGTTCATGGTGCTCGCGCTCGTGATCTCGGCGTTCGTCGTCGACCCGATCGCCTCGGCCCTCATCGTGGTGTTCGGACTGGTGCTGTTCGTGGGGCTGCGGCCCATGACCATCAAGGCCAAGCGTCTCGGGCGCCAGCAGATGCAGCAGGGTGTGGTCTACGGGGTCCAGTCCCGGGAGGCCATCGACATGAGCCTCGAGATCCGCTCGTTCGGGGTCAGCACCGAGGTGGCGGACCGGCTCGACCGGGCGACCCGCAAGGAGATCGCCTCGCTGTTCCGGGCCCAGCTCATGGCCCGCATGGTCACGGGCATCTACACCTCGGCGGCGGTCCTGATCCTGCTCGCAGCACTGGTCGGGATGGACCTGTTCCTCGACCGGCCGTTGGCGGCGATCGGGGCGATCGTGGTCGTCCTGATCCGGGCCCTGAACCAGACGAGCGGACTCCAGGCCGCCTACCACGGTCTCGGGGACCTCGTGCCCTACATCGACCGGCTGTTCGCCGAGCGGGAGTTCTTCCGGTCCGCCCGCCCGCCGTCCGGCTCGGTGCAGCTCGAGCGGGTCGGTGCGATCCGGCTCCGCGACGTCGGCTACTCCTACGACGAGCGCAGCTCGGCGCTCGACGACCTCAGCTTCGACGTCGCCCCCGGCGAGGCGGTCGGCATCATCGGCCCGTCGGGCAGTGGCAAGTCGACGTTGATCCAGGTCCTGCTGCGCCTCCGACACGCCCAGCGCGGCACCTACACGGTCGACGGCGTACCGGTCGGTGACGTGGACGACGAGTCCTGGTTCGACCTCGTGTCCTTCGTCCCGCAGGACTCGCGGACCTTCGACGACACGATCGCGAACAACATCGCCTTCTTCCGGCCGGACGTCACCCAGGCGCAGGTGGAGGCGGCGGCCCGTCGGGCCCACGTCCACGACGAGATCGTGGCCATGCCCGACGGCTACCAGACCGTGCTGGGCAGCCGTGGGGGATCGCTCTCGGGTGGTCAGCGCCAGCGGGTGTGCATCGCACGGGCGCTCGTGACCAACCCGTCGATGCTCGTCCTCGACGAACCGACCAGCGCCCTCGACATGCGCTCGGAGTCGCTCGTGCACGAGACCCTGGCCGAGCTGAAGGGCCAGGTCACCCTGTTCGTGATCGCCCACCGGTTGTCCACCCTGAACACCTGCGATCGGATCATGGTCCTGCGGGACGGGCGGCTCCAGGCGTTCGGGACCCGGGCCGAGCTCGAGCGTGACGACGAGTTCTACCGCGAGGCGATCGCGCTCTCGCAGGTCAAGGGTTGACCGCGCCGCCCTCGTAGACCCCCTGGAACAGCCGGACCTGCCGGCTGAGGTCGAAGTCCTCGTCGGCCCGGCGGCCCGCCGCTCCGGCGAGGCGCTGTCGCAGGTCGGCGTCCCCGGCGAGCTGGGCCAGGTGCTCGGTCGTCGTCTCGTGGTCGCCCACGTCCACGAGCAGTCCGTCCACCCCGGTGGTCACCACCTCCTCCATGCCGCCGCACCTGGTGGTCACCACCGGCCGCCCGGCGGCCATGGCCTCCAGCACGGCGTTGGAGATCCCCTCGCTCAGGCTCGGGAGCAGCAGGACGTCGCAGCGGTCGAGCTCCGCCCGTACCTCGGCGCTGTCCCTGGTCCCGAGCAGCGTCACGGACTCCCGCAGGTCGAGCTCCGCGATCAGGAAGGTGAGCTTGTCCCGCTCCTCGCCGTCGCCGACGATGCGGTACTCGACGTCGACCCCGCGGTCCCGGAGCCCGGCGACCGCACGCAGGCCGTCGTCGAGCCCCTTCTTCCAGTGGAGTCGACCGATCGACAGCACCCGGAGCGGGCCGTCCGTCCTCGGCTCGCTCCGACGGAGCCCGACGAAGTCGGCCACGGGCACGGCCGGACGGTTCACGAGGATTCGCTCCGGTGGCGCCCCGAACCCCTCGACGGTCCGCCGCATGTCGTCGGACACGCAGTGGATCAGGTCGGCCTGGTCGAAGGCCCTGCGCAGCAGTTCGGCCCGCCGTGGGTCGACGAGCGGCTCGATCTGCTCCGCAGCGCCCCGACAGCTGAGCCCGATTCGGGTGCCGCGCCGCCGGAGGGCCTCGACGGCCGGGGCGTAGGTCACGGCGATCCCGGAGAACTCGAAGTGCACCCAGTCGGTGTCCATCGCCGCCACCGGGGCCTGGACGAGCGCGTCGACGGGCGATCGGCGGGACCCGGGGAGCGTGGTGCGCAGTCCCCGGGCCACCCCAACCCAAGCACGTCGGGCGCTCGGTTCGAAGGTCCGGGTCGGCGTGCTCCACGGCAGCAGACCGCTCACCTCCAGGCCGGTCGGACCAGCGTCGCCCACCACGGTCGCCGCGACGTGCACGTCCATGCCTGCGTCCCGGAGACCGGTGAGCTTGCGGCGGATGAAGGTCTGCGACGGCGCAGGGAACCGGGAGACGACCGCGGTCAACGAGGTGGCGGGTCGGTCGTCCACAGCTGCCACCGGTCCGTCGGGCCTCAGCCTGCGCCTCCGGCGGTCACCGTCGGTGGCGTCCGCTGAGGCGGCGGGGCGGGTACGGCAGCACCGGGCCGGTACGGCGGTGGCGCCGGGACGTGCTCGCTGTCGGTACCGGCTGCTGCGCCCCAGCCACCGGCGCCGCCCGCGGGGGACACCCGAGCTCCCGCACCGTTCGCCGCGTGCGGCAGCGGTGGCGGACGGAGCTCCGGTTGGACCGCGGGCACGGCGTCCTGCAGCGGGGTGTCGGTGAGGACCGGCTCGCCCTCGTCGTCGTCCGGATCCGTCGTCGCCTCGTCGTCCTCGGGCTCACCCTCGAGGCTGAGCGCCTTGACCGTCAGGAACGCGATCCCGAACGCGAACGGTACGGCCACCACGCGCAGGTTGGCGTAGAACATCTGGGCCACGGCCCAGAAGATGAACGCGACGGCGAAGGGGCGGTCCACCTTGGAGCCTCGGAGCGCCCGGAAGGCGAGCACGAACAGGACGACCCCGGCTGCGATCCCGGGGATCCCGTGCTCGCCGAGCAGGCGGGTGAACTCGGTGTGCGAGGAGGACTCGTCCGAGCACTTGTCGGAACGGAGCTGACAGATCTCGAACGTCAGGCGCTGGTACTTCGTCATGCCGGGGCCGACCCCGAAGACGATGTTGTTGGTGAAGATCTGGGTGTCGTTGGCCGCCAGATCGGTCCGGGACGACTCCGTGTCGGTGAAGCGCTTCTCGAACGCCCCGCCCGTGAAGTCCGTCAGGAACGGGACCACCACGAAGTAGCCCAGGGTCAGGGCCACGGCGACGACGACGAGGACCCGGTTCCGGATCCGCCGGTCCCGGGCCTGGGCGACCGCCAGGGCGGAGAGTCCGATCGCCGCCGAGAACATGCCGCCCCGGGAGAAGGTCAGGAGGCTCTGGACGCTGAAGATCAGCGCCAGCGTGCCGGCCAGGTAGCGGGCGATCCGGTTGGTGTCGTAGATCGTGAGGATGATCGCGATCACGACGCCCAGGCCGAGTACGGCGGAGACCTGGACCGGCCCGAAGCCGCCGGAGGTGAGGAAGTTCGACTGGTCCTTGAACTCGATCGAGCGACCCTTGGCGAGCTCCGACTGGATCTCCGAGAGCGCCACGGTCAGCGGCCCGACGGCCGAGATGAGCGCCGTCCAGAGGATCCTCCGGTACTGCGCCGGCGTGGATCGGACCTGCGAGGTGAAGGCCACGAAGCAGGCGAGTGCGGCGGGCCCGCTCAGCGCGAAGGCGATCATCTCCCTGGCCTCGGCCCCGGCGGTCCGGATGGTGTTGATGATCGACGGGATGAGCAGCATCAGGTACAGGGCCGCCAGACGTGCCGTGCCGTTGAGCTTGCCGATGACCATGACCACGACCACGGCCGAGAGCAGGATCATGACGTAGGGCGCCGTCTGGTACGGCACGGGCGCCTTGACCTGGCGCCACAGGACCTCGGCGCCGACCAGGTAGGCCACGAGGCAGGCGACGAGCCCCAGGTTCCTCTTGGCGATGGCGTAGAGGCCGGCCAGGACGATCGTGGCGGCCTGCACCATGCCGAGCAGCGGGACGGACTTCATGGCCAGGGCCAGGACCACCTGCGCCACCACGGCACCGACCAGCAGCCAGGCCCGCGGGATCACGACGCGGTCGTTGGGTCCGGTCCGGCTGCCGCCGCTCACCTCGGGAGTCGGCACCCCGGCGCCGACGGTCGCAGTCAGTCAGATCACCCCCAGGGCTGACGCTCGTCCCAGCGTACCAACGGGATCCGCGAACCCACCACCGGCCGACGGAGGCCTCGGGCCCGGGGCTGGCCGCCGGTCGGCCGGTACCATCACCCCGTGGGACTGGCGAATCTCCGTGGTCTCGACCTGACGGAGTACCACCGTCAGCGCGAGGTCGGCCACCAGCAGTTCCGCGCCGCGTGCTACGCCCCGTTCGTCGGGATGTCCTTCGACGTGAACGGACTGGTGTCGGTCTGCGCGTTCACCCGGACCACGCCGCTCGGCCAGGTCGGCGAGGTGCCGCTCCTCGACATGTGGAACGGGGCCGCCGTCACCGCGCTCCGGGAGGCGGTGGGGCGCGACGACCTGGCCTACGCCTGCACCCGCTGCGCCGAGGAGATCGCTGGCGGCAACCTCGGCGGGAGTCTCGCCGCCGGGTTCGACCCGTTCGTCGCCGATCCGGCCGCTCCCTGGCCGACCCGCATGGAGTTCGCGCTGAGCAACTCGTGCAACCTGCAGTGCGTCATGTGCGCCGGTGAGTTCTCCTCGGCCATCCGGGCGCACCGAGAGGGACTGCCGCCCGTGCCCCAGCGCTACGGCGAGGCCTTCATCGAGGAGCTCACCCCGTTCCTCGGTCACCTCGAGCAGGCCAGGTTCCTGGGCGGCGAGCCCTTCCTGGCCGAGGTCAACTTCCGGATCTGGGAGCGGATGATCGACCTCGGCGTCCGGGCGGAGTGCAACGTCACGACGAACGGGACCCAGTGGTCTCCGAGGGTCGAGCGGGTGCTCGGGGAGCTGCCGTTCTCCATCGGGATCTCCGTGGACGGTCACCGGGCCGAGACGGTCGAGGCGATCAGGTCGGGGGTCGAGCACGACCGACTGCTCGAGAACATCCACCGGTTCGTCGGCCACCGCGATCGCACCGGTGCCTCCCTGAGCCTGACCTACTGCCTCATGGTCCCGAACGCAGGCGAGTTCGTGGACTTCCTCCTCTTCGCCGAGTCGCTCGAGTGCGACGTGTTCGTCAACACCGTCCGACAGCCCCCCGAGTTCAGCCTCTACCTCCTCGACGCCGAGGTGCTCGCCGGGGTCGTGGCCGAGCTCGAGTCCCAGCGGGCCGCGGCCTCGTCCCGACTGGACCGCAACCTCCGGGTCCTCGACGGACAGATCGAGCGACTGCAGACCCACCTCGCCGGGCTCCGGGCCGGGGACCGCGAGCTGGCCGGTGCGGTGACGAGGGTGGGTCGGGCGAACGAGCTGCTCGAGGTGGTCGCCGATCCCTCGCTCGACGAGCAGGCGGTCGTCGGGACGTTGCGCGCCTCGTCCATCGACGGGCAGGTCGACGTCGTCCGGACCGACGAGGAGGACCGGATCGTGGTCGGCGACCGCTACGCCGGGCTCGACCTGACCGGATGGGCCGGTCGACCGGCGAGCGCCATCCACCCCGAGCTGGCCGGGGTCCTCGGGCTCCGGCTCGATGTCCTGGCGTCCCGGTCAGGGGGTGGCTCCGTCGGCAGGGTGGTCTCGTTCGCCGATCCGGGGGCGTCCCCGACGGTGGTGGCCATGCTCACCCGTCGCGGCCCGGCACCGTGGGCGATGTCCCGGTTCGTCGCCGTCCTCGAGCGCGGCGTCCCCGTGGGC
>CAIQNH010000048.1 GCA_903873135.1 uncultured Actinomycetes bacterium
CCGGGCGGTGATCGTGGCCACGGGCGCCTCGTCGCTCATGCTCGGGCTGCCGGCGGAGCAACGGCTCCTCGGCCACGGCCTGTCGACCTGCGCCACCTGTGACGGCTTCTTCTTCCGGGACCAGGACATCTGCGTGGTCGGCGGCGGTGACTCGGCCATCGAGGAGGCCCTGTTCCTGGCCCGCTTCGCCCGCTCGGTGACGGTCATCCACCGCCGCGACACCCTCCGGGCGTCCAAGATCATGCAGACGCGCGCCTTCGACCACCCGAAGATCGAGTTCCTCTGGAACAACGTCGTGGTGGACCTGCTCGGGGAGGACCGGCTCGAGGGCGTCGTGACCGAGGAGGTCGGCACCGGTGAGCGCACCACCCGACCGTTCACGGGGATCTTCGTCGCCATCGGCCACCGCCCCAACACGGACCTGTTCGCCGGGCAGCTCGAGCTCCACGACAACGGCTACCTCCGCACCTTCGACGGCCGGTCGCACACCAGCGTGGACGGGGTGTTCGCGTGCGGTGACGTCCAGGACGACTGGTACCGCCAGGCGATCACCGCTGCGGGCAGCGGCTGCATGGCGGCGATCGACGCCGAGCGGTGGCTCGAGGCGCGCGGACACTGAGCGACCGCTCACCCCTGAGGCCGACCGGCCGGGTGCCGGAAATGCCGGAGGGCTCCGGTGCGTTGACGTGAGGGACCGTGTGGTCCAAGGTGTCGGCGACCGCGGCGACACATCAGAAAGGCGTCACGATGGCAGTGATCGAACTCACCGACTCCACCTTCGACGAGGAGGTCAAGAGCTCCGACGTCCCCGTGCTGGTGGACTTCTGGGCGGAGTGGTGCGGACCGTGCCGCATGGTCGCCCCGACCCTCGCCGAGATCGCCGGGGAGCACCCGGACACCCTCAAGGTGGCCAAGGTCAACGTCGACACCTACCCGGAACTCGCTCGATCGTTCAATGTGACGAGTATCCCCTTCTTCATCGTTTTCAAGGATGGAGAGGTCGTCGAGTCCCTCGTGGGGGCCCACCCCAAGCAGAAGTTCGTCGACACCCTGACCCCCTACCTCTGATCCCGGTGCCGGCCCACAGGCCGGTCGCCGCGACCGGATCCGGTTGACTCGCTCCCGACGTGGAACTCCCCGACCTGCCGATGAGCGCGGGCGCCTCGGGCGCCGCTGTCGAGAGTCTCCAGCGGATGCTGCGCGCCCAGGGCTGCTACGACGGCGCGATCGACGGAGTGTTCGGGCCCAGCACGGGTGATGCCGTGCTGGAGTTCCAGGGTCGCTACCCGGAGCTCGAGCAGACGGGAGCGTGCGATTCGACCACCTGGGTCCGCCTCGCCGACGCCGATCGACCCTTCCACGACCCCGAGGACCGCTCCCGCGAGCGGCTGCTCTACCTCCAGTGGCCCATGCTCCGCGGCGACGACGTGGAGGAGCTCCAGCTCCGTCTGAGCTGGCTCGGTTTCCACCAGACCCGGATCGACGGGGTGTTCGGCCCGCAGACCGAGGCCTCGGTCGGACAGTTCCAGCGCAACACCGGGCTGATCGAGGACCGGGTGTGCGGTCCCGAGACCCGGGAGGTGCTCGTCGACCTCACGGCCCGCCACGACGAAGCGCCGTTCGCGGCCGTGCTCGAACGCGAGTGGCTGCTGCTCAACCCGGACCCGTCGCTCCAGTGCGGCATCGGCGCCGCCCCGGCCGACGGTGCGGCCACCCTCGGACCAGCGCTCGGGCGGGCGCTCACGGCGCTGGGTCGGCCGGTCCGGGTGATCACCGGGAGCGCCACCGACCAGGCCGACCTCTGCAACCGGCTCGACCTGGGCGTGTTCGTGCACGTCGCCGAGGTCGACCAGTCGGTCGTGACCGTCGCCTACTTCGGTCGGGACGGTCGCCACGGATCGGTGGCCGGTCGCCGGCTGGCCGAACGTCTGGCCGAACAGCTCGGTCCGCAGGTGGCGCCGATCCTCGTGGCCACCGAGGCCCGCCAGACCGTGCGGCTCACGCACACCCGCTGTCCAGCGGTGGACGTGGAGTTCCCTCGTCAGGCGCTCGAGGGACTCGATGCTGCCGAGCTGGCTCGGGTGATCAACGAGGCGCTCGCCGTCTGGCGGACCGATCTCAGCGCTGAGGTCTGAGCAGAACCCTCGACCTGCAGTCGACCTCATCCCCACAGGCTTGTCCACACGTGGGGATAAACCTTCGACCGAGGCTCAACGCCTGGGATCCGGACCTGCTGACGCCTCCTCGGGCGAGGCTCACTCAGCGATGATGAGTCGGTAGATCCGCTCCAGATCCTCGAGATTGGCGAAGTCGACGACGACCTTCCCCCGGCGAGCGCTCATCGAGATGGAGACCCTGGTGTCGAGTCGATCGGCCAGGAGCTGCTCGAGCTCCAACAGGCCGGGAGGCCGGAGCTTGGGCCGACTCGTCGAGTCCTCGCCGGCATCAGGCTGATCGACGTCGTCGCCCGTGCCGCGCTCGAGCTCGAGGCGTTCACGGACCAGCTGCTCGACGTCCCGGACACTGAGCCCCTCGCTCACCGCACGCCGAGCCAGCGCCTCCTGGTAGGCCCGATCCGGGTGGCCGAGCAGGGCCTTGGCGTGTCCCGCCGACAGGAGCTCGTCGCCGACCAGCTTCTGGACCGCCGGGGTCAGCTGGAAGAGTCGGAGCAGGTTGGCGACCGACGCCCGGCTCCGACCGACCCGCTGGGCCACCTGATCCTGGGTGTAGCCGAAGTCCTCGATCAGCTGCTGGTAGGCGGCGGCCTCGTCGAGCGGGTTGAGGTCCTGCCGGTGCAGGTTCTCGACGAGCGCCTGCTCGAGGGAAGCGACGTCGTCAGCGGTCCGGACGATCACCGGAACCTCGGTCAGGCCGGCCCGCTTGGCGGCCCGGAGCCGTCGCTCGCCGGCGATCAGCTCGAACCCGTCGTCGGCCTGTCGCACGAGGATCGGCTGGAGTACCCCGACCTCCCGGATCGAGTCAGCGAGACCGACCAGTGACTCCTCGTCGAAGCTCCGCCTCGGCTGGTACGGGTTGGCTCGCACCCGCTCGATCGGCACGGTCGTGAAGCCAGCGGTCGGCTCCGAGGTGTCGGATCCCTGCGGGATCAACGAGCTGATCCCACGGCCGAGTCCGGACTTACGAGACACCAGCGACCTCCCTGGCCAGCTCCCGGTAGGCCACCGCACCCCGGGAGCTCGAGTCGAACACGGTGATCGGCTGACCGTGGGACGGGGCCTCGGACAACCGCACGTTCCGCGGGATCTTGTTCCGGAACACCTTGGAACCGAAGTAGCCCTGGATCTCCTCGGCCACCTGATCGGCGAGCTTGGTCCGACTGTCGTACATGACCAGCAGGACTCCGGTGATCTCGAGATCGGGATTCAGGTTGGTCCGCACCAGCTCGATGTTGTTCGAGAGGAGGGCCACGCCCTCCAGAGCGAAGTACTCGCACTGGACCGGCACGATGACCTCGGAGACGGCAGCGAGGCCGTTCAGGGTCAGCAGACCGAGCGACGGGGGGCAGTCCACCAGGATGTAGTCGTAGTCGTCGATCACGGCGTCGACCGCCCGCTTGAGCCTGGTCTCCCGACTCATCATGGGGACCAGTTCGACCTCGGCCCCGGCGAGATCCCGACTGGCGGGGGCCAGGAAGAGGTTCCGGACCTCCGTCGGCTCGACGCAGTCCTCCAGGCCGAGCCCGTCGATCAGCACCTCGTAGGTGGTCCCCTCGAGCGACGTCGGGTTGATCCCCAGTCCCGTCGTGGCGTTGCCCTGCGGATCCAGATCCACGACGAGGGTCCGGAACCCGAGTTCGGCCAGGGCTGCTCCGAGGTTGATGGCCGTGGTGGTCTTGCCCACCCCGCCCTTCTGGTTCGCGATGGCGATGACACGCGGGGTCGACCGAGGGGTCGGCTCGCCGGCCGGGTCTGGAGCCTCGCCAGGGGCGTCACCGACACCCACGTCGACTGGGTCGGTCACCGGTAGATCACTCACCCACAGCCTCCTCGCCGTCGCACGGGCACGTGCGCTCAGGTCGTGCACCAGCCGCAGAGGCGGCTGAGACGACGGACCCGACGGCGGCTCCTCTCCGGGGGACCCCGGTAGCTCCGGCCGCCGCCGCAGGTGCCATCCTCGCCGGGACGGCAGCCGAGGTCAAGGATTTCCCGACCCTGAGCCACCCTGCACCCAGCGTGTTCCACGTGGAACATCTGGACCGGGCCACTCGGACCGTGCCGGTCGGAACGACCGACGATCCCGAACCGGGGGCGTCGACCCTGCCGTGTTCCACGTGGAACATCCCGGCCTCCGGACGGCCGAGCCCGTCGCTTCCAGGTGTTCCACGTGGAACACCCACCGTAGTCCGGCAGTCGGGCCCCGGGGGACTAGAAGAGTGGCCGCTGGGCGGGCACCCCGTCGGATCGTGGGTACCGCTCCACCACCTCCACGCGCTCGATCACCTGGATCGTCGTCGAGCCTCCCGACACCCGCTCCACGACCTGCAGCCCGAGTCGGCTCAGGCCCTCCTCGGGCCAGCGCTCCCCCGTCGAGTCCGGCGGTTCGCTCACCAGCAGCCGGCCACTCACCCGGAGGAACCCGACGGCGCACTCAGCGGTCACGGCAGGTCGGCCGAACGCCCGGGCCACGACCGCGGCGAAGACCCCGGCGAGTTCCGGTGAGCGGGCGAGGACCTCCGCCCTCCCCTGCACCACCTCGGTGCCGGGGGCCAGCTGCGCCGCCCAGTGCTCCAGAAATCGACAGCGACGGGCGCTGGCGTCGAGGAGGACGATCCGTCGGGTCGACGAACGTCGGGCCAGCAGCAACCCGGGGAGACCGGCTCCCGACCCCAGATCGAGGATCGGTCCGTCCGCAGGCAGCGCGACCTCGAACACCGCCGCGTTCGCCAGGTGGGCCGACAGGTCGGCGTCGCCGACGAACCCCGCTTCCACCGCCGCCCTCGAGTAGAGGTCGAGGAGCTGATCGTCGTCGGCCACCGAGCCGGTCGGGGCCACGTGGGATCAGGCGGGCCGGACGACCACGCGACGATTCGGCTCCTCGCCCTGGGAGGTCGACTCGGCGCCGTCGATCTCCGCGATGGTGTCGTGGACGATCTTGCGGTCCGGGCTCGACATGGGCTCGAACGGAATCGAGGTCCCCTCGTCCACAGCGCGCTGCGCCGTCGTCCGGACGAAGGCCGCCAGCGCCGTGCGACGGGTCTCACGGACGCCGGCCACGTCGACGACCACCCGGCCGTACTCCCGGTCGCCCGCCTCTCGCTGCACGACGTGGCGCGTGATCTCCTGGAGGGCATCGAGGGTCCGGAGGCCGGGACCGATGAAGAGTCCGACCTCGCTCCCATCGATCTCGACCCGGAGGTCGTTGTCCTCGGTCAGCTCAGCCGAGACGGTGGTCTCCAGACCGATCGCCCGGGACAGTCCGGACACGAACTCGCTGGCCACTGCTTCCTGCTCTGCTGCTTCCATGGTGCTCCGCTCCTGTCGTCGTGAACCCTGATCTCGTCCCTGCGACCGCTGACCGCCGCCGCCCCCGTTCGAGTTCGACGGCTCCGGCTGCTCCTCCGCCGCTGCAGACTCGGTCGACTCACCGGACGTGGACGTCCGGGTCCGCTTCCGGCCACCCGAGCCACCTCCGGAACCGCCCGATCGCTTGCGAGGCCGCTCCTGCTTGGGACGAGGCGCTCTCGGGAGCACCCGGGCCCGCACTCGGGCCACACCCCTGGTGCGTCCGAACAGGCCGGCCCGGGGCTCCTCGAGCACCTCGAACTCTGCGTCGGTCTCGTCGACCCCGAGTTCGTCGAGCGCCCGTTCACGGGCCTCGGCGACACTGCTCGCACTGAACTCAACCCACTCCACGCTCCACCCTCTCCTCTACTCGTCGTTGGCCGAGCCGCTCGGCCGGGACTCACCCGATCGACGACGACTCCCCGTACCGGACTTCCGGCCTGCGGACCGCTGCTTCGAGCCGGAGTTCGACCGTCCGTTGGACGACGAGCTCCCCGACCCCTTGGAGCCGGAACCGTTCGATCCCTTGCTGGTCGACCCCTTGCCGTTGGACTCCTTGCCACTGGCTGCCGTGCCACCCGAGCCCTTGCCACCCGAGCCCTTGCCGTTCGAACCGCTCTGGTCCGGCCCGGCCGAACGCTTCGACCCCTTCGAGGGCGGCTCGTCGTCGGAACCCTTCCCCCCTGCTGGAGCGGCCTGCTCCTTGCCGTAGATCGAGCGGGTGATGTAGGCGTTCGTCCCGATCCGGCACAGGTTCTGCGTGCACCAGTAGACCGAGAGACCGGCGGGGAACCCGAACGAGAAGATCGGCAGGAAGAACGGCATGATCTTCATGATCATCTGCTGCTGGGGATTGACCGCAGCGTCCTTGTTCCGGGACCGCAACTGCTTGTTCTGGTAGAGCCCGGTGGCCAGCATGATCCCGAGGAGCAGGAAGAAGGGGAGTGCCGTGAGCAGGCCGATCTTCAGGGCCTGGCTCGGGGTCAACGCCAGGTCCATCCCCAGGAACTCCATGCTGTTCGTGTTGGAGAGCGACTGGTAGAGGCTGGTGTCCGGGTTCAGGTGGAGCGGCCGGAAGTTCTGGTCCTCGAACACCCACGGGGTCAGCTCCACGCCCTGCTGGAACTGACCGGCGAGCTGTCCGACACCGCTGCCGGAACCGCCGATGCGGTTGGTGAGCCCCCGGAGCAACTGGTACATGATGATGAAGACCGGCATCTGGGCCAGGAGCGGCAGACAACCCCCCAGGGGGTTGATCTGGTTCTCCCGGTAGAACTTCATCATCTCCTCGTTCTGCTTCTCCCGGTCGTTCTTGTACTTGGCCTGGATCCGCTTCATCTCCGGCTGGAGGCGCTGCATCTGGAGCATCGACTTGGTGCTCTTCACGGTCAGCGGAGTGATGAGGACCATCACGAGGATCGTGAGCAGGATGATCGAGATCCCGTAGTTCGGGATGAGGGTGTAGAAGAAGTTCAGGATCGACCCGACGAGATCGAAGAATCCCTCGAACATCAGGTGTCCTCCTCGTTCGTGCCACGCCGGCGGGGCGCCGGCACCGGGTCGTAGCCCTGGGTCCCCCAGGGGTGACAGCGTCCGAGTCGCCGCACGGCCAGTCCCGTCCCTCGGACTGCCCCGTGCTGCTCGACGGCTTCGATCGCGTAGGTGGAGCAGCTCGGCACGTGCCGGCACGGAGACGGCCGCCCGGCGCTCACGTACTGGTAGCCCTTGATGAAGCCTATCGCAGCGCGAGATGCAATCGACAGGTCCAATGACTGGTGATCGGTGGTCGCCTGCGTGAGCAGGTCGGCGTCGGGAGTCGGTCGTTCAGCGCTCACCGGACCTCCTCCGCTGTCGGTCCCCGCGACGTGAGATCGGCGAGGGCACGGTGGAGTTCAGCTCGGAACGACGGGAAGTCGAGCAGAGCCGCTCCCGGCCGAACGACCACGAGGAACCAGCCGCGCACACCGGGGTGGGACGAGGTCCACTCCCGGACGACGACCCTGATCCGACGACGGACACGGTTCCGAGCGACCGCGGACCCGACCCGACGAGGCGTCGAGCAGGCCAGTCCGACCCCCTCGGTGGGGCA
>CAIQNH010000049.1 GCA_903873135.1 uncultured Actinomycetes bacterium
CGTTGCGGACCAGCGTGGCGAACTGACCGGTCGGCCACGTCTGACCGGCCCCCCACACCGCCCGGTAGGACGACGAGTCCTCGACCCGTTCGAACACCACGGCCAGGCCGGTCGCCCCCTCCAGGGTGAGGCTGCCGTCACCGTTGTCGACGAGCCGGTCCCACCGACCCGTGTCGGCACGCAGCCGCCATCCGGCGGGCAGGCCCGGACGCTCGGGGTTGCTCGGCCGGTACTCGATCGAGAACCCCACCGGACCGGCGAGCGACTCGACCGTCGGCGAACTCCAGTCGAGCACGGGCTCGCCCGTCCCGCGGGCCACGCCCACACCGGCGACCGACTCGACGGGCTGCACGTCGTCGCGCCGGACGTCGACGCGGAACAGGAACGGACCGAACACCGCACCGGCCCGGGTGCGCGCCGTCCACCGGTAGGCCCGGTCCACGACGAGCACGTCGTCGGGGACCCGGACCTGGGCGTCGGTGACCTCACCGGAATCCCACAGCACCCGTCCGCCGTCGGGGCCCAGATCGGTGACCTCGAAGCGGAACGGCCCGCCGGTCGCGCCCGGCCAGCGCAGCAACGGACGGGTCGAGGTCGCCGAGCCGACCGAGCCGTCGAGGAGCGAACCGTCGAACACCGGGACCACCGGACCGGAGGCGACGACGGCCTCGAGCGGCGGCACGTCCTCGGGCGACCACGCCGCCGACGACGACTGTGTCCGACCCGACGCGTCACCGCCCGGTGCGTCGTCCTCGCCCGTGCAGCCGGCCGCCACCAGCGCGAGCACAGCGAGCGCGGCGACGGTGGTCGTCACCGTTCTGCGGACGGGTCGACGGCGCAATCCCACGTCAGAAACCCTTGAACACGGTGCCGGAGTCCCCGAAGCTCGGGCTCCGGTTGCGGGCCCCCTGGTTGGGGATCACGGTGAACGACGTGACCTTCTGGTCGAGGGGGATGGGCTCGCCGATGATCACCATGTCGCCCTTGGGGCTCCGGACGACCCGGTCGACCTTGAACGAGGAGAGGTTCTTCGCCTGCGAGTACTGCAGCTGCGCGACACGGTCCTTGAGCAGCGCACGCCGCAGGATCTGCTGGTTGAGCAGCTCCTGACCGGTCTCCTCCATCTGGACGGTCCTCCACCAGCTCCGGGCGATCGACGCCGTGCCGCCGCCGATGGCGGTGAGCAGCGTGACGAACCCGTCGACCTCGCCGAAGGAGATCGCACTGCCCGCCGCTCCACCGGCTGCCCCGATGGCCGCCCCGGCCACGAACGACGCCGTGTACTCGATCGTCCTGGCCCCGGCGATGGTCGCGTTGGTCGCGAGTCGGGCCGCCACGTACCGCCCGGCGATCGGACCGGCGACCGCGGCCAGTGCCACGCCCACCACGATGGTGGCCAGACCGAGGGTGGTCCGGAGCCAGTCGGGCATGTTGCCCGTGGTGTCGGAGCTGTTGACCGGGTCACCGTCGGTGTACGCGTACGCGTTGCCGGACCCGCCCTCCACCGGGTCCGGCTGGAGGAACCGGCCGAGCGCGGGCAGGTAGGTGCGGGACCCGAAGGCGGCCACGTCGAGCGCGCCCACCCGCTGGGCGTCGACCATCTGGTAGGCGGGATCCGACAGCCCGGCTCCCGGCACCGGGGTCGCCGCGGGAGCCGGTGTCACCTGGCGTCCGTACGGCTCGTACAGCGACACCTGTCCGAGCGCTGCGCCCAGTGCGTCGGTGGCGAACCAGCGGTTCCCCCCGATCGTCGAGTACGTCCACCGCTGGGTGCCGTCGGCCCCCAGCAGCAGTTCGGTGCCGCCGGCTCCCTGGACCGACTGTCCCAGGAACCGGCCGGTGTCGTCGTAGAACACCCCTGAGGCCCCGGACCGCTGGACCACCGGAGCGGCACCCGCAGCCGTCGTCGTCCGCACCACCGCCCGGCCGAACCGGTGGGCCCAGCGGACCGACGACCCGTCCGAGCCCCGCACCTCCGAGGCGTTGCCGTCCGAGTCGTAGCTGATCGACAACGGGCCGATCTCGGTGACCCGACCGTGGTCGTCGGTCACGACGCGACCCGAACGGGCGGGGTCGGCCGTGTCGGCGAACACGGGGTCGTCGGTGGCGAGCAGGTGGTCGGCGTCGTCGTAGGTGTTGGTGACCGTGCGCGTGGTGCCGGTCCCGTCGGTCGTCACCCGTGCGGTCAGGTTGCCGTCCGGGTCGTAGGTGTACCGCCACGCCCGCTCCGTCACCGGCAGGGGCGAGTCGAGCTGGGCCGCGACCAGACGACCGTCGACGTCGTAGGTGTAGGCGTAGGTGCCGTCCTGGTCACCCGGACCGTCGAGCGTCGCCGACAGGGTGCGTCCGGCCGGGCTGACCACCTGGACCTCGGACCATCGGCCGGACGGTCCGTCGACGGTCCGCTCGACGGGACGCCCGTTGGCGTCGTAGCCGTAGGTCGTCACGTTCGGACCGTTCGTGATGGACCGCACCCGGCCGGCGGCGTCGTAGGCGTAGGCCGACAGGACCACGTCGCCGGTCCGGGCCCCGAGCCGGTCGCCGGTCACGTCGTAGGCGTAGGTCGTCACCCGCGGCGGCGCGCCCACCGGGGTGACGGTGCTGGCGACCATCCGGTCCGGGAACTGCGGGTCGTACGCCTGCTCGACGACGGTGCCCCACAGGTCGACCACCCGGACGACACGACCGAGCAGGTCGATCTCCTCCACCTCGGTCGAACGCCCACCCGACGCCAGGGTGGACACCGCCGTGGTGACGAGCGGATCCTGCGCCGAGCGAGCGGTCGCACTCGTGAAGTCCAGCTCCACGCTCCGTTCCTCGTCACCGGTGGCGCCCGAGTTCTCGGTGCGCACGGCACGACCGGCGGCGTCACGGGTCGTGCACGTCCACGCGTCGTCGGCCGTCGCTCGCACCGCCACCTCCCGACCGGCAGCGTCGTAGACCACCTCGGACTCGACCGCCGGCACACCCGTGCCCGCCGGGTCGATGCTGCTGCGGACCAGTCCACCCTGGACGTGACGACGGTCCGGGGCGCACGGGTCGGCGACCTCGTCACGCGCCGGGTGGTACACGAGCTCCCGGGTCGCGCCGTTCGGGTCCGTCTGTCCGGTCACCCGGCCGTAGGCACCCTCGGTCGGCCGGTACGGCTCGACGACGGTGCTCCGACGAATGCCCGACTGGGAGTACGACGCACCGACCACCCCTGCCACCGGGTCCGCCCACTCGGTGCGGCCGACGGCGTCGAACGGTGCGCCGACGGCGGTGGCGTCAGCGGTGCGGACGGCCCCCTGACGGCCGAGCGCCGGCGCCAGCGATCGCGAGGGGACCGTGCCGTCCACCCCGGGACCGGTCCAGGTGAGGTCGACGTCCCCGGAGGGTCCGGTGACGTCGACCCGGATCCGGGCGGCCCGGGCCGCCGGGGTCACGACCGTGCACGTCGGTCGGCACGGCCGCTCGTCCACCCACAGGGGCGCACCACCGGTGGTGACCGACCACTCGCCCGCCGCCGGCAGCCGCAGCACGCCGGTCAGCCGCGCCGACCAGTCCGCACCGGGCACCGGCGACTCCGGCCAGCTGAACCGGAAGTCGTCGGGGATCTGCCCGGCGAGGGTGGGGCCGACCTCCGACCGGATCGGATCGCCCTGTCGGGTGCCGTTCGCCCAGTAGGTGACCGCCAGGCCACGCATGGCCTCACCCTCCAGGTCCTGCGCGTCACGGAAGGTGCGGTCGACCTGGATCTCCTGGCGGGGTGCGGCGCCCGAGTCGATCGACGCGGCCGAGGCCGGCCCGACCCGGCCGGTCCGGACGCCCTGTTCGTCGGCGGTGAAGCGGGTGGTGAGTCCACCCGGGTCGACCTCCTCGACGACCCGGTCCGTCCCGGAGTCCCACGTGATGATCCGTGTCCTGCCGGCGGCGTCACGCGACTCGCGCACCTGGAACGTCGTCGGGTCCACCACGGCGGTGGCGACCACCGGTGCCCCGGGAGCGGCGGGGGCTGCGACCGAGGAGGTCAGTCCCGGATCGTCGAGCGAGTAGCCGACCGACCGGACCGACCTGGACTCGCCGGGGCGGGCCGCAGGTCCGGTCACGAGCACCACCCGTCCGCGGTCGTCGTGCACGACCTGCGTGGCGACCGAGTCGTCGGCCGTGCGGATGCCGGCGACCACGGCCCGGGCGGCGAGGGGCGAGCGGACCGCGGCCAGACGGCCGACACCGTCGAAGGCGAGGTCGGTGACCTCGGTCCCCGACGCCGCACCGACGAAGCCGACCAGGCGGACCAGTCGGGCCCGGTCCCCCTCGCCCTGGTAGCCGAACGCGACCCGACTGCCGTCCCACAGCTGCGCACCGCACAGGAGTCCGACCGGCGCGCCCAGACCCGCCCCGGCGGCCGGGCAGTCCTCGCCGCCGTAGCGGAGCTCGATGGTGCGACCCGAGACCTGGTCCTCGATCGTGACCAGCCGCCCGTCCCGGTACCGACGAACCGGGCTGGGCGCACCCGCCTGCCAGACGCTGGCGACCGGAGCCGTCGACCAGCCCTCCGGGGCGGAGAAGGTGGTGACCACACCCGAGGTGTCCTGCAGGGTGAACGACACACCGTCCTCGTTGCGCACCAAGGACGCGAACGTGCCCGACGGCCAGCTCTGACGCTCACCCCACACGGCCCGGAAGCTGCCCGGATCCTCGGTGGGCTCGAAGACCACCAGCAGGCCGGACTCGGACTCGGCGGTGATGGTGCCGTCGCCGTTGGAGACGAGCTGACGCCAGCTGCCGCCACCACCCGTCGACAGCCGCCACCCCGTCGGCAGACCGGGGATCCCGGCCCCGTTGGTCGGTCGGTGGGTGAGCCGGAACCCCACGGGGCCCGAGACGCTCTGGAGCATCGGGGACTCCCAGTCGAACACCGCCTCGCCCGAGCCGGTGGCGACGGCCACGTCGCCGAGCTGGCCGACGGTCTGGACGCCCGCCCGCTGCACGTCGACCCGGAACACGATCGGACCGAGCGCACCCCCGGCGCCGTCCGAGACGGTCCAGCGGTAGGCCCGGCCGTTCGCCAGGACGCCCTCGGGGACGGCGACCTGCGGCTGGGGTTCGTCACCGGAGCTCCACAGCTCCCGACCTCCGTCGGGTCCCAGGTCACGGATGGTGAACCGGAACGGACCTGCGCCCGGCGCTGCGGTCCACCGGAGTGTCGGCTGGGTCGAGGTGGACGAGCCGCGGGTCTGGTCGACCACGACGCCCTCGACCACGGGTGCGGCCGGTCCGGCGCCCCCGGCCACCGGCTCCAGCGGCGCGACGGAGGCGGGGTCGAGGGTGTCCGCAGCCTGTCCGAGCGAGGACGACTGGAGCCCGCCGCTCGCGTCGTCGACCTCGTCACCCGTGCAGGCGGCAGCGACCAGCGCCAGGGTGAGCGTCGACGCCACCACGGCGACGAGACGGCGACCTCCACGACTCACGACGCTCATGCACCAACCTCTGTTCGGACCGGGACGCGCCCGACGGTACCGGCTGCGTGGTCGGTGCTTCGGTCGGCACGCCGAGCCGACGCTTGAGTTTTCGGGCCCGGGTTCTGGGCCGGCGGGCGGGACCTCCGTCCCTGTCCCCACCACCGGAGCGACCGACGTACCACCCGGAGCATCCGACGACGCAGGAGTGTGACCCGATGGCGAACCACCACAACGGCAGGGGCGAACTCGTGGCCCGGGAGGGCGACAGGATCGTCATCAGCGGGCACCGGGTGGGTGAACCCGAACGACGAGGGCTGATCCTCGGCACCCACCCCGGCGGGGTGCCCCCGTTCACGATCCAGTGGGACGACGAAGAGGGCGAGCGCCTGTTCTTCCCCGGCAGCGACGCCCACGTGGAGTCGCACCACGACCCCGACCACTGACCCCACCCCCACCCACCCGAACTCGTACCGCTGGTTGCGCCCAGGCGAACCAGCGGTACGAGTTCGAGGGAGATCGGTGGGTTCGGGGGAACGGAGTGGTGGGTCGACCGCCTCAGGCGGGACAGCGAGTGGTGCGGTTGATCGTGGCGTCGTGCATGAGCACCGGGACGCCGAGCGGTTCCTCGGGCGTCGGCGCCGTCCACTGCACGTCGGTCTCGAGCACGTCGGCACCGGCAGCGATGGCGTCGCGGAAGGCCGACAGCGAGTTCTCGCTCACCCCGTCCTCGCCGCCACCCCGGTGCGCCACCATCACCGGTGACGGGTCCGGCGCCTGGTCGCTCGTCGACCAGGCCTCGAACTCGACAGGTCGGTCGGTCGCGATCCAGTCCACGTTGGGCGGCTGGACGGCCGCCACCTGCGTCCATCCTGGTGAGGGCACTCCCTCGACGAACGGCGGCGAGCCGTCGGGCGAGTCACCACCGGTGATCACGTTGAACCAGACGTACACCGGGATGCCGGCGTCGGCGAACGCACGAGGCACGTCGACTGCCTCGGGGTCGCCGGGGAACACGCCCGAGAAGTAGAGGACGTTGATGACTCCGAGCACGTTCGCCGACGGCGCCCGGGTCCGCATCTCCTCCACGGTCGGCGGTTGGAACGGGTCGGACGCACCGATCCCACGGAACCACACCCGGGTCCACTCGGGCTGGTTGGCCGCGAAGTAGGCGAGCGCCGACTCCTCGAACGACCCGACGAGCACCGAGGTGAGGTCCGTCCGCTCGACGATCATGCTCCGGTACTCGGCGAGCCGTTCTTCGCTCCACGGCACCGGAGGCCCGCCCTCGACCTCAGGGAAGTACTTGATCTCGGGGAGGACCCCGACGCCGGCCTCGTCAGCCAGGTCGAGGAACTCGGCGAACGTGGGAATCGGCTCGCCGTTCACCAGCTCGAACCGCTGCAGCTCGGCGAAGGTCAGGTCGCCCACCCGGGTGCCGGGGTCGAGCACGCACGGACCGGTCGGCACCGTCGTCGTGGAGGTCGTGGTGGTCTCCTCGGTGGGGAGCGGACCGCTCACCTCCACCTGCGACTGCTCGTCGTCCGACGAACACCCTGCGGCCAGCAGTCCCACGGCCAGCACCGCCACCCACCACGTCCGTCGTCGCACGTCTGCCCCCTCGGTGTGGGTCCCCACCGACCCTCGGTGCGGACC
>CAIQNH010000050.1 GCA_903873135.1 uncultured Actinomycetes bacterium
ATGCCGCTCTACAAGTACGTGGGCAACCGGATCCTGACGACCGTCCAGAACGCTGCCGCAGGTGCCGAGTTGTCCGAGTGGCACTCCGGCTACCGCGCCTACGCCGTCCGGGCCCTCGCCGAGGTGCCGTTCGAGACGAACAGCGACGACTTCGACTTCGACACCGAGATCATCATCCAGATGATCGAGGGCGGGAAGCGGATCGTCGAGATCCCGATCCCCACCTACTACGGGGACGAGATCTGCCACGTCAACGGGCTGTCCTACGCCCGTGACGTCACGGTCGACACCCTGAGGTACCGGGCCCACAAGATGGGCTTCGGCACCGGGGAGCTGGCGTTCGCGAGCGCCGGCTACGAGCACAAGGAGGACGTCGACTCCTCCCACGTCCGGCTCGTCGAGTGGGCCTCGACGCTCCCGCCGGGTCGCGTGCTCGACCTGGGTTGCGGCGACGGTGTACTGGCCGAGCGCCTCCGGTCCTTCGGTCACGAGGTCACCGGTGTGGACCTGCAGCCCTGGGGCGACGTGAAGGAGCGTGTCGACCGCTTCGTGCAGGCCGACCTGGACCAGGGCCTCCCGAGCAGCGTCGACGGCCCCTTCGACCTGGTGCTCGCCGCCGACGTCCTGGAGCACGTCCGGCGCCCTGCGGAGCTCCTCGAGGACCTCCGACGAGTGGTGCCGCCCACCGGTCACGTGGTCGTGAGCGTGCCGAACTTCGGTCACTGGTACCCCCGGCTGCGGGTGCTGCTCGGTCGGTTCGACTACGACCGCCGGGGGATCCTGGACCAGGACCACGTCCGCTTCTTCACCCGGCGCAGCGTCGAGCGGCTCCTCCAGGGCGCCGGGTTCCGCATCGAACGGCGGGACAGCACCGGCCTCCCGGTCGAGGTGGTCGACCGCGGTGCCGCACCCGGGGGCGGCGGAGGACTCCGTCGACTGGTGGCTGCGCTGGACCGGGTGCTCCGGACGGTCCGGCCCGAGGTGTTCGCCTACCAGTTCCTCTACGACCTCCGCCCAGCGCCGCAGCGGTCGCGGCGGGCTCAGTGAGTGGCCTCGCCGTCGGACACGATCGGAGCGCGCCCCGTCGTCGACGGTGATGCGCAGCCTGCGGGAGCGCGGGTGCGTCTGCCGGCGCGACGTGAGCTCCTGGCCGTGGCGGCCGTCGCCGTGGCCACCCGGTTGGTGGCGGCCGCGCTGCTCGTCGAGTCGCCGGTGGGCCTGGCCGACCCGTTCCTCTACCAGGCCTTCGGTCAGGCGATCGCTGCCGGGTACGGGTACATCTCGCTGCTCGGACAGCCGACCGCCTACTACCCGCCCGGGTACCCGTTCACGCTCGCCGTGCTCCAGTGGCCACTGGACCGGCTGGGCGTGCCGGAGGCGCTCCCCGTCGTCGCCGCCGTGGCCCAGGCCCTGCTCGGCGGCGCCACTGCGGCGGTCGTGACGGTCGCCGGTGGGCGGCTCGCTGCGTCGCTCCGATCGGGGCTCGACCCCCGCTGGGTCGGTGTGGCTGCCGGACTCCTGGTGGCGTGCTGGCCCAACCTCGTCGTCTACTCCACGGTGCTCCTCTCCGAGACGCTGTTCGTCGCGAGCGTCTCGGCCGCCCTCGCCGCCCTGCTGGTCGCCGGCCGGGACGTCCGGTGGGGTCCGCCGCTGGCTGCCGCCGCCCTCGCCACGGGCGTCGCCACCCTGGTGCGCCCGCAGGCGCTGCTCTACGTGCCGGCGGTCGCTGCGGCCTGGGCGTTCGCACGGGTGCCGCGTCGGACCGTGCTGCTCGGCGTCGCCGTGCTCCTGGCCGGCGCCGCCGTGGTGGTGGTGCCGTGGACGACCCGGAACACGCTGGTGATGGGGTCGCCCGTGCCCGTCTCGACGAACCTCGGTGACAACCTGTGCATCGGATTCCAGGACGGCGCGACCGGAGGGTTCTCCATGAACGCAGCCTGCGGCACGGGTACCACCTACGTCGACGGGCCCGAGGTGGAGGTGGAGCGCAACGCCGAGCTGCAGCGACGGGCGGTCGAGTGGATCGCCGGTCACCCCGCCGAGCTCCCCGTGCTGTCGGTGCGCAAGCTCTGGATCACGTTCGGCAGCGACTGGGACGGCGTCCGTGCGGCCGAGTCCTACGGAGCCGCGCCGCAGCTCGGCGACGCGCAGCGCCAGGTCGTCCACGCTGCGTTCGACGTCGCGTGGTGGGCGATGGTCGGGCTCGCGGTCCTGGGCCTCGTCGCCACCGTGAGGACGCCCGGTCGGCGGGAGGTGGAGCCGCTGGTGGTGGTGCTCACTCTCCTCGCCGGTGCGGTCGTGCCGGTGCTGTTCTTCGGTGATCCTCGCTTCAAGATGGGGGTGGCGCCGTCGCTGGTGCTGCTCGCCGCCGTCGGCCTGGGGTGGACCCGTGCGCGCGTCCGTCCCGGACTCCGGGAGGTCGCGCCGTGAGGTGGGACGTCGTCGAGCGGCCGGCGTCGGGGGACGCCGCCCACCCCGTGGGCGCGGTTCCGGGCGGGTCCGTGGATCCGGCATCGGCGGTGTCGCGGCGGCGGCGCTCGCTGGACGGACTGCGGTGCGTGGCGGTCCTGTCGGTGCTCGTCTACCACGCCGAGGACCGCTACCTGCCGGGCGGCTTCGTCGGCGTCGACGTCTTCTTCGCGCTGTCGGGCTACCTGATCACGGCCCTCCTGGTCGCCGAACGCTCGCGGACCGGCCGGGTCGCCCTGGGCGGGTTCTGGATGCGTCGCGTGCGCCGACTGTGGCCCCTGGCCTGGCTCACGCTCGCGGCGGTCGCTGCGGTCGGGTTGCTGGGCGTGTGGGGCGACGACCGGGAGCGGCTGCTCCCGGTCGAGACCCTGGCCGCGCTCGCGAACGTCTCCAACTGGTGGCAGATGGCCAACGGTGGGTACGTCACCTCGGGAGTGGCGCCGTCGCCGCTGCGGCACTTCTGGTCCCTCGCCGTGGAGGAGCAGTTCTACCTGCTCTGGCCGCTGCTCCTCGTCGGACTGCTCGCGCTCGGCCGTCGTCGTGGCCGCGCCGGCGCCCCGGACTCCGTCGTCCCCGCCGCCGTGGGCGTGGTGGTGCTCTTCGTCGCCTCGGCGGTCTCCGCCTGGGTGGCGACCCCGACGGTGGCCTACCTCGGTACCCACACCCGGGCCGTCGCCCTCCTGGCGGGTGCGGCGCTCGCCCTGCTCCTGCGGAACACGCCGCTCGGTGGTCCGGCCACGGCACAGGGGCGGTGGACGGTGCGCGTCCTGGGCGCCCTCGGCACGGTGGTGCTCGTCGTCGTGGCCGTGGTCGCCTCGCCGCAGTGGCCGCTCCTGCACCGGGGCGGGTTCGCCCTGGTCGCCGTGGCGTCGGCCTCGGTGGTCGCGCTGGCGCTCGTCCCCGGCTGGCCGCGGAGCCTGCTCGCGCTCGCTCCGGTCGTCTGGATCGGTCGACGCAGTTACGCCATCTACCTCATCCACTGGCCGCTCGTGGTCGCTGTGGGGCCAGAGGCCCCCGGCTGGGTGGTGCTCGGCGTGGTGCTGCCGACCTCGGTCGTGCTGGCGGCGTTGGCCCACCGTCTGGTCGAGCGCCCCGTGCAGCTGCGTCGGCTGGCGACACCACGACTCCTCGGGGCCGGGCTGGTGGTGCTCCTCGTCACCGGGGCCGCGCTCTGGTGGGGTCGACCGACCGTGCCGACCGTGGGGGAGCAGGTTGCGGCGAGCCTGGAGCGGGTCGAGGACCCGGTCGCCACGTCCACTCCTGAGGGTCCGACCTCGACGACCGTGCCCTGCGTCCCGACCGCCGGCCCGACGCGGCTGTTCCTCGGCGGCACCGAGCAGTTCGACGCCTCGACGGTCGAGGAGGTCGCCGACCCCGCCGCCGGGTGTGCCAGCCAGACCAGGGTGCTGGTGCTCGGCGACTCGCTCGGGCGGAGTGCCTCGAACGGCCTCGTGTCGCTGGGACGACCGGAGCTGCTGGTCTGGGACCGGACGAGTCTGGGTTGCTCCTTCGCCACGACCTCGTTCACGGGGGAGCCGTGCCCCGACTGGCGCGAGGCCTGGCCGATCTCGCTCCTCGGCATCCAGCCGGACGTGGTCCTCGTGTTCTCACGCACGCTCGAGGGCCTCACCGGCGACGACCTCGAGTTCACCTCGGCCGAGGCCGAGGCGGCACGCACGGCCCTGTTCGCCGAGGCGGCGCAGACCCTCGGGGCCACCGGCGCACAGGTGCTGTTCGTGACGTCCGCGCCGCCGGGTGAGCCCAACGGGCGCTTCTACTGCGACGGCCGGACGACCGGGACCCCGTGCGACCCGGCGTGGGCGGCCTCGTGGAACCGCTCGCTGGTCGCGGGAGCGGCTGCCGGAGGTGCCGGCGTGGTCGACGCCGCAGGTTGGACGGCGGCCAGGTCGGCCACGGACCGGGTGGACCGGCCCGACGGCCTGCACTACTCCGGTGGTGCGCTGTTCGAGCACGCCACCTGGCTGGCGGACGAGATCCGACGGTCGGTCGTGGCGCCGTGACGGGTGGGGACGCGACCCCGCGCTGGGGCCGTCGTGACGCCCTCGGGCTGGCCGTCGTGCTCGGGGTGCTGCTGCTCCCCGTGGTCGGCCTGATGCGCTACCAGGGGCCGCCCATGGAGGAGGGGTTCATGCTCGTGTTCCCCGAGCAGATCCTGCAGGGTCGTCTGCCGCACCGTGACTTCCTCCACCTGTACGGGCCCGGATCGGTGTACGCACTGGCCGCCGTCTACGGCATCTTCGGGGTCGACATCACCGTGGAGCGTGTCGTGGGGCTCCTGCAGCACGCCGTCGTGGCGGTCGCGCTCTACGCGCTGCTGCGACCCTGGGGTCGCCGGGTGGCGGTGCCGGCGTGCGTGGTGTCGGTGCTGATCCTGCTGCTCCCGATGGGTCTCGTGGCGATGGCGTGGAACGGGGCCCTCGCGTTCGCCACCGCAGGGCTCGCCCTCGGGGTCGCCGGGGCCCGTCGGGACGTCACGGATCCGGTCGGCGGGCGGCTGCTCGCGGCGTCGGGGGTCTGTCTCGGCGCCTCCCTGCTCTTCCGCCCCGATCTGGCGCTCGCGGTGCTCGCCGGGGTCCTGCTCCTGTCGTGGCCGCTGACGTGGGCGCGTCGGCGTCCGCTCCTCCTCGCCGGCGCGGCGACGCTCCTCCTGTACGTGCCCCACGTCCTGGCGAGCGGGTTCGCAGCGTCGTTCCGGGGCATGTTCCTCGAGCCGGTGTTCGAGCTCAGGCCGGGTCGCGCGCTCCCGGTCCCGCCATCGTGGGACGAGATCGACGGATTCCTCCAGAAGGCGGGCGCGCTCCGGACCACCGGGTGGCCGTTCCCCATGCCGGCGCTCTCGCAGCAGATCGTGCTGTGGTTCTGGCTCGTCCTGGCGTCGATCGTGCTCGTCGTGACGGTCGCGGTGCTCCTCCGGCGCCGTGAGGGTTCCTCGGCGCGGGCAGCGAGCTACCTCCCCGTCGCGGCGTTCTCGACGCTGCTGGTGACCCAGGCGCTCCAGCGACCGGACACGACGCACCTGGCGTGGGTGACGTGCATCTCGTTCCCCCTCGCCATGGCCGGGATCGCCTACCTGGTGGAGCGCCGGGCGGGGGAGGGGCGCGCCTGGCTGCCACCCGTGGCAGCCGCCGCGGTGGCTGCGCTGGTGCTCCTCGTCGTCATCCCGTTCTACCCGGTACGGACCTACCTCGACGCGGTCGGCCAGTCCTTCGGCCGCAACCAGTTCGGCACGGCGATCACGAACGGTGACCGGACGTTCTGGTTCGGGAGTCCGGAGGGGGCGGCTGACGCCCAGCGGGTCGTGGACGAACTGGCGGTCCGTTCGCAGCCGGGGGAACGGTTGATCGCAGCACCGGGCGACCTGTCCCGCACCAACTACAGCGACGCGTACTTCTACCACCTGTTCCCCGACCTGGTTCCCGGAACCCGCTACATCGAGATGGACCCCGGCCTGGCGGACGCCGAGGGTTCCGGGCTCGCCGAGGAGGTCGCCGCCTCCGACTGGCTCATCCTCACGGATGCCGCCGATGCGTGGACCGAGCCCAACACCTCGGCATCGTCACGGAGCCAGGCGGCCAACCAGGTGGTGGCGGAGCAGTTCTGCGAGGTGGTGGCCACACCGACCGTCCGGCTGCTGGAGCGGTGCCGTCCCGACACCTGAGGGCCGGAGGGTGCACCCGGTGGGGTGCTGGAGCCTCGCTACACTCGACCGGTGCGGTCGATCGTCGTCGTGCCCACGTACCGTGAGGCTGAGAACATCGTCGACCTGCTGAGGTCCATCCGGGCCGCCGCGCCCGACACCGACGTGCTGGTCGTCGACGACGACAGCCCGGACGGCACCGGTCGACTCGCCGAGGAGGTCGGCGCCGAGATCGGTGGTGTGGAGGTGCTCCACCGGGCCCGCAAGGAGGGTCTGGGAGCGGCCTACCGCCACGGTTTCCGGGTGGCGCTCGACGGCGGCTACGACGTGGTGGCCCAGATGGACGCCGATCTGTCGCACGAGCCGGCCGTCCTCCCCGAGCTGATCGCCGCCGTGCTGGCTGGCGCCGACGTGGCCGTGGGCTCGCGCTACGTGCCCGGGGGATCCATCCCCAACTGGACGTGGCTGCGACGGGGGCTGTCCCGCTGGGGGAACGCCTACGCCCGCTGGATGCTGCGCCTCAGCGTCCGGGATGCGACCAGCGCCTTCCGGGCCTACCGGTCCGACCTCCTCGAGCAGATCGACATCGACGGGACCCGGGCCAACGGCTACCTGTTCCAGATCGAGACTGCGTTCCGACTGTCCGCCGCCGGCGCGCGTGTGGCGGAGCTGCCGATCACGTTCGTCGACCGCGTGGCGGGACAGTCGAAGATGGCCGTCGTCAGGACGATGGTGGAGACCGAGCTCCGGGTCACGTGGTGGGGTCTGTCGCTCCGGGCACCGGGACTCACGTCGGCCTTCCGTCGGTCCTCGGGCGGTCGCTACCTCGCCGGTCGCGTCGCCCCCATGCCGTTGCCGCAGGGGTCGGGTGGCGGGGACGGCGTCGCGGGCGACGGTCGGGACTGAGGGCCGTGGCTGCGCCGACCACCACCCAGCCCGAACCGGCCGGCGCCGCCACGCCGCGAGTCGTGCGACGCCGTCAGGCCCCAGCCGAGCTCGGCTACGAACCACCGTTGGACGGGCTCCGGGCGCTGGCCGTGCTGGCGGTCTGCCTCTACCACGCCCGGTTCGAGTGGATTCCCGGTGGGTTCCTGGGCGTCTCGGCGTTCTTCACGCTCTCCGGGTTCCTGATCACGACGCTCCTGCTCGCAGAGTGGCGCCGGTCCGCGGCAGTGGACCTGCGGCGGTTCGCGTCTCGTCGTTTCCGCAGGTTGCTCCCGGCCGCCTGGACGACGCTGCTGGTGATCCTCGGGATGGGTCTGCTCGGGGTGTGGGACGCGTCCCAGCGCCGGTCGTTGCGGGGTGACGTGCCCGCTGCGCTGCTCGAGGTGAGCAACTGGTGGTTCATCCTGCAGGACCGCTCCTACGGGGCGCTGTTCGAGGCGCCCTCGCCGACGGAGCACTTCTGGTCGCTGGCGATCGAGCAGCAGTTCTACCTGCTCTACCCGTTGCTCATCGTGGGGGTGGTCGCGCTCGCCAGACGGTGGCGGGGCCCGGGTCCGGTGACCACCCTGGCCGGCGTCCTGGTCGGGCTCACGGTGCTCTCGGCCGTCCTCAACTGGCGGGCGGCCGGGGTGTCCGTGCCCCGTGCCTACTTCGGCACCGACACCAGGCTCGCCGAGCTGACGATCGGCGGCGTCCTCGCCACCGTCGGCATCCGGCGGCTCCGACCCTCGGCGTCGGGCACCCGGACACGACTGGCGCTGCTGGCCGTGCCCGGAGTCGTCGTCACGCTCGTGCTGTGGCACACGGCCTCCGTCACGAGCACCTGGCTGTACCCGTTCGGGTTGCTGCTCACGGCGATCTGCACGGTCGGGCTCATCGTCGGGGCGCTCCAGCCCGGGCCCTGGCGGGCGGTCCTCAGCTGGACGCCGCTCGTCGCACTGGGTCGCATCAGCTACGGGGTGTACCTCCTGCACTGGCCGGTGTTCCTGTGGCTGACCCCGGTCCGGACCGGTCTCGACCCGTGGCCGCTGTTCGGACTGAGGATGGCGGTCACGATCGGTGCCGCGGTCCTGCTCCACCGACTCGTCGAACGGCCGGTGCGGGACGGCGAGGGGCTCGCCAGCCGGTACGCAGCCCGGGCGGCGCTCCCCGCCGCAGCCGTGCTGGTGGTCCTCGCGCTGCTGGTCTCGTCCGGGACCCCGGCGTCGGGTTCGATCGAGTCGGCCAACGCCACGGCGGTCCCGGTCGCTCCGGCGCCGCTGCGAACGACGGTGCTCGGAGACGCCTCCGCCGAGTGGGGCCCGGCGGCGACGGGGACCGAGGCCGATCCGCTCTCGTTGCGGAGCATCGTCGACGAGGGGTGCGGCCTGGTGGCCGTCGGGTTCGTGGCGATGCCGGACGGCACGGCGGAGCGCAACTCGGACCGGTGCGGTGCGACGCAGGAGGAGTGGCTGGCCGCAGTCGGGGCGGAGCGCCCGGAGCTGGTGGTGGTGAGCGGGGGGATGCGCGACGTCGCGGACCGCCGGATCGAACCGGAACAACCCTGGCGGTCGATCGGTGACCCGGTCCTCGACGACCTGCTGGCGCTCGAGCTCCGGGACTTCCTCGGGGAGCTGGCCGACTCGGGTGTCCCGGTCGCCGTGGCCACCCTGCCGGCGATGCGGAATCGCGAGCTCCCCCCACCGGCCCCGCCGGCCCGTGGCCTGCCCCAGGGAGAGATGGAGCGGGCCCTCTACGTCATGTCGAGCACGGAGGCGGTCCAGGGTGGTCCCGGTCCGGGATTCCCCGAGAACGACCCGGCCCGCATCGCCCGGTGGAACCAGATCCTCCGGGAGGCAGCCGGTGCCACCGGGCTCCCGGTGCTCGACGTCGCCGCCGTGACCGAGGCGTGGCCCGGCGGACCGTTCGACCCCGAGCGGCGGGCTGCGGACGGTGTCGGGTACACCGAACAGGGCCAGCGCGAGCTCTCGGCTGCGCTCGCTCCCGCCATGCGGGCGGCGAGACCGCCGGTCCCCGGACCGGATCAGCTCGGTTCGGTCTCGGCCTCGCTCCCCCTGCCGGCGGCACCCCCGCCCACCCCGCGCCGGACGGTCCCGACGGGTTCGTCCGTCCCGGTGCTGGTCGTGGGGGACTCGGTCGCAGTCGACCTGGGCGTGGGCATGCGGGACACCGGGACGCCCGGCGCGGACCTCGAGGTGTCGATCGGTGCCCAGCTGGGGTGTCCCGTCGCCCGGGGTGGCGAGTACCGCTTCATGCGGGACATCGTGCGCTTCGACGATCGTTGCGACTGGGCGCGGCTGTTCCCCGAGCTGCTGGACTCCTACGACCCCGCGGTGGTCGTGCTCGGCACCGGGATCTGGGACGTCGTGGACCGGCGTCTCCCGGGTGACGACCGGATCCGATCGATGGGCGAACCGGTCTCCGACCGCTACTTCCTGACGGAGCTGCTCGGCGCGATCGACCTGCTGGGCTCCCGTGGCGCCACCGTGGCCCTGGTGACCTACCCGTCGATCGAGTCCGGTCGCGGCCAGGGGTTCACGGACCTGCCGGAGTCGGACCCCGCTCGCATGGCCCGCCTGAACGAACTCGTGCGGGAGGCGGCGGCGCTCCGTCCCGGCGTGGCCACGGTGGTCGACTTCGGCGGTTGGATGTCGACCCAGGCCGGAGGTGGCCTCGATCCGTCGATCCGCAGCGACGGGGTCCACCTCACCGAGGAGTTCATCGGTGTGACCGGCGACTGGCTCGCTCCGCAGGTCGACGCACTGGCTCGACCCCGGGCCTGAGCCGGGGTTCAGGCCGAGGGCACGACGGGGGCGCCGCGGCCGGTCCCGTCACCATCGCCGGCGGTGCCGATCCAGTCGGCTGCGACCGAGGGCCGATCCGCGTCGACCTCGTGGTAGTCGGCCTCCACGTTGACCGACCAGACGTCGTGGGCCGACCCGGTGACGATGTTCTCGACGCTCAGCATGGCCGTGAGCATGGAGTGGTCCTGGTTGTTGTACTTGTGCATGCCGTTCCTGCCGACCGGGTGGGCGTTGGGAGCGGCCTCGGCGAGCCAGTCCCGCAGCACGGCGACCTTCGCCTGGTAGCCCTCGTCGTAGACCGGGTAGGCGCGGGGCATGCGCACCACGTAGCCCGACTCCACGGCTCCGGCCCGGGCGAGACCCAGCTGCTCGAGCTCCTGGGTGGCCAGGTCGACCAGGTCCTCGTCGGCCTTGGTCCACATGCCGTCGCCCTCGAACACGAAGTACTCGAGCCCGAGGCACGTCCGACCGTCCTTGACCAGGTAGGGCGACCAGGAGCCGAAGTTCTGGATGCGGCCGACGGCCACGTCGGGGGAGTGGATGTAGATCCAGTTGTCGGGGAACCCGTCGGCCTCGGGGACCACGAGGGCGACGGTGAGGAAGTCGCGGAACCCGAGGCCTGCCGCGGCCTCCAGCACCTCCGGTGGCGCCGGCGGGTCCATGGACTGCACCAGGTAGGGCAGCGGCATGGTGGAGATCACGTGGTCGGCCTCGTAGGTGGTCTCGACGCCGGCACCGTCCACCGCCACGACCGTGGTCACACCGTCGTCGCCCCGTTGCAGCCGACGTACCCGCTGGTCGAAGACCACCTCGCAGCCGGCTGCCTCGACGAGCTCAGCGCACCGCTCCCACATCATCCCCGGGCCGTACTTGGGGTACTGGAACTCCTCGATGAGGCTCGTCACCTGCTTGGCCCGGTCGGCACGCCGGCCCACCAGTCGTGAACGGATCGGCTCCCACACGGCGTGCCAGAGCGACATGCCCTTGATGCGCTGCGCCCCGAAGTCGGCGGAGAGGTTGGCCGGATCCACGCCCCAGACCTTGATGTTGTAGGTCCGGAAGAAGTGCTCGTAGAGCCGGCGGCCGTAGTCGGCCACCACGTAGCCCTCGAGGGTGGACTGGTCCGTCGGCGGGCGGACCTTCGCCCAGAGGTACGACGCCACGCAGCGCAGCGCCTCGAGGAACCCCAGGTTCCGCAGCGCGTTCAGTGGCTTGATCGGGTAGTCGTAGTACTTGCCCTGGTAGTAGATGCGGCTCATGCGGGGCCGCAGGAGGAACTCGTCGTCGTCGAGGATCTCGTGCCAGAGACTCTCGACCGGCTGGACCTTGGTGAAGAACCGGTGCCCGCCGATGTCGAACCGCCAGCCGTCACGCTCCGCCGTCTGGGAGATACCGCCGACCACGTCGGTGGCCTCGAGGATCGTGCTGGTGACCCCGGCCTTGGTCAGCTGGTAGGCCGCGGTGAGTCCTGCCGGACCGGCGCCGATGACCACGACGCGCGGCGGTGCGGCCTGCTCGGGACGGGCGGGGTGGGTGGGGTCGTCGGCCATGGTCGGTGCCCGGAGGCCCCAAGAAACTACCCCGTGACCGGCCGCCGGACGGGCACCGGGCCCTCAGCGTTCGTGACGCCGGACGGCGAGGATCTCGTCGGTGCGGAAGCTGGCCATCCGGGTGGACCAGCAGTCGATCCCCCGTCGGCCGCCGGTGCGGAAGAACGTGGTCATGCTGTGTTCCTGCTGGTAGGCGTCGGCCCCCGTGACCGTCTCGGTCGAGCCGTCCCGGAGGCGGACCTCGAAGTCCACCCGTCCGTGGCGGTCGTCCCGGGTGACGTCCGGACCCTCTGCGTAGGTGATCACCACCTCGTCTCCTCCCTGGTCGTCGTTGCCCGGACGGTACGACGGTCCTCCTGTGGATCGGTAGACCCGTCAACCTGTGGAGGGGCCGTCGGGTCCTGTGGACGACGTCCGCGGCGTCCACCACACCGCGCCCACGGTGCGCGACGATGCCGTGGTGGACGCACTCGAGGAGCTCTCGTTCGACTGTCCCCGCTGCGGCGCCCCCGCCAGCGGGGTGCACTACGGGCCGTGTGGCGGTTGCGTGGAGCAGCTCCGGGCCTCGGTGTCCGCCGACGCCCGCGACGTGGACGGCCCGACCTACGAGCCCAAGGTGAACGTGACCCCGAACGCAGTGGCCCTCAAGGACTGAGCTCGCCGGTGGCGACGGCTCGGGCCCAGCGGTAGTCGGCCTTGCCCGACGGTGAGCGCAGCACCCGGCCCACCCGCACGATCTCCTTGGGGAGCTTGAACCGGGCGATCGACCTGCTGGCGACCTCGGTGAGCTCGTCGTCGCTCGGGTGCTCCCCGTCACGCAGGGCGACCACGGCCACGACCTCCTCGCCCCACCGCTGTGACGGGCGGCCGCAGACCACGACGTCGAGCACGGCGGGGTGGCGCGCGAGCGCCTGTTCGACCTCCTCGACGAAGACCTTCTCACCGCCGGTGTTGACGCAGACCGAGTCCCGGCCGAGCAACCGGACGCGACCGTCGGCCAGCCACTGGGCCCGGTCGCCCGGCACGGCGTAGCGCACGCCGTCCACGACCGGGAACGTGGCGTCGGTCCGGTCCGGGTCGCCGAGGTAGCCGAGCGGGACGCGACCGGAGCGGGCGAGCCAGCCGACCGCCTCGTCGCCGGGTCGGAGCAGGCGCCTCCGGTCCTCGGCGAGGACGACGCCGTCGGCCGACGGGGTGAACGGTGCGTCGGCGTCCTCGGGGCGATGCACCCGGGCCACGCCCTGTCGCCCGGACTCGGTGGAGCCCAGGACGTCCACCACCGACACCCCTGGGAGCAGCTCGAGCAGCGCTCGTCGGGTGTCGGGGGAGAGGACCGCGCCCCCCGACAGCACGTGACGCAACGACGGCACCTCGACCGGGCGGCTCCGGAGTTCGTCGACGAGCGGACGGGCCATCGGGTCGCCGACCAGCAGCAGCGACGTGACCTCGTGGGTCCGCACGGTCCGGAGGAGGTCGCCCGGATCCACCGTGTCCGTCCGGTCCTGGACGACCACCGTGCCGCCGTCCGTCCAGCACGACAGCGCGTTCCAGTGGGCGGCGCCGTGCATGAACGGCGGCGCCGGCAACGCCCGGAGCCGGTTGCCGGCGGCCGTGACCAGTTCGTCGAGGCCCCCGAACTCACCGCCGTCGGCCCGCTGGACCCCGAGGGCGCCCACCAGGAAGTCGGCCTGGCGCCACGTGGCACCCTTGGGCAGCCCGGTGGTGCCGCCCGTGTAGCAGATGTACAGGTCGTCGCCGCTCCACGCCGAGACGACATCCGTCGGCAGGGTGGGCTCCGCTGTGGCGAGCGCAGACTCGTACTCGACGGCACCGGGGAGGAGGGGAGCGTCGGAGCCGTCCTCCACCCAGAGCAGCAGGCGGGCACCCGGGACCGAGGACTCGAGCACGGGAGCGAGCGTGGGTCCGAACCGGCGCTCGAACACCACGGCCTCCGAGCGGCTGTCCTCGAGGACGTGACGGAGCTCGTCGGCGACGTAGCGGTAGTTGACGTTGACGGGCACGGCCCGTGCCTTCCAGGCGCCCACCATCCCCTCGAGGTACTCGGGTCGGTTGTGGAGGTACAGCGCCACGTGGGAGTGGACGGACTCCCAGCGCGGCACGTCGCCGAAGGCCCCGTGAGCACCGAGGTCGTGGCGCAGCAGCACCGAGGCGAGACGCCGGGTCCGGTCGCCGAACTCGCGTCGGCTCCAGGTGCGACCACGGTGGACCAGCGTGGGGTGGTCGGGGCGGTCGGCCTCGAGCGCCTCGAGGATCGGCGCGACGCTCAGCTCCACGGCGGGGAGGGTCCCCGTCGGCTCAGCGGACGCCCGGAGCGGCGACCGGGGTCACCAGCGGCGCGTGGCAGGCCACGTAGTGGTCGTCGCCCACCCGCTGCATCTGCGGCTCCACCTGGGCGCAGACCTCGTGCGCCCGCGGGCAGCGGGTCCGGAAGCGGCAGCCCGACGGCGGGTCGAGCGGTGACGGCAGCTCCCCACCGAGGTGCTGGGTGGCCCCGGGGTCGACGGCCGGGTCGGGCACCGGGATGGCTGCGAGCAGGGCCGCGGTGTAGGGGTGCGCCGGCTGGGCGTACATGGCGTCCGGCGGACCGATCTCGCACATCTTGCCGAGGTACATGACCGCGACCCGGTCGGAGACGTTCTTCACGACGGCCAGGTCGTGGGCCACGAACACGAGGGTCAGTCGGTAGCGCTCCTTCATGTCCTCGAGGAGGTTCAGGATCTGCGCCTGCACCGACACGTCGAGGGCCGAGACGGGCTCGTCGCAGATGATCAGACGGGGGTCGGTGATGACCGCCCGGGCGATCGAGATCCGCTGGCACTGGCCGCCGGAGAACTCGAAGGGCTTCCGGCTCGCAGCAGCGGCCGGGTCGATGCCCACCGTGCCGAGCACGTCCTCGACCTTCTGTCTGCGCTCGTCCGCCGAACCGATCCTCCAGACGTTGAGCGGCTCGGCGACGATGTCGCTGACCACCCGTCGGGGGTTCAGCGACGAGATCGGGTCCTGGAAGATCATCTGGAATCCCGGTCGGGCCCGGCGCAGGGCCTCGCCCGACAGTTCCGTCAGCTCGGTCCCGTCGAGCCGGACCGACCCGCGGGTCGGGGCGGGGAGCTGCATGATCGCCTTGCCGGTGGTGGACTTGCCGCAGCCGGACTCGCCCACGAGACCGAGGGTCTCACCCTCGGCGACGTCGAAGGAGATGTTCGACACGGCGGAGACCACGCCCCGACGACCGACCTTGAACTCGACGACGAGGTTCTCGACGCGGAGGAGGACGTCCTCCTCGGGTCGGAGGTGGGCGGTGCCGCTCCCGGCCATCACGCGCTCCCGGGGGGCTGCTGGGGGAACGGTGGGGGCACCGGCGGCGCCTGGGGAGGTGCGGGTGGCGCCTGTGGCGGGTACGGCGGCGGGAACGGCGGCGGCGTCGGGACCTGTGGGGGAACGACGGGAGCGGTGGCCGCTGGCGTGACGGGGGCTGCGGCGGTCGCTGCCGCAGCGGCTGCGAGTCGCTCCTTGACGGCGATCGTCTCGGGGGAGCCGACGGGGTAGAAGCAGGCGAAGTAGTGCCCGGGTGTGGCGGCCTCCTGCAGGGGTGGCTGCTCGTGGAGGCAGCGCTCCTGCACGTAGGGACAGCGCGGGCTGAAGGCGCACCCCGCCGGCGGGTTCACCAGATCGGGCGGTCGGCCACCGATGGCGAGCAGTCGCGTGTGCGACGCCTGGTCGAGCTTGGGGATGGCCGACAGCAACGCCTCGGTGTAGGGCATCTGCATCTCGTTGAACAGCACCGCGGTGGGCGCCGTCTCGACGATTCGTCCGGCGTACATCACGGCGATGTGGTCGGCTCGGCCGGCGACGACGCCGAGGTCGTGCGTGACCAGGATGACGGCCATGTAGCGCTCACGCTGCTGCTCGGCGAGCAGGTCGAGGATCTGGGCCTGCACGGTCACGTCCAGCGCCGTGGTGGGCTCGTCGGCCAGGAGCAGCTTGGGCCCGCAGGCGAGGGCGACGGCGATCACGACCCGCTGGCGCATGCCGCCCGACATCTCGTGCGGGTACGCGTCGAACCGCTGCTCGGCCTCGGGGATCCGGACCGCCTGCAGGAGCGACACTGCGGTCTCACGGGCCTCGGACTTGTCCATGCCCAGGTGGAACCGGAGGGACTCGGTGATCTGCCGACCCACTCGCATGACCGGGTTCAGCGCCGTCATGGGATCCTGGAACACCATCGCCATCTCGGTGCCCCAGAGCTCGCGGTACCCCTCGGCGTCGAGGGCGGAGATGTCCCGACCCTCGAACACGACCCGTCCGGATCGTTCGGCATTCGAGGCCAGCAGCCCCATGATCGACCGGGAGAGCACCGACTTGCCCGAGCCGGACTCGCCGACGATCCCGAGGGTCTGACCTCGGCCGAGGGTGAGCGAGACCCCGTCGACGGAGCGGACCAGGCCTCGTGGCGTCCGGAACGCCGTGCGGAGGTCGTCGACCTCGAGGAGGGGGCCGTCCCAGGGCAGCGGGGTCGTCGGCGTGGGGACGGCGCTCACAGGACCGACTCCCGGACCTCGAAGCGCTTGGCGACCACGTCGGCGAGGTAGTTCAGCGCCAGCACCGTGATGAACAGGACGATCACGGTGATCATCACCATGTGTGGAGAGCGACGGAGCTGGTCACGGTTCTCGGCGATGATGTTCCCCCAGGACGGCGTGGGGAGCTGCACGCCCACCCCGAACAGGCTCAGTCCGCCCTCGGCGACGATCGCGATGCCCACGCCGAGCAGGGCGATGGACATCATCGCCGGGACGACGTTGGGGAGGACCTCCCGGAACATCGTCCGCCAGCTCTTCGCCCCCATGGCCCGCGACGCCAGGACGAACTCCCGCTCGGACCAGACGAGCGTGTTCGCCCGGGTGATGCGGCCGAGGATCGGGATGGACACGATGCCGAGGCCGAGGATCACGACCATGATGCGTCGGCTGCTGCTGGTGTCGTCGCCCGAGGCGAGCACGGTGACCAGTGCCAGGGCCAGCACGAACTGCGGGATGGCGAGCAGGATCGTCATGGCCGGGGTGATGATGCCGTCGACCCGGCCCCGGAAGTAGCCGGTGACCAGGCCGAGGAAGCCCCCGATGAGCATGCCGAACGCCACGGCCCCGAAGCCGATCGCGAACGACGACCGGGTGCCGTAGATCAGCCGGCTGAGCATGTCTCGTCCGATGGTGTCTGCACCGAGCAGCGAGCCCTGGTTGCGGGCGACGTGCACGGCCAGGGTGGCCAGCAGGATCACGGCTGCGACGACACCGAAGGCCACCCGCACGGCTCGTGCCCGTTCGCCGGTCCCGTCGCCCCTGCGCACCACCGAACTCACCAGCAGGTAGGCGATCCCGACCACCACCAGGGCGCCGAGCCCGAGGAGCCACTGGTTGACCACCGGCCCCTGTCGGGCCAGGGACGCGATCGACTCCTCCGGTCGGGGGAGCGGCAGGAACGGGGCGATGATCGCCAGGGTCGCCAGACCGACGATCCAGCCCAGCGACAACCACGCCGCGATCCCCAGGCTGCCTCGCTTCCGGTTCGGATCGAGGGGCTCGAGCTCCTCCGCCGTGACGGCGAGCGCCGTGACCTCGAGCGACGGGTCGAGGTGCGTGACGCTCGTGTCGCGTCCGACGGGGTAGTGGTCGCTCACCGTCGGATCCTCGGATCCAGGACGCTGTAGAGGATGTCGACCCCGAAGTTCACCAGCACGTAGAAGATCGCGATGATCGCGACCATCGACTGGAAGGCGACCACCTGGCGTGTGGCGATCGCCTCGGCGATGAGGAACCCCATCCCCGGGATCTGGAACACGACCTCGATGATCAGCGCACCGCCGATCAGCGTGCCGACGTTGAGGCCGGCGACCGTGAGGAGGGTGAGCGACGACGGCCGGAGGGCGTGGCGGAACAGGATCCGCTTGTTCTTGAGGCCCTTCGCCTTGGCCATCGTGATGAAGTCCTGCTGCAGGGTGGCGATCATGTCGCTGCGCAGCAGGCGCATGTAGACCGCGACCTGACCGACGGCCAACGTGATCACGGGCAGCACCACGGTCTGCAGGTGCTCGACCGGGTTCTCGGTCAGCGGCGTGTAGCCCGTCGCCTTGAACCAGCCGAGTTTCACCGCCAGGTAGTACTGCAGCACGAACCCGAGCGCGAACGTGGGGATGGCCAGCATGGCGAACGCCGAGGTGTTCGACAGTCGGTCGAAGAACGAGTCCTTGCGGTAGGCCGCGATCACCCCCACCGGGATGGCGATCAGCAGCGCGATCACCTGGGCGTAGATCATCAGCACGAGCGACACGGGGAGGGCCTGCCAGACCCGTTCGGAGACGGGGCGTGTGGAGCTCACGGCGTAGTAGCTGCCCATGTCGCCCCGGACGAACCCGCCGAGCCAGGAGCCGTACCGGGCGATGAACGGCTGGTCGAGCTCGAGGTCCGATCGCACCGCCTCACGCTGCTCGTCGCTGCCGAACGGGACGAGCACCTCGACCGGATCCCCGGGGAGCAGCTCGAGGAGCAGGGACGCGAACAACGTCACCAGCACCACGGTGACGAGCAGCTGACCGAGTTTCCGGAGGGCGACCATGGCGGTGGGGGACCCGGGCCGAGGGCCCGGGTCCCGTCAACCTCAGTTCGTGACGTAGAGGCCCAGGACGGGGTGGCCGGTGGCCAGACCCGGGAACGGCTCGCTGCCGTCCGGGTTGTTGGGGCCGTACACGCCCTTGACGCCCTTGGAGGCGATGTCCCACTGCGTCCAGTTCAGCCAGATGTTGTAGACCTCGGAGCCGAAGCGACGGTTCAGCTCCTCGTAGATGGCCGCCGCCTTCTCCTTGTCGGGCTCGGCCCGACCTGCATCGAGGAGACGGTCGATCTCCGGGTCGCTGAACTTGCCGAAGTTGACCGGCGAGCCCGACTTCCACCAGTTGTACTGGCCGTCGGGGTTGCCGCCCGGGTGGTTCCGCCAGCTGAGCGCCTGCCAGTTCCCACCCAGGGCCTCGTTGATCAGCGCAGCCTGCTCGACCTGGCGGAGGTTCACCTTGGCGCCGACCTTCTCGGCCTGCTCCTTGATGAACTGCGCTGCCTTCACGACGCCGGGATCGGGCGTGGAGACCAGCGTGAACTCCAGCGGGCCACCGAGCTCCTGGGCGCAGGTGTCGGCCAGCTGCTGGGCCTTCTCCGGGTCGTAGGAGGGGTAGCCGGCGTCCTCGAGGTAGCCGATGTCGCCCTTGCCGAACGGACCGGACGCCATGGTGAAGAGGTCGAGGTTGATCACCTTGTTGTAGTCGTCCCGGTTGAGGGCGTAGGCGGCAGCGAGCCGGCAGTTCTTGTTGTTGAACGGTGGCACGGAGGCGTTGAGCATGCCGTAGCTGACCTCGGCGAACTGGTCGGACTCGACCAGTTCCACCTCACCGGCGTCACGCTGGTCCCGCAGGTCCAGGATCTGCTCGGCCCCCGAGGTGTGCATCATGTTGATCTCGCCCGAGTTCAGTGCGTTCTGTCGGGCGTTGGCCTCGGGGAACGGCTTGAACGTGATCTTGTCGAGGTACGGGAGCTGCACACCGGCGGCGTCCTTCTGCCAGTAGTTCGGGTTCTTGACGGCGGTGAAGCTGTCGTTGACCTTCCACTCCTGCAGCTTGAACGGCCCGGTGCCGATCAGGTTCCGGTCGCACGTCGCCGGGTCGTCGAGCTGGGCCTGGCCCATGATGCCGATCCGGCCGCTCGAGAACAGCGTCCCGGGGAGCGACGGCCACGGCGTCTTGGTGGTGATGAGTACGGTGGACGGGTCGACGACGCTCACGTCCTGGATCGGCTCGAACACGAACCGGAACAACAGCGGCTGGCGGGCGGGGTAGGCGCCCCGGTAGGCGTCGAGGTTGTTCTTGACGACCTGCGCGTCGAGCGGCGAGCCGTCGTGGAAGGTGATGCCCGGGCGGAGCTTCACGGTCCACTGGGTGAAGTCGGCGTTCGGGGTCACCGACTCGGCGAGGTAGCCGGAGTAGTTGCCCTCGCTGTCGGGGATGGTGAGCGTGTCGTAGATCGACCGCGCGACCTGGATGCCGGAGATGGCGAGCTGCGACTCGGCGAGGCAGTAGCCGCCCGAGGTCTCGGCCTCGAGGCCGTAGACGACCTCGCCGCCGGGGGTGGGGGTGTCGCTCCCGCTGGAGCCGCCGGAGTCGTTGCCTCCTCCCGACTCGGCGCCACCGCCGCAGGCTGCGGCGACGAACGCCACGGCGGCGACGATGCCGACGGTGAGCTTCCGGATCCGGTGTCGGTCCTGGTGCACGTGTTCCCCCTGGTCGTCGGTGACGGACTTCACACCGCGGAATCTAGCCCACGACCACGCGGTGTCAACGCAGGCCCGGCCTCAGGTCGGCCCGGGCCACTCGCCGCGCCGCTCGAGCACCGTGCGCAGGACCGTGGGGAGGTCGGTCATGATCCCGTCGACACCGAGGTCGAGCAGCCGGTGCATCTCCCCGGGTTCGTCGATGGTCCACACGTGGACCTGCAGCCCGCGTCGGTGGGCGCGTTCGACGAGCCGTTCGGTGACGACCTCCACGTTGCGGTGCCGGACCGGGACCTGGAGGCAGCGGTAGGCCGGGACGCCGGGTCCGCCCCGGTCACCTCCCAGGCGGGAGCGGGCGACCTCGGCGGCGATCTCCCGGGGGCCCGCCGAGGTGCACAGTTCCGGACCGGCCTGTGCCCGGAGCCGTCGGAGCCTGCTGTCGGAGAAGCCCCCGACGCAGACACGCCCCAGCGCGCCGTGGCGTCGCAGGGCGGGCACGAGCGCCTCGGCCGCCTCGTCGTGCTTGGCGTCGATGTTGAACCGGGCGTCGGGGAACTCCTCGAGCAGCTCGTCGAGCGTCGGGATCGGGTGGGTCCCGTGGATCCGCGCCGAGGCGACCTCGGCGGCCGAGCGCTCGGCGACGGCGCCGACCCGGTCGGTGACCCGGTCGAGTCGGTCGTCGTGGAACGCCACGAGCGTGCCGTCGACGGTGAGGTGGACGTCGGTCTCGAGGTAGCGGAACCCGAGACGCCAGGCGTTGCGGAACGCATCCAGGCTGTTCTCGGGCGCGGCCTCCGTCCCGCCCCGGTGGGCGATGGCGATCGGTCGGGTGCCGTCGAGGAATCCCATGGTGCGTCCGAGGATGCCGCACCCGTCGGGCGGCAGCCACGCGACGGTAGTCGGACGGGGTCGGAGGAGCGGTACCGTGCCGGATGGGACCGGAGCACGAGTTCGCCACCGCCTGGTCGGAGGACGTCCCGGACCTCGAGCTGCTGGTGCGGCTCGTGTCCGCGGCCGGTCGTCGCAACGCTCCCGAGCCGGGGCCGCTCCTCGACCGGGTGGCGGAGCGGGTCGGTGGTGCCGGCCCGGTCGGCGGTGCCGGGGTGGTCTCGGCGCTCTTCGCCGACGGGTGGTTCCGGGGAGACGACCGGACCTACGGGTCTCCCGAGAACAGCCTGCTGGACCGGGTCCTGGAGCGCCGCCTCGGTATCCCGCTGTCGTTGTCCGTCGTGGCGATCCTCGTGGGTCGACGCCTCGGCGTCAGCCTCGAGGCGGTCGGCATGCCCCGCCACGTGCTCCTGCGTGACCCCGACGCCGGCCTGCTCCACGACGTGTTCGACCTGGGCCGACCCCTCGACGAGTCGGGCGCCGAGGCGCTGCTGCGCAGGGTCGACCCCGGCCTGCCGTGGACGCCGGAGCACCTCGCCACCATGACCACCAGGGAGGTCGTCGACCGGTGGTGCCGGAACCTCCGGGTGGCCCGGGCCACCGCTGGGGACGGCGCCGGGGTCGACGCAGTGCTCGACCTCGAGCTCACCCGACCTGACCCACCGCTCGACGCCGTGCTCGTCGCGTCCGAGCGGGCCGTGGCCCGTGGGGCGTTCCTCGACGCGGCGACGATGCTCGAGCGTCACGCCCCCGCCGGCGGTCCCGGCGAGGCGTGGCGAGCGAGGGCGGCCCGGCTCCGGGCGACGATGAACTGACTGCGGCGGCCGTAGGCTCGGCTCGTGATCGACCGGGAGCTCAAGCGGACGCTCGGCCAGATGATGCACGGGGTGCAGGTCGTGGGGGCAGCCGACGACGGTGTGGTCCGCGCGTACTGCTCGCACTGGGTGGTCCAGGTGAGCTTCGCCGAGCCGATCGTCCTGGCCTCGGTGTCGCCCCGGCACGACACCTACCCGCTGATCCGCGCCAGCGGCCGGTTCTCCGTCTCCATCCTGGCCGGGGACCAGGTCGACGCCGGTCAGTACTTCTCGTACCCGGGTCGGAGGTTCCACCGGATCGCGGAGGAGTTCCTCGAACTCGACGAGGACGGCCTGCCGTACGTGCCCGACGCCGTCGGCTGGCTCGGCTGCGAGCTGATCGAGGTGCAGGAGCACTGGGGCGACGGCACGCCGATCGACCACCACCTGTGCTTCGCCCGGGTCGTCCGGGCCCGTCCCGGGCGCCTGCGGGAGCCCCCGCTGCTGTACTCGTCCCGTCTGGGGTGGCGGGTGGCGGGTGACCGGGCCCGCGAGCCCGGACGGTCCATCCGGGACGAGCTCCTGGAGCGACTCGTGGCGGCCGGGTACGACGAGCCGGGCCCCGAGGAGGACTGAGTCCCCGCGCCTCGGCCCGTCGGAGGTCGGGGGAGTACCCTCACCGTGCCGCCGGAGCGGCGGCGTGGCACGAGTCGTGGGGAGGTCCGATGTCCGACGAGACCCTGGTGAGCGAGGCGGTCGACCGGTTGCTGGCCGAGCACGACCCGGCGTCCACCGACGAGCAGGCGTTCCTCGAGGCCCAGTACGACGCCGGGTTGGCGTGGGTGCACTTCCCCGAGGGGTGGGGTGGTCTCGGAGTGACCCCGAAGCTGCAGAAGACCGTCATCGAACGGGTGGCCCGTGCCGGTGGGCCCATCGGCGGGGCCCGCAACCCGATCGGCTACGGGATGTGCGCACCGGCGGTCGTGACGCACGGCTCCGACGAGCAGCGCGGTCTCCTGCGCTCCCTGTTCTCCAACGAGCACATCTGGTGCCAGCTGTTCTCGGAGCCGGGCGCAGGCTCCGACGTGGCGTCGCTGGCCATGCGGGCCGACCGTGACGGCGACGAGTGGATCGTGAACGGCCAGAAGGTCTGGACGACCCTCGCCCACGTGTCGCGCTACGGGCTGCTGATCGCCCGGACCAACCCGGACGTCCCGAAGCACCGCGGCATCACGGCGTTCATCGTCGACATGGAGGCCGAGGGCGTGGAGGTCCGGCCGCTGCGCCAGATGACCGGCGAGGCGGAGTTCAACGAGGTCTACTTCACCGACGTCCGGGTGCCGGACTCCATGCGCCTGGACGCCGAGGGCCAGGGGTGGGCGGTGTCCATCACCACGCTGATGAACGAGCGGGTGTCGATCGGTGGCGGCACGCCGCCTCGCGGGAGCGGCCCCATCGCGCACCTGGTCGACCTCTGGAAGAAGCAGGCCTCGGACGATCCGGTGATGCGTGACCGGGTGGCTCGACTCTGGATCCAGGCCGAGGTCAACCGGCTCAACAACCTCCGCGCCGCCGCCAACCGGAGGGCTGGGACCCCGGGCCCGGAGGGCTCCGTGGCCAAGCTCGCCATGGCGGAGCTGAACAAGGTGATCTACGAGACGGCCATGGACATCCTCGGTGCCGAGGGCATGCTCTACGGCTCCTACGAGCTGGTCCGACCACGGCACGCCCTGTTCACCGACGACCTCAGCAAGAACTTCCTCCGCGCCCGGGCCAACTCGATCGAGGGTGGCACGAGCGAGGTCCTGCGCAACATCCTCGGCGAGCGGGTGCTCGGTCTCCCCGGCGACGTCCGGGTCGACAAGGAGCTCCCGTGGAAGGACGTGCCCCGTTCCTGACCCGACGGCCCCTAGCGTGGGTCCGGTGAAGCGCCGCACCAAGATCGTCGCGACCATCGGCCCGGCGTCGGACGCCCCGGCCGTCCTCGAGCGGGTCATCCTCGCCGGCGCCGACGTGGCGCGCATCGGGCTGGCCCACGGCTCCCTGGACGAGGCGTTGGCGCGCTACCGGGCGGTGCGGGCCGTCTCCGAGCGGCTCCGCAGGCCGGTGGGGACCATGGTCGACCTCCCCGGCCCCAAGGTCCGACTGGCCTCCTTCGGGTCGGCGCCGACCCTGCTGGCGACCGACTCGACGGTCGAGCTCGTGCCGGGCCTCGGGTCCTCGGACGCCGCCACCATCGGCGTCGACTACGAGGGGCTGCTCACCGACGTCCACCCGGGCGACCTGCTGGCCGTGGGTGACGGCAGCGTGTCGTTGCAGGTGGAGTCGGTGGAGGGTGACCGGGTGCGGGCGCGGGTCGCCTACGGCGGCATGACCCAGGGACGACCAGGGCTCCACGTGCCGAGCGAACGGTTGGGGATCACCTCGCCGACGGACCAGGACCTCCGCTACCTCGACGCGTTCGTGGAGGCCGGTGTGGACATCGTCGCCGTCAGCTTCGTCCGCTCCGCCCACGACATCCGACGGATCGGGACCGAGCCGCACCCGCGCGGTCCGCTCGTCGTGGCCAAGATCGAGACGCGCGCGGCGGTGGAGAACCTGGACGGGATCATCGCCGAGGCCGGAGCGATCATGATCGCCCGGGGCGACCTGGGCACGGAACTCGGCATCGAGGAGCTCCCGTTGCTGCAGAAGCGGATCACGCGCGACTGCATCTCCGGTGGCAAGCCCGTGATCACCGCCACCCAGATGTTCGAGTCGATGATCACCTCGCCGGCACCGACCCGGGCCGAGGTGTCCGACGTGGCGAACGCGATCTTCGACGGGACCTCGGCGGTGATGCTCTCCGCCGAGACCGCCGTCGGGCACGACCCGGTGGCGGCCGTCGACGCCATGTCGCGGGTCGCCGCACGCGCCGACCAGGAGTTCGACTTCGACGCGTGGGCTCGTCGGATCCGGCTGCTCCGCCGGTCGGCGGTGGGTGAGTCCGCGGGTGCGAGGATCACCGACGCCATGACGGCGGCGGCGTGGCGGGCGGCGACCGAGATGGACGTGGCCGCGATCATCTGCATCTCGGACACGGGGTTCACCGTCCGCTCGATGGCCCGGTTCCGACCGTCCATGCCGATCCTGGCCTTCAGTCCCGACGAGCGCACCGTCCGGCAGCTCACGCTGAGCTGGGGGACGGTCCCGCTCCGCGCCGAGTCGCGCGTCGACACCTCGGACCGCATGGACGAACTGATCGTCGCAGCGCGTGACGCCGGGATGGTGCGAACGGGTCAGCTCGTCGCCGTGCTCGCCGGAGCCGGCGACCGGACGATCCGGGCCACCGACGTGCTCAGGCTCTCCCGGGTCCCGTGAGCGACCTCCTCCGGTGGGGCGCGGAGGACGCCCCGGTCGTGGTCGTGCTCGTGCACGGCGTCATGGACCGCGGTTCCAGCTTCGGTCGACTCGGCCGCCGCCTCGGTGACGCCCCGGGCGTCGCCGCCGTGGCCTACGACCGGCGGGGCTACGACGGAGCGATCGACCGGGGTCCTGGGACCCTCCAGGACCACGCGGACGACCTCGCCGAGGTCGTGTCGGGTCTCGACGCCGAGCGGGTGGCCGTCTTCGGCCACTCCTTCGGCGGGACGGTCGCCTGGCAGGCGGTCGCCTCCGGGCTCCGACCCGGGGTGGTGGTGACCTACGAGTCGCCGATCCCCGCGCTGCCCGCCTACCGCGACGACCTGGCTGCGGCGACGCTCGCCGTCGCCGACGGGTCGGGACCGGCGGAGGCGGTCGAGCACTTCGGTCGGGCGATGCTCGGTGACGCCAACTGGAGTCGGCTCCGACCGGCGTTCCTGCGGCGACGGCTCGCGGAGGGGCCGGCGGTGGTGGCTGACCTCCGGGCGCTCGCGTCGGTGCCCGCGCCTGCGGTGCCGCCGGGAGTCCGCCCCGTGGTCGGCCACGGCGACTCCGGGAACGGCTACGAGGCGGTCCTGGCCGGGCAGCTCGCAGACCTGCTCCACGTCGAGGTGGTCGAGCTCCCGGATGCCGGTCACGGCGTCCACCTCACCCACCCGGATGCGTGCAGTCGCTGGTTGCTCCGGGAGGTCGGCCGCGACTGAGCCGTCGGTACGATGGCGGCCGTGGTCGCCCTGAGGTCCCGTCTCCGTCGCCGCTTCCGGCGGGCCTTCGTGCTGTCGGGCGGCGGCAACCTGGGCGCACTGCAGGTGGGGATGCTCCGGGCGCTGGTCGAGCTCGGGATCGAGCCCGACGTGGTGCTGGGGTGCTCGGTCGGGGCGATCAACGGCGCCGCCTACGCCGTGCAACCGGGTGTGGCCGGTGTCGAACGGCTCGAGGAGTTCTGGACCCGACCCGACGGCGCCGAGGTGATGCCGGGTTCGCGACTCCCGCCGATCGTCTCGATGCTCCGCCGTGGCGAGGCTCTCCACTCCGGCGAGGGGCTCCGGATCCGGCTCGGTGAGCTGTTCGGTGCCGGTGCGACCTTCGAGGACGCGGTGGTGCCCTTCCAGTGCGTCGCGGCCGACGTGGACAGCGCCGTGGAGACGTGGTTCGACGAGGGGCCCCTGGTGCCGCCGGTGACGGCCTCGGCCGCCATGCCGGCGGTGTTCCCGGTGGTGGAGATCGAGGGGCGCCGGTACCTCGACGGTGGGGCGGTCAACAACGTGCCCATCTCCCGGGCGGTCGAGCTGGGTTGCCGGGAGATCGTCGTGCTCCACGTGGGCCTCCACGGTCGACCCGACGCCACGATCCGCCGACCGCTGGACGCCGCGCTCCAGGCCTACTGGGTGGCCCGGAACGCCCGGTTCGCCAACGACCTCGCCAACCTCCCCGACGGCGTCGAGGCGATCATCCTCCCGCCGGGGGAGCGGCCCGACCTGCGGTTCGACGACTTCACCCAGAGCGCCGAGTTGATCCGGCGTGGGTACCGCAACGCCCTGCGGTTCCTCGAGCGGCGGACGGCCGAACTCGAGGCGCACCCGGGACCGGTCGACCGACTCCGCAGCGGGATCCGCCAACGGACGTGGATCCAGGAGGTCCGTCGGGCGGTGGTCGACCCCGAGGGTGCGGTCGTCCGGGGCGATCGGGGCGAGGACCCGTCGGCGACGGGCGCCGACGAGTCGGGGCGTCCCGTCGAGGGGTCGGGCTAGCATCCGGCGGTGGCCGACCTCCCCGTCAACCTGTCCGCCGGGGGTCCTCCCTCGACCGTCCTGCCCGCCGAGGATCCCGCTGTGGTCGAGGCGCTCGACTCGGCGCTCGCCGCCCCCGAGGAGGATCGCCGACGCCTCGTCTCGGAGTTCGTGGCCTCCCACCCCGAGGTCTCCGCAGGCTGGGCCGCACTCGGCGCGCTGGCCCGGGACGACGTCGAGGCCTACGCCTGCTTCCGCGTCGGCTACCACCGGGGCCTCGACCTGATGCGCGCCTCCGGTTGGCGGGGGACCGGCTACCTCCCGGCCGCTGCGCCGTCGAACCGTGGCTTCCTCGACTCGCTGGAGGGTCTGGCCGACGCAGCGGCGCGGATCGGCGAGGACGCCGAGGCCGAGCGCTGCCGTCACTTCCTCGTGCAACTCGATCCGGGGACGTACCGGCTGTGAGCGCCGCAGGGCAGGCCGGGTTCCCGGAGCAGGGCACGGGCGTCGACGACCTGCTCGCCCAGGTGCGGGCCGAACGCTCGGGCGACCTGGACTGGCGTGGCGGTCGGGCGTTCTCGCTCGTCTACAACGTCGACGACCCGGAGCTCGAGCGGCTCCAGCACGAGATCGCCGGCATCTTCCTCCACGAGAACGCGCTCAACCCGTTCCGCTACGCCACCCTCCTGCGCATGGAGGCCGAGTTGCTCGCCTTCGCCCGGGACCTGTTCGGAGCGGGTGCCGCTGCGCTGTCCTCCGGCGGGACGGAGTCGATCTTCCTGGCGGTGTTGACCGCCCGGGAGGAGGCGGCCTCCCGCGGTGTGGTCGACCCCGAACTGGTCTGTGCAGCCACCGCCCACCCAGCGTTCGCGAAGGCCTGCCACTACCTGGGCGTCGAGCTCACCCGGCTCCCGGTCGACGCCGGCGGACGGGCCGTCCCGGAGCTCGTCGCCGCAGCGGTGTCGGATCGGACGGCGCTGGTGGTGGGCAGCGCGCCCTGCTACCCGTTCGGCGTGGTCGACCCGATCCCGGAACTGGCCGCGATCGCCGCCGAGGCCGGAACCCTGTGCCACGTGGACGCCTGCCTGGGGGGCTACCTCCTCCCGTTCTGGGAGCGCCTCGGCCGGGACGTGCCGCCGTGGGACTTCCGGGTGGAGGGGGTCACGTCCATCTCCGCCGACGTGCACAAGTACGGCTACAGCTACAAGGGGACCTCGACGATCCTCTACCGCGACCGGGACACGCAGCAGCGCCAGCTGTTCATGTACGACGACTGGCCCGGAGGGCTCTACGCGTCCATGTCGGCCGCCGGCACCCGTCCCGGTGGTCCGATCGCCGGCGCGTGGGCCACGATGGTGCACCTCGGGGCGGAGGGGTACCTCCGACTCGCCGGCCGGGTGGCGCAGGCGACCGACGGTTTCCGGGCCGCGATCGAGCAGGCCGGGGGGCTCCGGATCACGGGTGAGCCGGTGTGCTCCGTGTTCGAGTTCGGCGCCGACCCCGCCGACGACGACCCGGTCGACGTCGGTGCCGTCGCGGACGTGATGGACGAGCGCGGCTGGAACCTCGACCGGCAGCAGGGTGGTCTGCACGTGATGCTCTCCCCGGGACACGACCGCGTGGTGGACGCGTTCGCCTCGGACCTCGCCGACGCCGTGGCCGAGGCCCGGTCGGGTCGGACGGGCGCCGGTGTCGGGCTCGCCTACGGAGGTGTGGTGGAGGAGTGACGGGCGGACGGTGGTCCGGGGGAGTCCTCTGCGGCGGTCGGTCGTCGAGGATGGGCGCCGACAAGTCGCTCCTCCCGGGCCGACGGGGCCCCTGGGCCCTCGGGGTGGCGCTCGCGCTGCGCGACGCCGGGGTCGAGGACGTGTGGTTCGTCGGCGGTGACCGTGACCAGCTCTCGGCGCTCGGGCCCCACCTCCCGGACGCCGAGCCGGGGGCCGGTCCGCTGGTCGCGCTCGCCACGCTGGCCGGACACCGTCCGGGACGGTCGCTCGTCGTGTGTGCCTGCGACCTCCCGGACCTCGACGGCGGAGCGCTCGGACCCCTGCTGGACGCGGTCGACGACGGTGCGGAAGCGGCCGTCCCGGAGGTCGGGGGTCGTCCGGCGTGGTCGGCCCTCGCCCTCGCCCCGTCCGCCGCCGAGCACGTCCGGATCGCAGCGGCAGCCGGGACCCGGTCGTTCCACGAGGGGCTGCTGGGCGTCGACGTGACCCGGCTGCACCTGCCGTCGGCGCCGTTCCTCGACGTCGACGGCCCGCTGGGTCCGCCGGTTCACGGGTCCGAGGGGTAGCGTGGGGCGGTGCAGCAGGACGTCGTCGAGGTCAGCGTCGAGGAGCTGGAGGCCGCCATCGGAGCGGGTGCGATCGTGCTCGACGTGCGCACCGCCGAGGAGGTCGCCGAGGTGCGGGTGCCGGGCGTCGTCCACGTCCCGCTCGACGAGCTCGCCGATCGGCTGGACGACGTGCCCGACGCCGATCCGCTCTACGTGATCTGTCGGAGCGGCGCCCGGAGCGCTCGGGCCTGCGAGTTCCTGATCGCCTCGGGCCGTCAGGCCGTGAACGTCGCCGGCGGGACGATGGCCTGGGTGGACTCCGGGCGGAGCGTGGAGCGCGACCCGGGGTGACCTCCGGTGAGCGGTGAGCACGTGACCGGGACGAGCCACGAGTTCATCGACGACGACCGGGCGTTCCGGCAGCTGGTCGACCGGCTCGGGTCGGCCGAACGGTACGCCCTCGACACCGAGTTCCACCGGGAGCGGACCTACTTCCCCCAGGTGGCGGTGGTGCAGCTCGCGGACTCGCACGGGACCGTGGTCGTCGACGCGCTCGCCGTCGACCTGTCGCCCCTGGCCGCAGTGCTGGAGGGCCCCGGCACGGCCGTCGTCCACGCGGCGAGGCAGGACCTCGAGGTGCTCGAACGGGCCTGTGGGACGGTGCCCACGACGATCTTCGACACCCAGATCGCAGCCGGCTTCCTCGGCTACACCACGCCGTCGCTGGCCACGCTGCTCGAGAAGGAGGTCGGGGTCCAGACGGCGAAGGCCGATCGGCTGACCGACTGGCTCCAGCGACCGTTGACCGACGCCCAGTTGGCCTACGCCGCCGCCGACGTGGCCCACCTGCTCGAGCTCCACGACCGACTCGTGGCGCAGCTCGACGACCGCGGTCGGCTGCCCTGGGTCGACGAGGCATGCGACGAGCTGCGCGTCGAGGACCGGGGACCACGGAACCCCGAGGAGGCGTGGCGGCGGATCAAGGAGGTCCGGCACCTCCGGGGTGGGGCGCTGGCCGTCGCCCAGGCCGTGGCGGCGTGGCGGGAGCAGCGGGCGGCCGAGTCCGACACGACGCCGCGGTTCGTGCTGTCCGACCTGGCCGTGGTGTCGATCGCGTCGAGCGCCCCCACCTCCGAGGAGCAGCTGCGATCACTCCGCGGGGTGGACGGTCGGGCCGTGCGCAACGGTGCGGCCGAGAGCCTGCTCGCGGTGGTCGCCGACGCCAGGGGTCGGACACCTGCCCGGTCGTCGCCCCGGCCCAGCCCGGAGCTACCGGCGGAACTCCGTCCGGCGCTCCCCCTGATCGCTGCGTGGGTCAGCCAGCGGGCGCGCGACCTCGAGCTGGAGACCGCGTTGCTGGCCACGAGGGCCGACATCGAGGACCTCCTCCGTGGAGCGCCGGACGCCCGGCTGGCGACGGGGTGGCGGGCCGAGCTCGTGGGTGGCCCGATCGGCCGGCTGCTGTCGGGCGAGGCCGCCCTCGCCTTCGCCCGCGGCGAGGGTCTGGTCCTCCGGGACGTCCGCTAGGGGGCACCGGCCCCGTCGGGCCGATCCGGCGCCGTCACCGCAGCGAGACCAGGAACCCGACCGCCACCACACCGAGGATGGCAGCGGGGAGCCAGGCGAACCGGCGGTCCCCTCGACGGGCCCAACGCAGCCCCAGCCACGCCAACCGGACCAGCGGGACGAGTCCCAGGATCAGGAGCGCCAGCACTGCGAGGATCCGGGCGGAGTCCCCCGGGACCACCAGGGAGAGGGCTGCGAGCACGCCGACGGCCACCGTCGCCTCGCGGAGCCGGCGGGACGCGGCGTCGAATCGGCCCCGCTTCGGATCGGGTGTCACCACGCCCGCACCACCACCACGACGGCGACGACGAGGAGCAGGGTCGCCGTGACGCGGCGGGCGATCGGCGGGGCCAGTCGCCCCTGCAGCACTGCGCCGATCGAGCCGCCGACGATCGCGCCCACCAGGACGGCCGCTGCGGGCTCGGTCTCGATGCGACCCTGTCCGGCGAACACGGCGAGCCCTGCGCTGGCGGTGATGCCGAGAGTGAACGAGGTGGTGGCGGCGGCCACCCGCACGGGCACGTGCATCAGCTCGCTCAGGGTCGGGGTCTTGAGGAACCCTCCACCGACACCCGAGAGGCCGGCGACCGCGCCCGCCACGGCAGCAGCGAACAGTCCCGGACCGACCCGACGTGCCTGGTACGGGACCACCTCGCCGTCGAGCTCGTAGCTCCCGCCGAGGGTTCCCGGCCACTCCCCGGTGCTCTCCTCGACGAACGTCGGATCCGGACGGTTGCGGACACCCTGCCGCGTGAACCCCGAGACGGCCCCGACGAGAGCCGCAGCGGCCAGGATCCCGGCGAGGAGCTGCTCAGGCAGGTCGGTCGACACCAGCGCAGCGGTGACCGCTGCAGCCGCTGCGGGGAGCTCGACGGTGAGTCCCAGCCGGTGGTGGACCAGGTGGCGGCGGAGCTGCCGTGAGGCTGCGGCCAGGGAGGCGCCCCCGACGGCGACGAGCCCGAGCGGAGCGGCAGCGGTCGGCTCCAGCCCGAACGCCACCAGGGCGGGAACCAGCAGGGTGGCCCCTCCGATCCCCCCGTTGGTCCCGAGCACGGCCGCCAGTCCTGCGAGCAGGGTGAGCGCGATCGCCGAGTCGGTCACGCGCACGTGTCTCCCCGGCGACGGCTCGGCGGAGTGCGCACGACCACGGCGCCGACCCTACCGGCGGTCCGGGGATCGACGTGAACGACGACCACGGGGACGGCTATCATCGGCGCGTTCGTGGCTCCGCACCGGTCCGGAGCCGAGGCCCCGGGAGCGCCGGGTCCGGGCGGGGTTCCGTCCCGGTCCGAGGGCCGACGATGCCGGGGACCGTCGAGAGTGTGGAGCGCAGCGTGAAGAAGGGTCGACACCGTCGGTACGAGGAGGCCAGGGCGCTGAAGCGTGGCCCCGACCTGGACATCGAGTCCATCCTCGACGACCTGTCGTCCGACGGGCCGGCTCGGTCCTCGGGCGACCCCGACGACTTCGACGTCCTCGAGGCCGACGACCGTGGTGCCGATCCCGAGGCCGACCTCGACGAGGACCACGACGACGACGATCGGCCCTCCGTCGCCGTCGAGGAGCCCGAGGACGACTGAATCCGGGACCACCACCCGGCCGGCGCAGCCGGCGGCCGGGCCCGCTCAGCGGGAGCGGGGGTGGGGGAGCCAGGTCACCGAGACCTCGGCCGTCTCCGGCGGCGCATCCAGTCCGAGCTCCACGAGCATCCGCTCGTAGATCGTCTCGCCGACCAGCTCCACGATGTCGTCGCGCAGGGCCACCGCGACCGGTTCGTGGCCGACGAAGGCGTCGGGCGCGTCGGTGCACCACCAGTGGAAGCCGGCACCGCCCTCGCCCCAGTCACGGCGCTTCCACTCGCGCAGCACGTGGGTCGTGTGCCCCAGGTCGTCGTCGTGGTACTCGAACCGGAGCGGGACCTGCCAGCACACCTCGGGCTTCCAGTCCAGCGGGCGCTCGCCCGCCAGGCTGGCGGCGAGGTGCAGTGCGCATCCAGCGCCTGCGGCGAAGTCCGGCCGGTTCAGGAAGATGCACGCGTCCTCGTGCACCACGGTCGTCCAGCTCCCGTCGTCGTCCACCACGAACGCGTCGTCGGGACGTTCCACGGCCGCTGCGTGCTGCCAGAGCTCGGTCGGCAGGCGTCGCGCCGCGGCGCGGACGCGCTTCCGGTCGGCCTTGTCGGCGAAGTGGGCCCCGAACGAACAGCAGCCCTGGCCGAGCTCGGTGGCGTCGTCGTCGAGGACCCCGTGGCATCCCCGGCCGAAGATGCACGTCCAGTTGCTGGCCAGGAAGGTGGCGTCGAACATCCAGGTGTCGCCGCCGTGGTCGAAGGAGATCCACTGGCGCGACGTTGCGTCGGTCGGGGGGAGTCCGCTCACGGCGAGCAGCGTAGCGACGCCACCGGGGTGTGACCGACCCTGCCATCCGCGGCCGTGGTCGGTGGCGCGTGGTAGGGGTTGGTGCATGGCAGACGTCGACGACATCCGGATCCGGCTGGAGGCGATCGCCGAGGAGCTCGCCGACCTGGTGATGGACGGCCTGCGCGAGTCCATCGACGCCGGACGTCGTGACCCGGGCCCGGAGGAGCGGCGGCTCGCCCGGGCGCGTCGGTCCGTCGAGAAGGCTGCGGCGCTGCTCCGGGACGGCGCAGCCGACTGAGCTCAGCAGTCGTCGAGCGCTCGCACCAGGGCGTGCAGGCGCCCGTGGCGGGCACGGACGAACTCCAGGCGGATCCTGGGGAGGTCGACGTGGTCGTCGTCCCGTCGCTCCTCGGCCGACGGTCCACAGCGTTCGATCCGTCCCCGCACGACGAGGTCGCCGAACTGCTCGTTCAACCGCGCGATGCACTCGTCGTCGACCTCACGGGTCAGACGGATCACCAGGTGTCGGTCGACGTAGCGGACCGAGTGGAACGCGTCGTAGAAGGACGTGATGTAGTCGCAGGCGTCGTCGACGTCGTTGGTCAGGTGGAACAGGTCCAGGTCGGCACGATCGATCAGGCCGGCGTCGAGGAGTTCGACCTCGATGAAGTGACGGAACGATCGCCAGTACGCGTCGCCGGCCGGCTCGAGGAGGACCACCGGTCCCGGGGTCTCCCGGCCGGTCTGGAGCAGCGTCAGGAGCTCGAAGGCCTCGTCCATCGTGCCGAATCCGCCGGGGAGCAGGACGTAGGCGTCGGCGGCCCGCATGAAGGCCAGCTTCCGGTTGAAGAAGTACCGGAACGACACCGACTTGGGGTCGCCGGCGAGCGGGTTGGAGTCCACCGGCTCGAAGGGGAGCTCGATGGTGACGCCGAAGGATCGCTCACGCCCGGCGCCCTCGACCCCGGCGGTCATGATCCCGGGCCCGCCGCCCGTGATGACCATCCAGTCGCGGGCGGCGATGCGGGCGGCGAAGTCCCGGGCCGCGACGTAGGCGGGCTCGGCCGGAGCGGTGCGGGCCGAGCCGAAGATGGCCACCTTCCGGGTCGCTCGGTAGGGGTGGAACGTCTCGGCGGTGCGCAGCTGCTCCGCCAGGGTCCGTGCCGCGATCTTGAGGTCGAGCCGGTCCACGTCCGCTGCGCCGAAGGCGAGGGCCCCCTCGACCAGACGGCCCACCAGGGCGCGGTCCCGGCTGACGCCGCGAGCGTCGAGGAGTGCTGCGATGTCGGGGTCGCCGTCCGCCACGGTCGAACGGTAGCCCCGGTCCCGTGGGTCCGGTGCCACGTCCCGTGCGTCCGCCCGTGCGACAATGCCGCGGGCACGCACCGCCCGCTCGCTGCACACGACGGACGTGGAGATGGACGACTCGATCGGTCCGACGACCGGGATCGCACCGGACGACCACCGGCTCGCCGCCGGGTTCGACGCACTGTTCGACCGGGTCTACCCGGCGTTGGTCGGACTGGCGCGGCGGGTCGCCGACCCCGGTCGCAGCGACCCCGGCAGTCGTTCGGTGGCCACCGACGTCGCGGTCGAGGTCATGGCCTGGGGGCGCCGTCGGCGGCTCGACGACAGCGACCGGAGCGTCAGCAGGCTCGTCGGCCGGACACTCGACAGGAGCCTGACGCTCCTCGAGGATCCGCCTCACCTGTGCCCACTGCCCCCGGACCTCGAGCCGTCCGATCTGCTGGACGCCGACGTCCTGCCGCCGGACGTCGAGCGGTCGTGGTCGACCCTCGGCATCCCCTCCCGCGAGCTGCGCACGGCGCTCGTGGACGTGGATCGCCGGGCCCGCCGGGTCGGGCTCGCCTCCCTCGGTGCGGGCCTGAGCCTCGAGGACGTGGCCGCGCTCCTGGACCTCCGAGGGGACGAGGCGCTGGACGCCCTCGCCGAGGTCGCCGAACGGCTCACCGTCCGGCGCCGGGACCGCCTCCGTTCGGCGGCGTCCTCGGGGGCGGCGTGAGCGAGGTCGTCGTCCCCGATCCGGTGGAGACGCCACCGACGCAGAGCGAACTCGTGGTCGCGGAGCTCTGTGAACCGGGCGTCGACCTGGCGTCCGGTCGATCACGGGTGCTGGCGTCGTCCGCGTCGCAACGGCGTCGGGCGCTCGCCACGGTGGGCGCAGCGACGGCGGCCGCGGTGCTGCTCGGCGCAGTGGTCTGGGCCGTCGGCCGTCGGGGGGACGACGTGGCCACCACAGCGGACGCGTCGTCGACCACGGTCGCCCCCGTGACCAGCAGCACGGTCCCCGAGGCGGTGCCCGTTGCTCCGGTCACCACCTCCAGCACGGTGCCGGCCGCCGCCGGGGTGGCCCCGCCCGCCGAGCCGGCCTCGGAGAGTCCCCTCGGCGCCGAGCTGTCGGTCTCGCGGACCATCACGGTGGGGACACCGTTCACGCTCGCCATCGACTGGAACGACGCCGACCACGCCGTGTCCGGCGAGCCCTCGGTCGAGGTGGAGTGGAACGACCCCTACCTGTCGCCGGCAGCGGTCGAGCCGCCCGCCGGGTCGTGCGGCGCCACGGGCTCCCCACGGGCCGGTCGCATCGAGCGGACGTTCCGCTACTCGACGCCGGGCAGCCGGACCATCTCGGTGCGGCTCAGGTCCTGCGGTGGCACCGGTCCGCTCGGCGAGGACGTCACCGTGGGCCTCCCGGTGCAGGTCGCAGGTGTCGCCGGCGCGCCGCTGGTGGCCGGGGTCGACGCGGGCGCCGGTGATCCGGACGCCGCCGCCGCCGTCAGCTACGACGCCGCCACCGGCGGGGCACAGACGCTGGCCAACCGGTCGGAGGCCGTGGACCAGGTCCTGCGGCGTGATCGGGCCGTCCGGGCGACCGTCCTCATCGCTCCGGGGTGGTCGGCCGGGGACGTGGTCCTCCTGCAGTTCCCGGACGAGGCCTGCCGGTGGGCGGCGCTGGGGGCCTCGGGCGCCGGGGCCGCGGCGGTGCTGACCCAGCAGGGGTGTCAGCCGGAGCGACCCACCACGACGACGGTGCCACCGTCCACGTCGTCGTCGACCACGTCGACGACGGAACCGCCGCCGTCGACGACCTCGCCGTAGAGGGTCGTCCGCTGCCGGAGTCGGCGCCCGTGCCGGTCGGCGAGTTCACCGAACGCCGCCGGGTCGGCGGCCGTGCCGTGGCGGGCGCCGGCGGCGCGCGAGATGTTCTCGTCGATCAGGGTGCCACCGAGGTCGTCCACGCCGGCACGCAGGAGTTGGTCGACGCCGTCCAGTCCGAGCTTCACCCAGCTGGCCTGCACGTGGTCGATGCTGCCGTGGTAGGCGATGCGGGCCACGGCGTGCACCAGGACGACCTCACGCCACGTCGGACCTCGGCGGCTCCGTCGCTGCAGGTAGATCGGAGCGGCCATGTGCACGAAGGGCAGTCCGACGAACTCGGTGAAGCCACCGGTGTCGTCCTGGACGTCACGCGCTGCGAGCAGGTGGGTGGTCCAGGAGTCCGTGTGCTCGACCGTGCCGAACATCATGGTCACGTTGCTGCGGAGTCCCACCCGGTGCGCCGTCCGGTGCGCCTCGAGCCACGCCTCGCTCGAGAGCTTGTCGGGGCAGATCACGGCCCGGATCCGGTCGTCGAGGATCTCGGCTGCGGTGCCGGGCAGGCTCCGGAGCCCTGCGTCGTGCAGGCGCCGGAGGTACGCCTCGAGCGGCTCGCCCGACCGAGCGGCGCCCTCGGTCACCTCGAGCGCCGTGAAGCCGTGGATGTGCAGGCTCGGGGCGGCCTCGTGGACCGCCCGACAGACGTCCACGTAGTAGTCGCCGTCGAAGTCGGGGTGGATGCCGCCCTGCAGGCAGACCTCGGTGGCTCCCATGGCCTCCGCCTCCGCCGCTCGCTGGGCGACGTCGTCCAGCGTGAGGAGGTAGGGGGCTCCCCGGAGGTTGAGGCTCAGGGGGCCCTTCGAGAATCCGCAGAACCGGCACTTGAACGTGCAGACGTTCGTGTAGTTGATGTTGCGGTTGAACACCCACGTCAGCGAGTCGCCCACCGCCCGTCGACGGAGTTCGTCGGCGACGGCGGCGACCGCCCGGACCTCGGGGCCACGTGCCGACCAGAGGACTCCGAGCTCGTCGGCACCGACACGGGCACCCTCGAGGACGTCGGCGAGGACCTGGCCGACGGGACCGTCGACGTCCCGGGCGAGCTCGCCGTCGAGGACGACCGGGGGCGCGACGCCTGAGCCGGAGTACCACTGGGAGGACACGTCGCCCACGAGCCGTACCTCGGCACCGTCGCCGACCACCTCGATGCTGCCGACCCGCTCGGGGTGCACCGACCCCGGATCGTCCCGGGCGAGGCAGTCGGCGTCGGACCGGTCGAGGACGGCGGCGTGGAGGGCCGGGTCGATCCAGCGGTCGGGCAGCGCGGCGAACTCGGGGTGGACGGTCAGACGCGGCACCAGGGTGCAGCCGGCTGCCTCGGTGATCCGGCGCAGTCGATCGACCTCCGGCCACGGGCGCTCCGGGTTCACGTGGTCCGCCGTGACGGGCGAGACGCCGCCCCAGTCGTCGATGCCCGCATCGAGCAGCACGGTCAGGTCGTCGCTCAGGTTGGGTGGAGCCTGCAGGTGGACCTCGGGCGGCAGGATGACCCGGGCCAGCGCCACGGCGTCGAGCAGGTCGTCCGGCGGGCACGGCCGGGACCGGAACATGGCCGTGCCGGCCTTGGGCAGGAAGTTCTGGACGATGACCTCCTGCACGTGGCCGTGGCGGCGGTGCGACTCGGCGATCGCCTCGAGCGCCCGGACCCGATCGGCACGGTCCTCGCCGATCCCGACCAGGATCCCGGTGGTGAAGGGGATCCCGAGCCGACCGGCGGCCTCGAGCGTCTCCAGCCGGCGGGCCGGCAGCTTGTCGGGGGCACCGCGGTGACACTCCAGGTCGTCCCGCAGCGACTCGATCATCATCCCCTGCGACGGTGCGACGGTGCGGAGCCGGGCGAGGTCCTCCTCGCCGAGCGCCCCGGCGTTGGCGTGGGGGAGCAGACCCGTCTCGTCCAGCACCGCCCGGGCCGCTGCGACGAGGTAGTCGACGGTGGACGTCCAGCCGTGGTCGGCCAGCCACTCGGCGGCGACGGGGTAGCGCTCCTCCGGGGCCTCGCCCAGCGTGAACAGGGCCTCGTGGCAGCCGACCTCGGCCCCGCTCCGGGCGATCGCCACCACGTCCTCGATGCTCAGGTAGGGCGACTCCAGGCGTGCGGGCGGCTGGGCGAAGGTGCAGTACCCGCAGCGGTCCCGGCACAACATGGTGAGCGGGATGAACACCTTGGGGGAGTAGGTGGTGCGCGTCCCGTGGGCCTCACGCCGGATACGGCGGGCCTCGTCGAGCAGCTCGGGGTGGGCGACCGGCCAACGCTCGGTGGTCACGACGCCTCCTGACGGTGTCGGCTGGAGATCTCCAGCGGCCCGAAGTCGACGTGACAGGAGCTGCAGTGGAACCCGAGCTCGAGCGGCTCGCCGCAGGCGCTGTGCACCAGCACGGTGGGCGGTTCGCCCTCCTGCAACCACCGGTCGCCCCAGTGCATGAGCGCCACCAGGATGGGCGACAGCTCCCGCCCCATCTCCGTCAGTCGGTACTCGTCCCGGGGAGGGTGGTCCTGGTACCGGCGACGGGCGAGGATCCCGGCGTCCACCAGCCGACGGAGCCGGTCGGAGAGGACCGCGCGGGGGATGCCCAGGTCGCGCCGGATCTCGTCGAACCTGCGCAGTCCCCGGAAGGTGTCCCGGAGGACCAGCATGCTCCACCGGTCCCCGACCAGTCCGAGTGCCTGCTCGATCGAGCAGGGGGAGGTCGGGTCGTCGAGTGCCGTGGTGTCCACGAGGCCGACCCTAGGCGGGTTCAGGTTCCGAACCAAGTCGGTTCGGAACCTGAACGGTCAGGACCGGGAGGCGACCAGCCCGGCGGCGACCTCCGCCACGTGCTCGGGGTTGATGCCCAGCTCGCGCAGCACGGTGCTCCCGGGGGCCGAGGCGCCGAACCGGTCGATCCCGACCGACGCGTCGGCGTACTCCGCCCAGCCGGTCGTCGTCCCGGCCTCGACCGACACGACCGGCACGCCGTCGGGCAGGAGGGACGAGCGGTACTCCGTCCCCTGCGACCGCAGCAGTTCCCAGCTCGGCATCGACACGACCCGGACCGAGGTGCCCCCGGCGGAGAGGGACGACGCAGCCTCCAGCGCCACGGCGACCTCGGTGCCGGTGGCCACCAGGACCACGTCCGGGTCGTCCGCGTCGAGCACGGTGTAGGCCCCACGGGCCACGCCGTCCCGGGCGCGCGCTGCGGAGGTGGGCAACGTCGGGGTTCCCTGGCGGGAGAGGATGAGCGCCACCGGTCCCTCGCCCTCGACGGCCACGCGCCAGGCCGCGGCCGTCTCGTTCCCGTCCGCCGGACGGATCACGGTGAGGTCCGGGATCAGGCGGAGGCTCATGACGTGCTCGACCGGCTGGTGGGTCGGACCGTCCTCGCCGACACCGACCGAGTCGTGGCTCCACACGAACACGCACTTCGACCCCGACAGCGCCGCCAGTCGGACTGCGCCCCGCATGTAGTCGCTGAAGACCAGGAAGGTTCCGGCCACCGGGAACACGCCCCCGTGGTCGGCCGCCCCCACGAGCACGGCGCCCATGGCGTGCTCACGGATCCCGAAGTGGATCAGCTCACCCTCCGGCACCTCGCGGGAGAGCACCGGCCGCCCCGGGAGCGCGTTGCCGGTGTTGCCGATCAGGTCGGCACCCCCGGACAGCAGCCCGGGCACGCCGCCGATCATCGCCGTCAGGCACTGCTGCGAGGCCTGACGGGTCGCGGGGGAGTCCTCGGGTCCGAAGGTGGGCAGGGCGTCGTCCCATCCGGGGAGACCGCTCGCTCCGAGGGACGCCTCCCACTCGGCGGCCCGCGCGGCGATCACCGGGGCCGACCGCTGCTCCCAGTCCTCGCGCGGGACCGATCCACGACGACCGGCGCTCCGGTACATCTCGAGCACCTCGGCCGGGACGTGGAACTCCTCGTCGGGCGGCAGCCCCATGACCTCCTTGGTGCGACGGATGTCGTCGGCGCCGAACGCCAGACCGTGTGCGGCCGGGTCGTCGGTGTGGTCCGGCGACGGCGTCCCGATGTGGGTGCGGACGATGATCAGCGAGGGCCGGTCCTCGACGGAGCGGGCCTCGTGGAAGGCTGCCTCGAGGGCGTCGAGGTCCTCGCCCGCCTCGCCGAGTTCGAGCACGTGCCAGCCGTACGACCGGAACCGGGCGGGCGCATCGTCGCTCAGCGCGAGCTCGGTCGGACCGTCGATCGAGACGTGGTTGTCGTCGTAGAGGTAGACGAGACGGCCCAGTCCCAGGTGGCCGGCCAGCGAGGCGGCCTCGTGGGAGATGCCCTCCTCGAGGTCACCGTCGGAGACGAAGGCGTGGACGTGGTGGTCGCAGACGTCCGGCCCGAAACGGGCCCGGAGGTTCTGCTCGGCGATCGCCATCCCGACGCCGTTGGCGAACCCCTGACCGAGCGGCCCCGTGGTCACCTCGATCCCGACGGTGTGCCCTCGTTCGGGGTGGCCCGGGGTGAGCGAGCCCCACTGGCGGAACGCCTCGAGGTCCTCGAGCTCGAGTCCGTAGCCGGTCAGGTACAGCATCGAGTACTGGAGGATGGATGCGTGACCGCAGCTCAGGATGAATCGGTCGCGGTCCGGCCAGTGGGGGGCCGACGCGTCGTAGCGCAGCACCCTCGTCCACAGGACGTGGGCGGCCGGGGCGAGCGCCATGGCGGTGCCCTGGTGGCCGGAGTTGGCCCGGCGGGGAGCGTCCATCGCCAGACCTCGGATCACGTCGATCCCGAGTCGCTCGAGGTCCGGGGTCAGGTCGGTCGTCACTGGGTCTCCTCTGCGTCGCTGCTGACCTGCGGACAGTAGCGGGCTGGGGGAGTCCCGAACGTCAGTCGACGACCGGTTCGAGCAGCGTGTAGGGCACCACCGTCGCGGGACCGTGGTCGATCCGGCAGTGCGCCTCGATCGTGCCCGGACCCGCGTAGGTCAGCTCGGCGCGCACGAGCTGCTGGCGGAACCGGCCGGGCTCGACCGACAGCGGCTGGACGTTGCGGGCCACCTCCTCGCCCTCGGCGTCGGTGAACACCGTCTCGAGGACCCCGGAGCCGGTCTCGTCCGCAGGGCAGCGGACCAGCACGACGAGGTGGGGTTCGACCGTCACCGGGAAGGGAGCCGGCGCGGGGGCGGAGAACTGCACGCCCCGGAGGTCGATGCGGGTGGACGGCCCGGGGACCTGACGCATCTCGATGTCGTCGATGAACAGCGCTGCGATGATCTGCACGACCGGGAGGCTAGGACGAGTCGTCCGTCCGATCCCACCCTGCGTCACCCGGGGGTCGACGTCGGTCTAGGTTGCGACGGTGCGTCGGACACTCTCAGAGGCGGAGTCCAAGTCGGTGCTCGCCCCGTCCGGGATCCCGTTCGCTCCGGAGGTGCTGGCGGCGGACGCCGAGGAGGCCGTGCGGGCTGCCGACCAGGTCGGCTACCCGGTGGTGGTGAAGCTCTGCGGGGACAACGTGGCGCACAAGAGCGAGCGCGGCCTGGTCGTGGTCGGACTGTCCGACGCCGAGGCCGTGCGCCGGACCACCGACGACCTGTTGTCCCGGG
>CAIQNH010000051.1 GCA_903873135.1 uncultured Actinomycetes bacterium
GTGCTCGGGTTCAGCGCAGGCCGAGCCCTGCCGAGACCAGGAGCGCTCCGACGACCAGGTAGATCGTGGCGAGCATCGCCCCGTGGTGGATCGTCAGCCACGCCCGGGCCGAGTCGAGCCGGGCCGTCGACCGGTCGCCGCTGAGCGCGTGGTCGGCCACGGCCAGGATCACCGGGGCGCTCCCGACCAGCGCGAACGCAGCCAGACCGGCGACCCCCTCTGACGACGTCGGCGAACGGGACGGTCGACCCGACGGCGTCACGCACGTCGTCTCACCGTTCCTCGCCCGGCGCACTGTGGGAGTGACGGTGGTGGGCGTCGGGCACGTGCGGGTGCGAGTGCACCAGCTCCTCGTGCACGTGGTGGTGGAGGTGGCGACCGCGTCGGCCCGTGACCACACGCAGGTCGGGTGGGTGGTCGTGGTCGTGGTGTCCGTCGTCGTGGGTGTGCCAGTGCGCGTGCTCCAGGCGTTCGTGGCGGTGTGGGTGGTCGTGGTCCTCACGCAGCAGGACGGCCACGCCGAGGGCCATGAGCACTCCGGCGACCACCCCGGCGGCGCCCAACTCGTCGCCGAGCAGCAGGCCGACGGCGGCGCCGACGAACGGTGCCGTGGCGAACACGACGGCTTCCCGGCTGGCGCCGAGCTGACGGAGGGCGAACAGGTCGAGGCCGATCGAGACCCCGTACCCGACGGCCCCCACGGCCAGCAGGCCGAGCACCCCGGGCGACCCCGTCCGTTCGCCGACGAACGCCCACAGGGCGAGCATCGGGATGGACGCTCCGATCGCCTTGGCCCCGGACACGACGAACACGTCCCCCAGCGACAGCCGTCGCGACAGGTTGTTGTCCACTCCCCAGCACACGCACGCCCCGCCGACGGCGGCGGCGCCGAGCAGGTCGAAGGACCCCTCCGGGGCACCGACCAGCACCACACCGCCGGCGACGACGAGCCCGAGAGCAGTCCACGTCCGCCGTCCGACGTGCTCCCGGAAGACCGCTGCGCTGACCAGCACCGTCGCGACCGCCTCCAGGTTCAACAGCAGCGACGCCACCGAAGACGACATGCGTTCCAGACCGAACACCAGCAGGAAGGGTCCGAGCATCCCGCCGAGCACGGTGAGTCCGGCCAGGTCGACCAGGTCGGCCCGTCGTGGCAGGTGCGCCTGACCGCGCGCCACGCGGATCGCTGCGAGCGGGGCCAGGACGACCGCCGCGCCGGCGTACAGCAGTCCGGCCACGAGGAGCGGCGACGCCCCTCCGGCCAGGGCGGCGGTGAGTGGAGCCGAGGCACCGAACGTGACCGCGGCGGCCAGCCCGGCCAGCTGTCCGCTGCGCTCCGAGGTGATCGAGCGTGGGGACCCTGCCACCGGCACAGCGTGGGCGCTGCCGGTCCTCCGGGCAAGCCCGTGGCAACCGCCGGCTGCGCCCTGGATCCGATCCGGGTGCCGTTCCCTCCCGACCGCAGCGGCCGCCGGCGGCCGCTGCGTAGAGTCGAGGTGGTGGACGACGAGGTGATCCGGTGAGGGTGGCCGCCTGTTGGCGGTACCCGGTCAAGTCGGTGCAGGGGCTGCCGGTCGACGACCTGCAGGTCGATGCCCGGGGTGTCGTGGGTGACCGTCGCTGGGCGGTGATCGACGAGTCCGACGGTCGACTGGCGTCTGCCAAGCGGTACTCGGCGTTGCTGCACGCGTCGGTCGACGGTGACCAACTGGTCCTGCCCGGTGGTGACCGGCTGGAACTCGTCGACGACGACTCGACGCGAGCGGCGTTGTCGGCGTGGCTCGGTGGACGGTTCCGACTCGCCGAGTCGAGCCCGACCACGAGCGTCGAGTACCGGATGACCTTCGACCCGCCCGACGACGACGCCGAGCTCTTCTCCATCCCCGCTCCGCCCGGCACGTTCCTGGACCTGGCGCCGGTCCACCTCCTCACCGTGGGCACGCTCGAGGCCTGCGCCACCGCCCGACCCGACCTCGACTGGGACGTTCGCCGGTTCCGCCCGAACGTGGTGGTCGACTCCGGCACGACCGAGGCGTTCGGCGAACAGGCGTGGGTCGGCCGCCGGCTGCGGATCGGCGAGGTCGAGCTCACCGTCGACTCGCCCACGGTGCGCTGCGCCATGCCGCTCAGGGCGCAGCCGGGCCTCGACCGTCAGGCCGAGCTGTTCGGTGCCCTCGACGAGCTCAACGAGGCGTTCCCGAACCACCTGGGCGTCTACTGCTCGGTGGTGCGTCCCGGCCGGGTCGCTGTCGGCGACCGGGCCGAGCTCGTCGACTGACCTCACCCGGTCCGCCCACCCGGTGTCGGCTCAGGCTGCTCCGGGGACCGCGACCGGGGAGGTGACTGGTGTCGCGCTGCTCACTCCGTTCCCGATCTGACCGAACCCGTTGGATCCCCAGCACCGGACCGAGCCGTCGTTGATGGCGGCGCAGCGGTGGGAGCCACCCTCGCTCACCTGGGTGCCGCCCGACAGGATGACGGCGGTGGGGAGGGCCTGGATCGGTCCCGTCGGCGTTGGTCCCCAGCAGCGGACCTCACCGGCCTCGATCGTCGAGCAGGTGTTGTTGCCCCCGGCGCTGATGCGGCCCGAGGTGAGGATCTCCGACACCGGCGTGGGACCGGGTCGGGGCGTCACCGTGTTGTCGCCGACCTGGCCCTCGCTGTTCCTGCCCCAGCAGCGAGCGGTGCCGTCGGTCAGCGTCACGCAGGTGTGGGAGGCGCCGGCGTCGATCGTCATGGTTCCGTTCAGGCCGGTGACCAACGTCGGACTCGTGACGGGCGTCGCAGACGTCGAGCCGGTGCCCTGCTGGCCGGACCCGTTGGACCCCCAGCACCTCGCGCCTCCACCCACCAGCACGAACGCGTCGACAGCCAGCGTCGCGCAGGTGTGCGAGAGCCCGGCGGCGATCTGGACGGCGCCGGTCAGCCCCGACACGGCGACGGGGGACGTGACCGGCGTCGCGCTGCTCGCGCCGTTGCCGATCTGGCCGGAGAAGTTGTTGCCCCAGCAGCGGCCGACGCGGGTCACGAGCAGCGCGCAGGTGTGGGCTCCTCCGGCGCTGATCTGGACGACCCCCGCCAGACCGGGCACGGTGACCGGGGCGAGCCGGTCGGTGGTCGACGCGTCGCCGATCGCACCGGCGCCGTTGGAGCCCCAGCAGCGGACCGTGCCGTCGACGACCAATGCGCAGGTGTGGGCGTCACCGGCGGTGAGTTCGACCACGCCCGCGAGTCCCGACACCGGGACGGGGCTCGTCCTGGTGCTGGTCGTGCCGTCGCCGACCTGACCGAAGGAGTTGCTGCCCCAGCACCGGACGGTGCCGGTGGCCGCCAGTGCGCAGGAGTGGACACCACCGACAGCGACCTGGACGACCCCGCTGAATCCGGCGACCGCTGTCGGCGTCAACCGGGTGGCGGTCGTGCCGTCTCCGATCTGGCCCCGGCTGTTGCCCCCCCAGCAGCGGACCGTGCCGGCGGCGAGCAGCGCGCAGGTGCTGTCCTCGCCGCCGCCGACCTCGAGCGCTCCCGTGAGTCCGCTCACCGGGACGGGGGTCGTCCGGATGCTGGTCGTGCCGTCACCGAGCTGGCCGTCACCGTTGAACCCCCAGCAGCGGGCGGTGCCGTCGGCCAGAAGGGCACAGGTGTGTCCCTCGAAGGCGCCGAGTCGCGTCGCGCCGGACAGGCCGGTCACCTGGGACGGGGTCGTGACCGGGATGCTGCTGGCCTGGCCGTTCCCGAGCTGAGCCTCTGCGTTGCTCCCCCAGCAGCGGACCGTGCCGTCGGCGAGCAGGGCGCAGGTGTGCTGCGATCCGAGGCTGACCCGGACGACGCCGCTGAGTCCGGGGACGGTCGTGGGTGTGGTGACCGGGGTGGTTCCCGCCACGCCGTTGCCGAGCTGGCCGCTGGTGTTGAAGCCCCAGCAGCGGACGGTGCCGTTCGTGAGCACGGCGCAGGTGTGGAGACCGCCGGACTCGACCTGGGCGACGCCGGTGAGTCCGGGGACGGTCGTGGGTGTGGTGACCGGGGTGGTTCCCGCCACGCCGTTGCCGACCTGACCACGGTCGTTCCTCCCCCAGCAGCGGACGGTGCCGTCGGCGACCAGGGCACAGGTGTGGTCGGCCTCCGAGTCACCGGTGGAGATCTGGACCGCGTTGTTGAGTCCGGCGACCAGGGTGGGGGTGGTCCGAGGCCCGGTGGTCGTGCCGTCACCGATCCCGCCGTCGCTGTTGGAGCCCCAGCACCGGACGGTGCCCCCGTCGGCGAACAGGGCACAGGACCTCTGTTCGCCACCGCCGATCTGGACGGCACCGGTGTAGCCGTTCAGTGTCACCGGTGCGGCCCGGTCGACGGTCGTGGTGCCGTCACCGATCTCGCCGGCCTGGTTGTTCCCCCAGCAACGGATCTGGCCACCACCTACGACCACGCAGTTGTGGTTGCCGCCCGAGACGGTCTCGGCGGAGCGGGGGAACGCGACCGGAGGCTCGTAGTAGCCGAGGACGTCGACCAGGTAGGCGGCCGATCCGCCCAGGTTGGTGATCGCCAGGTCGGTCGTGCCGCCGAGCGCGAGCGGGATGGTGCCGGTGTTGGTGATCCCGCCTGCGGCGGAGTAGTTGAGGAACGTGGCGGCGGCGATGCTGCCGGCCGGTCCGGGTCGGGTGAATCCGACTCCGGTCGGGTTGACCGCGGTCACCGAGGCCTCGACGGCCGCCGCGCGCTGGGGGACGCCGCACCCGGCCGGATTGGTGGTGCCCTGCGCGGCGAACTCGCCGCGGGTGCCGCCGGTCTGGAAGGTCCGGGTGCGACCCGGTGCCAGCGGTCCACCTGCGTTCCGGGTGTCGACGGTCCGGCACGGCGTGACGGTCTGGTAGCGGGTGCCTCCCCCGGTGGTCGTGTAGAAGCCCTGCACGTCGAGCACGACGTGAGTGGTGCCACCGAAGTTCCTGACCACGATGTCCAGCGTCGCGGAGGCGGCGATGGCGACGCTCCCAGTGTTCGTGATGCTCGTGCCCGCCGTGTAGTTCGCGAACGCAGCGCTGGTGTCCGAACCGTCGGGAGCGATGCGGATGAATCCGTCGGCGACGGTCGGTGTGGTCACCGACAGGGAGAGCTCGACGCCCCCGGCATCGTCGGGGATGCCGCAGCCCCCCGGTGTGCCGCCCTGGGCCTCGAACCCCACGCCCGTCTGGGTCCGGACCCTGAACGAGCGGGAACCGCCAGGGCCCAGAGTGCCGCCAGCGTTCCGGGTGTCGACGATCCGGCACGGCGAGGGCAACGGGACGTAGGAAGCACCACCGGACGGTGAGAAGTAGCCCTGGACATCGACGATCACGTGGATCGTGCCCCCGGCGTTCGCCACCCCGAGGTCGTTGTCGACCGTCGTGTTCAACGGGATGGTGCCGGTGTTGGTGATGCTGCGACCGACCGTGTAGTTCAACACGGTCGCCCGGGAACTCGAACCGGCGGGGAAGGCTTGGACGAATCCGCTCGCACCGGACGGGGTCACGGCGGTGAACGTCACCTCGACCGCCGACGCGTTGGCCGGCACTCCGCACCCCGATGCGCTGCCACCCTGGCCGGCCAGGCTCACGTTGCCGCGCATCCGGAAGTTGCGGGACCCGCCGGGCGCCAGCACCCCGCCAGCGTTCCGGGTGTCGACCGCCCGGCACGCTGTTGGCAACGAGGTGTAACCCAGACCACCCGTCACCGGGGCCGCATCCGCCGCTAGGGCTGTCACTGGCGCCCCCACCGGGGCGACGGCCTCGATCGCCATGGCCGAGAACCCCAGCAGTCCGCCCGCCAGCGCCACTGCCGCGATCACCGAGACCGACCTGCGTAGTGACACCGGACCACTCCCTTGATCGGCCGAGGTTGCAGGGAATCTAGAACGATCCGCGCCACGCGTGCGCTCCAGAGCCGAGAGCGCTCGGCTGCGTTGGGATCCCTCTGACTCGCCTCCGTCGACTCGATCGGCCAGTCGGGAGGCTGGCCGCCGGGGTCAACGCAGGTTGTGCAATTGGTGAATCCGGTTGCGTAGATTCGGCGGGTGCACCCGGGGAGCGGTGCCCGAGCAGGAGGTCCACCCCGTGGGTGAGCAGAGGACGGCGGTCACCGTGGCCCGGGGGGACGGCATCGGCCCCGAGATCATGGACGCCACGCTGCGGGTGCTCGAGGCCGCTGGCGCGTCGCTGGACATCGAGGAGATCGCGCTGGGCGAGGCGGCCTGCGCCGCCGGTGATCCGGCGGGCATCAGCAGCTCGGCGATCGACTCGCTCCGCCGCACCCAGGTCCTCCTCAAGGCCCCGACCGCCACCCCCCAGGGCGAGGGGTTCAAGTCGCTCAACGTGACGATCCGCAAGACCTTCGGCGTCTACGCCAACGTCCGTCGCTGCGTGGCCTACGCGCCGTTCGTCCCCACGCCGCACCCCGGGATGGACGTGGTGTTCGTCCGGGAGGTCGAGGAGGATCTCTACGCCGGCGTCGAGCACCGGCAGACCGACCAGGTCGTGCAGTGCCTGCGACTCCTCACCTGGTCGGGCTGCGAGCGGATCGTTCGGTACGCGTTCGAGTACGCCCGACGCGACGGCCGCACCAAGGTGTCGGCGTTCTCCAAGGACGACATCCTCAAGCTGACCGACGGCCTGTTCCACCGGGTGTTCGACGAGGTGGCAGCCGAGTACCCGGACATCGAGGCCGAGCACGCGCTCCTCGACACCGGTGCCGTCAGGCTCGTCGCCGACCCGACCTCGTTCGACGTCGTGGTTCTGCCCAACTTCTACGGCGACCTCCTCTCCGACGTGGCAGCTCAGCTGTCCGGTTCGGTCGGACTGGTGGGCAGCGCCAACTACGGGGACACCCTGGCCATGTTCGAGGGGATCCACGGAGCCGCCCAGCAGCTCGCCGGCCGGGATCGGGCCAACCCGTCGGGACTGCTCCTCGGCGCAGTGGACATGCTCGTCCACCTCGGCCAGGCCGACGTCGCCACCACGGTCCACGACGCGTGGCTCAGGACCATCGAGGACGGCGTGCACACCCAGGACGTCGCCGCCCCGGACGGCGGCGCAGCGCCGGTCGGCACCGCTGCGTTCGCCGACGCCGTGGTCGAGCGGCTGGGCGAGCGGCCGCAGCACCTGCCCTCCGTCACCCACCGGGACGAGGAGCCCCTCCGGATCGTGCCCACGCAGCGCCCCAGCGCCGTCAAGGTCCAGGTGGGCGTCGACGTGTTCGTGAACTGGGACGCCGGCACCCCGGAGCAACTGGCGGATCTCCTGCGCGCGCAGGAGTCGGAGGGTCTTCGCCTCGAGATGGTGACCAGCCGCGGCCAGAAGGTGTGGCCCGACGGTGCGCCGGAGACGCTCACCGGTGACCACTGGCGCTGCCGGTTCGCTGCATCCGGTGCACCTGTGTCGGACGAGGAGGTCGTCGGCCTGTACCGGCGACTGGTCGACGCCGGTCTGGCACCCATCAAGACCGAGGGCCTGTTCACCTTCGACGGAGTGCCGGGGTTCAGCAAGGGCCAGGGCCAGTGAGACCGGTGGTCACCGACGCCCGGTCGACCGGCGGTGTCGCCGGGTAGCGTGGGCGAGTCCGGCGGACCTGGGTGGCATCCACCGACGTGGTGGTGAGGAGGCAGTGGTGAGGACGACGGGGACCGGCCCACCCGAGGCGGTGCACGTGGGGGCGGACGAGCTCCCGTTCGTGGAGATCGGCGGTGGCAGCAAGCTCAAGGTCGTCCACGTGGACACCGGTCAGGGCCTGTGGATCGTGGAGAACATCCTCCAGGCCGGCTACGTGGTGCCGACCCACCGACACACCGGCCCCGTGTTCGCCTACACCTCGAGGGGCGCGTGGAGGTACCGGGAGTACGAGTACGTGAACCGCGCCGGGTCCTACCTCTTCGAGCCGGCCGGTTCGCTCCACACGCTGGAGTGCATCGAGGACGACACGCACGTCTGGTTCCAGGTCCACGGCGCCAACCTCAACGTCGACGCGGACGGCAACGTGGAGAGCATCTTCGACGGCCCCGGCGTGCTCGAGACGTACCTGACGCTCGCCGAGGCCGAGGGTCACCCCCGACCCGACGTCCTGGTGGTCTGACGCCCGCCACCCCCGGCGCGGTGCGTCCCGGTGACGTCGTCGCCGCTCAGCGGGGCCGGACGAGCAGGCGGTCCACCCCGCGGAAGGGGCCCCGCTGGTGCCAGGTCGGTACCTCTGCCTGCTCCAGGTCGGGCCACCGCTCGCACACCGACGCCAGCATGACCTCGGCCTCGAGTCGGGCCAGGTTGGCACCCAGGCAGTAGTGCGCGCCGAACGCGAACGACAACGGCTGCGGTCCGTCGCGACCGGGCGCGAACTCGTCCGGTTCGGCGTGGACCGCCGGATCCCGGTTGGCCGCCGCCAGGAACACGAGCACGGGAGCACCCGCCGGGACGGCCGTACCGTCGAACTCGCAGTCCGTTGCGGTGACCCGCGCCACGTACAGGGTGGGGGTCTGCGTGCGGAGGAACTCGCCGACGGTGTCGGTGACGCTCCAGGAACCGTCGACCACCCGCCGGTAGCGATCGGGGTCCTCCAGCAGGGCGGCCAGTCCGTTGGTGACGAGATCCCGGGTGGTGCGGTGGCCGGCCGAGTAGAGGGTGGCGGTGAGCGACAGCAGCTCGGGCATGCTCAGACGCTCCCCGTGCTCCTCGGCGACGCACAGCGCCGAGAGCAGGTCGTCGCCCGGCCGCTCCCGGCGGTCCTCGACGAGTGCCGCCAGGTACCGGTGGAACGACTCGGCGGCGGCGACGGCAGCGGCGAGGTCGTCGGGGTCGACCCGGACCGACAGCAGGGGGCTCACCGCGTCGCTGAACGCGGTCAGCTCGTCCCGGTCCTCGGCGGGGACACCCAGGAGCTCGGAGATCACGAGCGACGGCACCTGGTGGGCGAACTCGGCGAGCAGGTCGACGGTGCCGTCCAGCCGGTCGAGTCGGGCCTCGATCCCGTCGAGGAGCCTCCGTGCGGTGTCCTCGACCCACGGTCGCACGGCATGGACCCGACGGGGGGTGAACGCGGTCGAGACGAGTCCCCGCACCCGTGGGTGGTCGGGCGGGTCGAGGAAGTTGATGCGGTGGGCCATCTCGTCGCGGGCCGCACCGGGGGGCAGCAGGGATGCGTAGACGTCGCCGACGGGTGCGCTGCGGACGTCGGGGTGGCGGAGCACCTCGAGCGCGGCGGCGTGGCCGGTCACCACCCAGAAGCTGCTGGTCAGTGGCCGGACCGATCCGCCGGAGCGGACCCACGCCAGGGTGGCGTGCGGGTCCGGGTCGACGGCCAGACTGCCCGGGTCCCAGTCGAGTGGTCCCACCCGCGGCCTACGGGGTGACGATCGGGAAGTTCGGGTCGACGGCGTCGGCCAGGCCGACCAGCGTCAGCACCACCGTGGCGTCGCCGTCGATCACCAGCCGACCGTCACCGAGCGCCCCGGCCAGGTCGAGCTGCTGGGTGACCATCCCGAGGAGCGTCGCCCGGTCCAGGGTGAGCGTCACCTGCAGGTCCTCCTGTCCGTCGAGACCGTCCACCGGGTGGTGGACGAGCACGCCGTTGCGCAGCTCCATCACGTGGGTCTCGTCGGGTTCCGTGAACCGCCACCCGATCCGCAGGTGCTCGTCCCACGCCCGTGGACCGTCGATCCGCACGGCGATGGCATCGAAGATCTGCGACGGCGAGAGCGCCATCGCGAAGTCGGCGGGCGAGACCGTCGACGGTGTCCCGAACACGCCGTGACGCAGCTCGTGGGCCCCGGCCAGGTACGCGTTGCGCCACGTCCCGTTCTCGGCGCCGAACCCGAGCTGCTCCATGGCGTCGGCGAGCAGCGTGCGGCCGTCCTCGTCGGACTCGTCGGCGAACACGACGTGCTTGCAGACCTCGACGGTCCACCGGTAGTCGCCCTCGTCGTAGGCCGTCCGGGCGAGCGCGACCGCTGCCTCGGCGCCACCGAAGGCGGCCACGTAACGACGGGCGGCCTCGACCGGCGGGTGCGCCCACAGGTTGGCGGGGTTGGCGTCGTACCAGCCCATGTAGCGCTGGTAGATCGCCTTCACGTTGTGGCTGACCGACCCGTAGTACCCGTGGGTGTGCCACGCCCGGGTGAGCGCCGGCGGGGTCTGCATCATCTCGGCGATCTCCGGGCCGGTGTGACCCTGGTTGAGCAGCCGGAGGGTCTGGTCGTGCAGGTACAGGTACATGTCCCGCTGCACGGCGATGAACTCCAGCGCCCGGTCGTGGCCCCACGTCGGCCAGTGGTGCGAGGCGAACACCACGTCGGTGCGGTCCCCGAACAGCTCGATCGTCTCGGTGAGGTAGTGCGCCCACGCGTGCGCGTCCCGGACCTGGGCGCCACGGATGGTGAGGATGTTGTGCATGGTGTGCGACGTGTTCTCGGCCATGCACAGCGCCCGGTGGTCGGGGAACAGGAAGTTCATCTCGGCCGGGGCCTCGGTCCCCGGCGTCACCTGGAACACGATCCGCACGCCGTCGAGGACGAGCTCCTCGCCGGTGTGGCCCACGTCGATCGTCGGGGCGATCAGCGACGGCTCACCGGTCGAGGTGGTCTGGCCGAGTCCCGAGCCGATCTGCCCCTCGGGACCCTTCGGGAGGGCGGCGCCGTACATGTAGCCGGCCCGACGGGCCATGGCCGTCCCGGCGAAGACGTTCTCGGAGACGGCGGCCTCCATGAACCCGGCCGGAGCGACGACCTGCACCCGACCCGAGCGCACGTCGTCCACGGAGATCACACCCTTCACGCCGCCGAAGTGGTCGATGTGCGAGTGGGTGTAGATCACGGCGCTGATCGGCCGGTCGCCGCGGTGCTCGGTGTAGAGGGCGAAGGCCGCCGCAGCGGTCTCCTTGGAGATGAGCGGGTCGACGACGATCACCCCGGTCTCACCCTCCACCACGGTCATGATCGACAGGTCGAAGCCGCGCAGCTGGTAGATGCCGGGCACCACCTCGAACAGGCCGTCCTGGATCAGCAGCTGCCCCTGGCGCCACAGGCTCGGGTTCGCCGTATCCGGAGCGTCGTCGTCGAGGAACGAGTAGGCGTCGAGGTCCCACACGACCCGGCCGTCGGCGGCGCGGACCTGCCGGTCGACGGCCCGGGCCACGAGACCGCGGGTGGCGTCGTCGAAGTCCTGTCGGTCGTCGAACGGGAAGTCGACGACCGACTCGGCGATCGACCGGCGGGTGGCGTCGGAGCTCGGTGACATGGCGGGGATGCTACGGCAGGCGTGGCTCCACCCGTCCGCTGGTCGAGCTCAACGGTCCTCGTCGGCTGCGTCGGGCTCGTGGTGTCGGCGGATCGACACTCGATCGGCCAGCACCGAACGGAGCCGGGCGAAGTGGTCCCCGGTGACGGCGTCCGCCCGCGGGGTGGTCACACCGAGACGGTCCGCCACCACCCGGAGTCCGAGCACCAGACCCACGGCCACGGCGGCAGCCACGTTGGCGTCCACGCCGAGTTCCCTGACGGCGAGGACGTACCAGATCACGCCGACCAGCGAGGCCGTGGCGTAGGGCGGCCCCGCCTGCACGATCGCCGGTCGCCGCTGCGAGAGCAGGTCGGCCAGGATGCCGCCGGAGACCGACACGATGGCACCGAGCAGGATGGCGCTGACCGTCGGCAGGCCGACCAGCAGCGCCTGCTGGGCTCCGACCACGCCGAACAGACCCAGGACGAGTGCGTCCAGGACGTACAGCACCGACCCGAGCCGGCGGATCAGGTGGTGCGCCAACCACACGCCGAGCGTGCAGAGGATGACGGTGACCAGGTACGCCGGATCCCGGAGCGCTGCGGGTGGCAGCTCCCCGCACAGCACGTCACGCACGATCCCGCCGCCGAACCCGAGGCACGCCGCGAGCACCGCCATGCCGACGATGTCGGCGTCGGGCTCGTCGAGCGCCATGAGGGAACCCTCGACCGCGCCCACGGCAGTGGCCGCGATCGAGATCCAGACGGGCGCGTCGTAGACGGTGTCGGTGGTCCCGCTGGCGACGAGTTCGAGCACCTCGGCAGGTTAGGGGGGCCGGGGAGCGGGTTCCCGCCGCCTCGAGCGGTCCGACCCCGCCGTGTCGTGGATGCGGACAGCTGGTGCGAGACTGTCCGAGTGGCACAGCGGAACGTCCTCGGCGGTGAGCTCCAGGAGTGCGGGACCGATCCCGTGACCGGCTTCTTCCGGGACGGTTGCTGCAACTGGTCACCGGAGAACGCCGGCTACCACACCATCTGCGCCGTCGTGACCGCCGAGTTCCTCGAGCACCAGCGCTCCATCGGCAACGACCTGGTCACCCCCAACCCGGACTTCGGGTTCCCGGGGCTGCAGCCGGGTGACCGGTGGTGCGTCACGGCCCGCAACTGGCTGCGTGCCCACCACGACGGTGCGGCGGCACCGGTCGTGCTGGCTGCCACCAACGAGCGGACCACCGACGTGGTCGCCCTCGACGTGCTGCTCGAGTACGCCGTCGACGTCCCGCCCGATCCGGGCGCGCTCCTGGACTGAGGCCCTCCGACGGGCCAGTCGGCTGTGCGGGGCGGACCGGACCCGCACCACGACCGTACGGCGTGACCCGGGGGGTCGGACCGACGGCTACCGCTCGGGCGGGCTGATGTCCCCGGGCAGCAGCAGCGAGAGCTGCTCCGTGGAGAGTGGACCGGGCAGCGGCGCCAGTCGGTTGGCCTGCAGCGCCAGGGCGTGCTCGAAGAGCTTCCGCATGGTCCGGCCGTTGCCGAAGTCGCGGCCACGGGGCAGACCGGCGACGACCTCGCGCAGGCGCTCGAGCGCGTCCGGACTCAGCTCCATGGCGTTGTCGGTGCAGTTCTTGAGGAAGATGGCGACGAGCTCGTCGTCGGTGTAGTCGGGGAACTCGATGGTCTGCTTGAACCGCGACTCGAGTCCCGGGTTGGACCGGATGAAGTCGTCCATGAGGTCCGTGTAGCCGGCCACGACCACGACGACCTCGTCGCGGTGGTCCTCCATGAGCTTGACGAGCGTGGCGATGGCCTCCTGGCCGTAGTCCTGCTCGCCGGCGCCCACGAGGCTGTAGGCCTCGTCGATGAACAGGGTCCCGCCGAGCGCCGAGGTGAAGACCTGCTCGGTCTTGATGGCGGTCTGACCGATGAACCCGGCGACCAGGTCGGCACGGGAGGTCTCGACCAGGTGGCCGCGCTCCAGCACGCCCAGGGCGGCGTAGATGCGCGAGAGCAGTCGGGCGATCGTGGTCTTGCCCGTGCCGGGGTTCCCGGAGAACACCAGGTGGTTGGACACGGGAGCCACCGGCAGCCCGGCCAGACGGCGCTGCTGGTCGATCTGGGCCAGGTTGGTCAGGGTCCGCACCTCGTCCTTGACCCCGTCCAGGCCGATCCGGGCGTCGAGCTCGCGGAGCAGATCCTCGAGCGACTCGCCGTCGTCGTCGTCCTCGTCCACCTCGGGCACCGAGTCCCGCAGGTCCAGGTCGACCGACGCCGCCTGGTCACGGAGGAAGCGCCCGAAGGCGTCCTCGGTCTCGGAACCGACCAGCGCGGTCTGCTGGATGGCGTACCGGCCGAGGCGCTCCAGCGCCCGCAGGTAGGAGGCGGCCAGGTGGGACTCGCCACCGTCGGTGGCTCGCGCCACGCCGTCGTCGACCTGCTTGCACAGACGGAGCGTCTCGGTGGGGGCCGGCGGGAACCCTCGTTCCACGCCGTCGACCAGGGTGCGGACGGCCTCGTCGTCGAGTGCGTCGGGGGACTCCTGGAGGAAGTAGCCGAGCAGGCCGTGGAAGAGGGGCAGCTCGAACTCCGAGACCTCCTCGTCGTCGAGCACGAGCGCCGTGACGACCCGCAGTGCGTCGTAGCGCACGACCGACTGGATCGCGTCCCGGTAGTCGGTCCCCGAGGAACTGGTGACGCGGAGGTTCAGCTCGCCGGTGGTGTTGGTGAACTCGTCGACCACCGCGTCGTGGAACTCACGCTGGATCCACTCCTCGGCCTCGGCAGGTCGCACCGCACGTGCGGGCCCCGGGGTCGTCCCGACCGGCGGTCCCGGTCGAGCCACTCGCGCCTCGTCGGGCGACGGGGGCGGGGTGGTCGGCTCCGGTGGGAGCACGGCGACCGCGGGGTCGCTGCCGATGGACCCGAGGTCGGCGACGTAGTGGGTCCACGCCGTGCCGTCGAAGTACCGGTACTCGTGACGGCCGAAGGGGTCGTCGTACCAACCTTCCACGTCCGGTGTCCTCCTCGGGTGGACGACCCGGTGGCCGACCGTTCGGGCAGGCTACCGGCGCCGTGGCGTCGACCGGACCGCACCGCAGGTCGGCTCAGCCCTCGGCCTCCACCGCCTGCGCCTTGGCCCACCGGTAGTCGGCCTTGCCCGAGGGCGATCGCACCATCTCGTCGACGAACACCAGCGCCTTGGGGAGCTTGTAGGACGCGATGAGCTCCGCGGCGAAGTCGTGGACGTCCTCCACGCTCGGCCGCACCTCGCCCCGGACGACCACGACGGCGGTGACCCGCTCGCCCCAGCGCTCGTCGGGGACGCCCACGACGACGGCGTCGAAGATCTCGGGGTGTCCCTTGATGACGAGCTCGACCTCCTCGGGGAAGATCTTCTCGCCGCCGGAGTTGATGCTCACCGAGCCGCGGCCGAGGAGCGTGATCTTGCCGTCGGCCTCGGTGATCGCCATGTCGCCGGGGATCACCCAACGTTGGCCGTTGATCGTCGGGAAGGTCTCCTCGGTCTTGGCCTCGTCCTTGTAGTAGCCGAGCGGGATGTGACCCCGACGGGCGAGTCGGCCGACGACGCCGTCGCCCGGCGTGGTCGGGTTGCCGTCGTCGTCGATCACGATCGTGTGGTCACCGAACGAGAACTGCGGGCGACCCTGGGCGTCGCTGCCGGCGTTGGAGCCCTGGAACCCCGTCTCGGACGCGCCGAGCGCGTCGAGGAGGATCACGTGGGGGAGCAGCTCGGCGTACTTCGCCTTGACCGCAGGCGACAGGATGGCGCCGCCGGAGCTGATCAGGAACATGCCGGACAGGTCGACCTCACCCGCCATGTGCTCCAGGGCGTCGGCGAGCGGACGGGCCTGGGCGTCGCCGACCAGGTTGAGGACCTGCGCGCCCTCGCTGGCCACGATCCCCCACACCTCCACCGGGTCCATGCGTCGGGCGGCGCTCAGCACCATCACGTTGCCGCCGAGCGCGCCCTGGATCGACGACCACTGGGCGGCTCCGTGCATCAGGGGGGCCAGCGGGAAGCCGATCATCGGGTTGTTCGTCGGGGCCCGCTCGGCGACCTCCTCGGCCCGCTCGATCGGGTCGGCGAGCACGGTCAGCATCGGGCCGACGGTGGCCTTGAAGAAGTCCTCGTGCCGCCACATCACACCCTTGGGCATGCCGGTCGTGCCGCCGGTGTAGAGCATGTAGAGGTCGTCGTCGCTGCGCGGGTCGAAGTCCCGGTCCGGCGACGCGGCGGCGAGTGCGGACTCGTAGTCGAGCGCCCCGCAGATCGAGATGTCGGCCGCCGAGGCGTCCTCCCACGCCACGCAGGTCTGCAGGAGGGGGCAGTCGTCGCGCACCGCAGCGATCCGCTGGGAGAACTCGGCGCCGTGGACGACCGCAGTCAGGTCGGCGTTGTCGAACAGGTAGCGGAGCTCGCCCTCGACGTAGCGGTAGTTGACGTTGACCGGAACGGCGCTGAGCTTCCACGCCGCCCACTGGGCCTCCGCCCACTCGTTGGTGTTGTACCCGTAGACCCCGACCTTGTCGCCTGCTCGCACCCCGCCCTCGGCGAGCACGTGCGCCAACCGGTTGGCCCGCTCCTCGAACTCGGCGAACGTGATGGACCGGCGACCCCCTGGGGCGTTGGGCACCACCACCGCGGTGCGGTCGGGGATCACGTCCACGACGGACTCGAACAGGTCGGCCAGGTTCCAGCTCATTGCCGAAATCTATGTCAGCGGTACCGGGTGTGCTCGTCGACACAGGCCGGTGCGACCGCCGGGCCCGACGCCGGGCAGACTGCACGGGTGAACGTGACCGCCAAGGCCGACTATGCGATCCGGGCGATGGTCGAGCTGGCCTCGGCCGAGGGCGGGTCGGTCCGCACCGAGCAGGTCGCCGAGGCCCAGGGGATCCCGCTCGGGTTCCTGCGCTCGATCATGGCCGACCTCCGTCGTGGCGACCTGGTCCGGGGGCAGCAGGGGGTCGCCGGTGGGTTCCGACTGGTGCGGGATCCGTCCGAGGTGACCCTGGGGGACGTGGTCCGTTGCGTGGAGGGCCCGCTGGCGCAGGTGCGAGGCGACCCGCCCGACCAGCTGGAGTACCCGGACTCGTCGGCGTCGGTGCGGACGGTGTGGGTCGCGGTCCGTGCGAGCCTGCGCGCCGTGCTGGACCACACGACCGTCGCGGACGTGGCGACCGGGGACCTCCCCGCCGTGGTCCTGGAGCTGACCGCGGACCCGGCGGCCTGGGAGCTCGTCGAACGACGCTGACGGCCGGTTGCGAGCGCCTCCGGCCCGTCGTACTCCGTAATCATGACTGAGATGGTCGGGTATCTGACGGGCGAGGACCGGTGAGCCCTTCCCGGGATCCCTCTGCGCTCCGGGACCTGGCCGGGCGGTCGACGGTCGTGTTCCTGCACGCGCACCCCGACGACGAGGCCATCTTCACCGGCGGGACGATCGCGCTCCTGGCCGCGCGGGGTCACCGCGTCGTGGTCGTGTACGCCACCTCGGGTGAGCTGGGGTTCGGGTCCTCGGCAGAGCTGGGCGTTCGGCGGCGGGCCGAGGCCCAACAGGCGTGCGTCCTGCTCGGGGTCGACCGAGTGGTGTTCCTGCACCACTGCGACTCCGGACTCGACGACGATCCACGCAGCCAGCCGCACGGGGCCTTCGCCGGCGTGGCGGTCGACCACGCCGCGGAGCACCTGGCGGCGATCCTCGACGGGGAGCGTGCGGAGGCACTGGTCACCTACGACTCCGGTGGCATCTACGGTCACCCGGACCACGTCCACGCGCACCGAGTGGCGTCGGCGGCCGTGGACCTGGTCGGACTCGACACCTGGTACGAGGTCACCGTCGACCGCGAGTACCTGCACTTCGTCGACACCCACGTCGCCGCGGCGGCGAGCGAGTCCCTCCCGCGGCCGCGCGCCGTCGGATCGGTCAGCGTGGAGATCGACCTCACCGTCGACGTCCGGTCCGTGCTCGGCGTGAAGCACGCAGCGATCGACGCCCACAGCAGTCAGGTCGCCGACCCGACCTTCGGAGCCGCCGGTGCGTTCCCCGACGTCTACGGCTACGAGTGGTTCCTCCGCCACGGAGTCCCCGGGCCGCTCGACGCGCTGGCGATCGACACGACCACCGCGCCCGTGCAGGTGGACTCGCCGTGATCGCGGACGTGTGCCAGCGTCGATCCGCCGCCGGTCGGTGCCCGGTGAGGACGGCCGGCTGACCGGACGCCTCAGTCCGGGTGCTTCCGGATCCCCACGTCCTGCAGCGCCTCCACGACCCGGATCCACGCGTCGTCGTCGACGTCGTCGAGGTCGGCCAGCACCGAGCCGAGGAACAGGCCCTGCACGGCCACCGCCCAGGCCCGGGCGTCGAGCTCCTCGCTGAACCA
>CAIQNH010000052.1 GCA_903873135.1 uncultured Actinomycetes bacterium
CAGCGATGCCCGGTCGACGCTCTGCCAGCACCAGACCCGGTCGGCGACGAGTCGCACCTTGTTGGACTGCAACCGACCGATGAAGTGCCACCGGACGTCGGCGGCGATCGACGTCGGGAGGACCCGATCGCGGAGCTCCTGGGCGTAGTTCTCCCCGAGGTCGACCAGTCCGGCGGCCAGGGCGGCCGCGACCAGGTCGTCGCCGTGGGTCTTGGTCACACCCACGATCCGGACCTCGCGGTCGGTCAGCTCACCGATGCTCCGCCGAACCTCCTGGAGCCGTGCCGCGACGAGCTCGGCGTCCACCGGGTCGCTCACGGCGCCGACCGCCCGGCCGCCGGGTCACGCCAGACCACCGTGGCCTGCCGGGCGGAGTCCCGCCGCGCCCGCCACGAGTACCAGTCGTCGCCGACCGTCGTGCACGGCACGTCGAGGGCGCCCTCGGGCACCTCGAGTCCGCACTCCGACAGCGCCACACCGACGCCGGCCCGCAGGTCGAGCGCCGGTCGACCCTCCGTCGTGCGGCTGCGCACCGAGGGTCCGAAGCGCTCCACGAGCGGGTCCAGGTCCTCCGGGGAGAACTCGTTCGCCGCCGGCGAGATGCAGGGACCGAGGCGCCAGCCGATCCGATCCGCACCGAGCGAGCGCATGGCGTCGACGCAGGCCTGCAGCACGCCCGCAGCGAGTCCGCGCCAGCCGGCGTGGGCCACGCCGACGACACCCTCGTCGGACCAGAGGGCGACCCCGGCACAGTCGGCGGTCAGGACGCAGAGCACCGCCCCCGGCTCACGGGTGACCGCAGCGTCCGCCGGAGCCCCGCACCGGTCGCCCGGGTGCTCGACCACGACCACGTCGGCGCCGTGGACCTGGTCGAGCCACGTCCAGGCTCCGGCAGCGATCCGAGCCCGACGCGCCGCCAACTCCTCCGGTGGGGCCGACCGACCCAGATCACCGTCGGCGGCGCCGGTGCACACCACGTGGGTGCCGACGGGCACCGGGGGCGGGAGCACCGCAGGGCTGGGGTTACTTGAGGAAGGACGGGACGTCGAAGTCGTCGTCGCCACCGAAGAGGTCGTCGTCCTCGGAGTCGAAGACCTTCGGCGCCCCGGCCGGGGCGTCGCCCGACGGTGCCGACGAGGACCCGCCGCGGCGGGGCGGGCGGGACTCGTCCCAGCGCTCGAAGCCGGCGGCGATCACCGTGACGCGCACGGCGTCGCCGAGGTCGTCCTCGATGACGGTGCCGAAGATGATGTTGGCCTCGGGGTGCGCCACCTCGTGGATCACCTGGGCGGCGGCGTTCACCTCGAGCAGGCCGAGTTCGGAACTGCCCGAGATGTTCAGCAGGATGCCGCGGGCGCCGTCGATGGCCGCCTCGAGCAACGGCGAGGAGATGGCGTGGCGAGCGGCGTTGAGCGCCCGGTCCTCGCCGCTGGCCTCGCCGACGCCCATGAGGGCGCTGCCGGCGTCGGTCATGATCATCCGCACGTCGGCGAAGTCGGTGTTGATGAGGCCCGGCGTGGTGATCAGGTCCGTGATGCCCTGCACACCCTGGAGGAGCACCTCGTCGGCCATCCCGAAGGCGTTGAGGACCGAGGTCTTCTCGTTGGCGACCGACAGCAGCCGGTCGTTGGGGATGACGATCTGCGTGTCGACCTTCTCCTTGAGGCGGTTGATGCCGTTGTCGGCCTGGACCGCCCGACGCCGACCCTCGAAGTTGAACGGTCGGGTCACCACGGCGATCGTGAGCGCCCCCTGACCCTTGGCGATCTCGGCGACGACGGGAGCTGCGCCCGTTCCGGTGCCGCCACCCTCACCGGCGGTCACGAACACCATGTCGGCGCCGCGCAGCACCTCCTCGATCTCGGCCCGGTGGTCCTCGGCGGCCTGGGCGCCCACGTCCGGGTCGGAACCGGCACCGAGGCCGCGGGTCAGGTCACGGCCGATGTCGAGCTTGATGTCGGCGTCGCTCATCAGGAGCGCCTGGGCGTCGGTGTTGATGGCGATGAACTCGACACCACGGAGCCCGGCGTCGATCATCCGGTTGACAGCGTTGCAACCGCCGCCGCCGATCCCCACCACCTTGATGACGGCGAGGTAGTTGGTGGGGTTGGTGGCCATGGGGTCCTCCTGCAGGCAGGCGGTCGGTGCGGCGCCGGGTCAGCGCGTCACGAGTCGGGACGTCGAGGTCGAGTTGAGCTCGACGGGACTCAACCTCTGGTGCGGGTAGACACTACGGCTCCAGCAGAGGTGGATGCAACGATCCTCAGCCCCCGGGCTCGCAACTGCGCTCGATCGTCGGACGGTCGGGGCGGCGCACGTCGAGCACCTCGAGGCACCGCAGGTCCACGTTCCCGACCAGCATCGCCTCGGCGGCCGCGGTCTTGGCGGGCAGCAGCTCAGGTCCACCGAAGCGGACGATCGCCTGCCCGGCGAGCTCGGGGAGTCGGAACTCGAGCTCCCCGCCTCCGTCGAGACGGGCGTCGGCCAGCAGGGGGCGCAGCCCCGGGGGCAACTGCTCGACGGCCGCCACGGCCGTCCGGACGGGCTCGTCGAGCAGGGCCCCGGTGGCCGGGGGCCCGGCGGGCAGGAGCCTCGGATCGACGCGGACCGTCGGGGCTGCACCTGGTGGACCGTCCGCCGTGACCGGGCCCAGCACCCGCCCGCCGGGACCCACGCCGAGACGGACCTCGTCCCGGCCCGGCACCACCACCACGGCGACCGTCCGGCGAGGTGCCACGTCGATCGTGACCTCGCGGGGCCAGACCCTGCGCACCCGGACCGACAGCGGGTCGATCTCGGCGGCGATCCGGTTCCTGACGGCTCCGGGATCGACGAGCAACCACGGATCGCCCGGCCGGACGGCGGCGGCGTCGAGGACGGCTCGGACGACCTCCGGGTCGTCGCCGCCCGCGACCACCACGTCGACCCGATCGACTGCGGTCGCAGGTGCGAACACGACTGCGGCGACGGCCCCGCCAGCCACCACGGCCACGGCGAGCAGCACCAGGACGCGGCGGGGCCACCGGCCCGACCGGCGCGACGGGTCGGTCGGGCGTCGGGCGTCTGACCGGTCGACCCGTCGAGCTGCCCGGTCCGGGACCAGCGTGCCGGTCACCCGGAGCCACCCCCACCGGCGAGCGCCCGGTCGAGCGCGTCGTCGAAGTCCTCGAAGCCCACCAGGCAGGTCTCCGGGTGGAGCCGGACCCCCGTGGTCCGCTCCACCTCGGCGGCGACCTCGACCATCAGCGCGAACACGTCGTCGGCCGCACCACCGTCGTCGACGACGATGAAGTTGGCGTGCTTGGGCGACACCACGGCCGAACCGTGTCGGCGCCCCTTGCAGCCGGACGCATCGAGGAGCGCACCCGCCGAGTCGCCCGGCGGGTTGGTGAACACGGAGCCGGCGTTGCGACCGCCCGGCTGGTTGGCCCGACGCCAGGCCACGATCTCCCGCAGGGTGGTCGCGCCGTCGGCGCCCGGCGCGGGGACGAGCGCCAGGTCGGCCCGGACCACCACCTGGTGCGGCCGCAGTCCCGAGGTGCGGTAGCCGAGGTCGAGGGCGGACGCGTCCACCTCCACATCCTCACCCGTCGCCAGGTCGACGACGCGGACCCCGACGAGCGAGGCGGCCGTGTCCGAGCCGTGCCCTCCGGCGTTCATCCGGACCGCACCGCCCACGGAACCGGGGACACCCTTGGCCCACTCGAACCCCGAGAGGCCGGCGGCCACGGTCTGCTCGGCGAGGACCGGGAGCTTCACGGCCCCACCGGCGCGGACCACCACCTCCGGCGCACCCGGCTCCCAGGTGGGGATCTCCACCCCCGAGAAGCCCTCGCCCAGCCGGAGGGCGAACCCGTCGAAGCCCCGGTCCGACACGAGGGTGTTGGAGCCCTGCCCGAGGACGAGGGTCGGCACGCTGCCGCCGTCGGCCCCGGCGATCGCAGTGGCGACCGCCGCCAGTTCGTCAGGGTCGTCGACGGTCACGAACCAACGGGCACGTCCACCGACCCGGTAGGTCGTCAGGGTGCCGACGGGGTGGTCGTGATGCAGCCGGCTGCCGAGGAACCCGAGCGCGTCGTCCAGCGAGGTCACGGCGACCGCTCCGCCAGACCGTCGAGCACCCGCGGACCCACCGTGGTCACGTCCCCGGCGCCCACGGTGACCAGCACGTCGCCGTCCCGCAGCTCGTCGAGCAGGTACCCCACCACGTCGTCGAGGGTCGGCTGCCACACCAGCGGCGACCGACGACCCGTCGACGCCACCGCCTCGAGCAGCAGCTCCCCGCTCACACCCGGCCGGGGGGCCTCGCCCGCCGGGTAGAGCTCGCAGAGGACGAGCACGTCGGCGTCGTCGAAGGCCGCACCGAACTCGTGCCAGTGACGCTGGGTCCGCGAGTAGCGGTGCGGCTGGAAGACCGCCACCACCCGGGACCAGCCGCCGCTGCGACACGCGGCGAGCACCGACCGGACCTCGGTGGGCAGGTGTGCGTAGTCGTCCACGACCGTCACCCCTGCTGCGGTCCCGAGCACCTCGAAGCGACGGGCGACGCCGGCGAACTCCCTGAGCGACTCGGCGGCAGCCGGGAGGTCGGCGCCGACGACCGTGGCCACGGCCAACGCACCGGCCGCGTTCCTGGCGTTGTGCAACCCCGGGAGCGGCAGGTCCACCGGCACCCGGGCACCGTCGGGATCGACCAGCTCGAAGCGGACGCCGGAGCGACCGAGTTGGAGTCCGTCGATGCGGAACGACGCGTCCGGCGCCGTGCCGTAGGTCGACGCGTCCACGGCGAGCCCGAGTCGTCGGGCGACGGGGTCGTCGGCGCAGACCACGCAGGGCCCGTCGGTGCCCTCCAGGAAGGCGGCGAAGCCGTCCTCGAGCGCCTCCATCGAACCCCAGTACTCCAGGTGGTCGGCCTCCACGTTGGTCAGCAACGACGCCGCACGAGGGCCGACGAGGAACGTCCCGTCGCTCTCGTCGGCCTCGAGGACGAGGAGTCGGCCCGACCGGATGCCGGCCGCGGCCCCGAGCGACCCGACGGGGGCCCCGATGAGGAACGACGGGTCGAGCCCTGCGCCGCGCAGGGCCACGGTCGCCAACGCCGCCGTCGTGGTCTTGCCGTGGGTCCCGGCGACGGCGACGAACGGGTGCCGCTCCCCCACCGCCGGGAGCAGGTCGAGTCGGCGGAGCACCGGGATCCCGGCAGCGCGCGCCGCCACGACCTCGGGGTTGTCCTCGGGCACCGCCGTGGAGGCGAGGACGGCGTCCACCCCGGCGACGAGCGCCCCGTCGTGCCCCACGGTGACGTCGACCCCGGCGGCACGGACGCTGGCGAGGGCTGCGGTCTCGTGCCAGTCGCTGCCCGACACGCGGTGGCCGTCCTCGGCGAGCAGGACCGCGCAGGCGCTCATGCCCGGGCCGCCGACACCGACGACGTGGAGACGTCGAGGCCGGCCCAGGTCCACCGGGACCGCCTCGGTGTCAGCGGGTCCGGCCACCGGCGGCCACCTCCTCCACGAGCTCGGCGACCGCCGCGGCCGCGTCCGGGCGCCCGAGGGCGCGGGCGGCCCGGGCGCGATCGGGCAGCGATCCGTCGGCGACCCACGACTCGACGATCTCTGCCACCACGTCGGCGGTGACGTCGGCGTCGTCGACCAGCGTGGCCGCACCGGCGTCGACGAGCGCCGCAGCGTTGGCGCGCTGGTGGTCCCGGGTGGCGATCGGCAGCGGGACGAGGATCGCCGGTACGCCCACGACCGCGAGCTCGGCGACGGTCGTGCCTCCCGAGCGGCACAGGGCCAGGTCGGCGGCCTCGAGCACGACCTCCATGTGGGCCTCGTAGGCGACGGAGCGGTACCAGAGCCCCTCGGGTGCAGGGTCCGACTCGAGCTCCCTCGCCGACGCCGGGCGCTGGTCGTGGTCGCGCTCGCCGACCACGTGGTAGACGGCCAGGTCGCTCCGGTCGGACCACCGGTCGAGCACGTCCCACACGGCCCGGTTGACGCTCCGAGCCCCCAGGCTGCCGGCGAACACGACCAGCAGGGTCCGGCCGTCCGGCACGCCGAGCGTGGCACGCGCCGCCACCTGGTCACGTCCCTCGGCCGCCCGGAGGATCTCGTCCCGCACCGGGTTGCCGGTCACGACCTGCTCGGGCAGGTCGGTGCCCGCGAACGCCACGGCGCAGGCCCGGGCCCAGCGACCCGTGAGCCTGTTCACCGCACCGGCGCGGGCGTTCTGCTCGGCGACCACGACCGGCACCCGCCAGACCAGCGCCGCGAGCGAACCTGCGAGGCTGGCGAACCCTCCGACGGCGAGCACCACCTCCGGCCGCCGCCGGCGGACCAGTCCGATCGAGCGGCCCACGGCCCGCACGAGACCGATCGCAGCGACGACGTTGTCCCAGGTCAGCCGTCGCTGCAGTCCCCGACCGGGCAGCAGGACGACCTCGTACCCGGCCTCGGGGACCAGCCGGGCCTCGATCCCGCGCTCGGCACCGACGAACAGCACCCGGTCGCGGTCGAGTCCGCGGGCCTCCAGCGCCCGGGCCACGGCGATGCCCGGCAGGACGTGCCCGGCGGTCCCACCGCCGGCGATCAGGACGGTGGGTGCCGACGCATCGCTCACCGTCCGGCCGCCCTCCCGGTGGACGACTCCTCCATCGCCACGCGGATCAGGAGACCGACGCCGACGAACGACAGCACCATCGAGCTGCCCCCGTAGGACACGAACGGGAGCGTGATGCCCTTGGTGGGGAGCAGACCGACGGTGACGGCCACGTTGATGAACGCCTGCACCCCGAGCCAGATCGTGACCCCGAAGGCGACGAGCTGACCGAACCGCTCCGGGCAGCGCCGGGCGATCGCCAGCCCGCTCAGGACGATCAGACCGATGAGCGCCACCACACCGACCGTGCCCACCAGGCCGTACTCCTCGCCGACGACCGACAGCACGAAGTCGGTGTGGGCCTCGGGCAGGTAGCCCCACTTGTTGCGCGACGACCCGGGTCCCAGACCGAGGAGCCCGCCCGTCGCGAGCCCGATCTGCGACTGGATGATCTGGTACCCGGCGCCGTCGGCGTAGGCCTCGGGGTCGAGGAACGCGGCGAGCCGGGCAGCCCGGAACCCCTCGAGGAACCGGACCGCCAGGTACGCGACGGCGGCGAGCACCGACACGATCGCCGCCAGGACGCGACCCGGTGCGTCGGCCAGGAGCATCACGCCGAGCAGGATCACCCCGAGGAGCACCGTCGTGCCCAGGTCGTCGCCGACCATGACCAGTGTCGCCAGCAGGCCGGCCACCCCCAACGGAGCGGTCAGCCCCCGTCGGGTGGCCAGGTCCCGACCCGGCTCGGAGAGCAACCTGGCCAGACAGATCACCAGGGTCAGCTTGGCCAGTTCGGAGGGCTGGAACTGCACCGCTGGCACGCCCAACCAACGGGTCGACCCGTTGCGTTCCAGGGCGAACGGGAGCACGCCGGTCCCGAGTCGCCGGCTGACCTCGGACAGTGCGATGTAGCCGAGCAGGACCGAGGTCACCACCAGGAGCGGGAGCGCGAGCCGGTCCCGCCAGACCCGGAGCGGGATCCGGGTGACCACGACCGCAGCGACCAGCCCCGCCACCAGCCACACCGCCTGGCGCACCACGTAGAACCAGGGCGACTCACCCTCCTCGACGGCCAGCACCTGGGACGCGGAGTAGACGGTGAGGAGGCCGAGGGCGCAGCACACGCCGACGGCAGCGACGAGCACGCGCCGGGGCTCGGGCAGCGTCGAGGTGGAGCCCGACCGCTCCACCGGTCGGATGGCGGTCACGAGCTCACCGCCCGTCCCAGCCGACCGACCTCCGCGACGAAGTCGTCGCCCCGCTCGGCGTAGGAGCCGTACCAGTCGAACGACGCACACGCGGGCGAGAGGAGCACCGTGTCGCCCGGTCGGGCGAGCGCGGCCGCCTCGGTCACGGCCTCGGCCATCGAGGAGGCGACCACACCGGGACGGCCGGGGAACGCAGCGACGACCTGTCCGGCCGCCTCGCCGATGCCCACGACGGCTCGAACCCGGTCGGCCACGCTGCCGAGCACGCCGAGGTCGAGGCCCTTGTTCCGGCCGCCCGCCACGAGCACCACCGAGTCGAAACCGGACACCGCGGCCACGGTGGCGTGCGGCGCAGTGGACTTGGAGTCGTCGACGAATCGCACCCCGTCGACCACGGCGACGAACTCGACGCGGTGCGGTGGCGCGTGGGTGGACCGCAGCGCCTCGGCGACCCCCTCGACCGTGCCGCCTGCGGCGAGCGCGGCAGCGGCGGCGGCGAGCGAGTTGGTCACGTCGTGCGGGAGGGACCGGGGCAGCTCGTCGGCGGCGACCAACGTGGTGCACTCGCCGCCCGAGGGCGTGTGGTCGACCACCAGCCGACCGTCGGTCACCGTGGCCCACGCGTCGACCGGGCGGCCGGGCGGCGCACCCGAGGTGACGCCGACCACGCGCACGCCCGGACGGACCTCGGCGGCAGCGACGACCGGATCGTCGAGCACGAGCACGGCGGTGTCCCCGGCCGACTGGTCGGCGAGGATCCGCGCCTTGGCCCGCCGGTAGGCGTCGAGGTCGGCGTGGAGGTCGAGGTGGTCGGGGGCGAGGTTCAGCCACACCGCGACCCGCGGTGCGAACCGTTCGCTGTGTGCGAGCCGGAACGACGAGGCCTCGACCACGAACCACGACGGCGCCGGGTCCTCCACCGCCTCGACCAGCGGGACCTCGAGGTTGCCCACGGCCCGACACGCCACCCCGGAACGCTCGAGCATCTCGGTGGCGAGGAGCGTCACCGTGGTCTTGCCGTTCGTCCCGGTGACCGCCAGCACGGGGCGGTCGTCCAGTTCGGCGGCCAGGTCGAACTCCGAGCGGACGGGCACGCCGAGCTCTGCGGCGAGCAGCAGCACCGGGTGGCGGTCCCCCAGCACCGGGGCCGGGACGACCACGTCCACCCGGCCGAGCAGGTCCCGGCGGCCGGCGTCGTCGAGCCCGGTGTGCACGGGGAGTCCGAGCTCCTCCCCCAGGGCCCGGGCCCGCTCGGACGGGTCGTCGTCGGCCAGGACGACCCGGGCGCCGTGCCGCAGGAGCACCCGGGCGGCGGCGGCGTTGGTGACCCCGAGCCCGTACAGGAGGTGGCGGACCCCGTTCACCCGATGCCTCCGTTGCGGATGTACTCACGGAAGAACAGACCGAGTCCGACCACGGCGCAGCCGGCGGTGAGGATCCAGAGTCGGATCGTGACCGTCGGTTCGATGCGGTCGCTCTCGATGCCCCGGGCCCTGGCCTCTCGGGCCTCCAGGTCGTGGTGGATCGGCGCGTGGAAGGGGCGCTTGCCGAACAGGCGGAAGGAGGTGACGAGGCCGATCACCGACAGCGTCTCGATGACGAACAGTCCACCGATGATGGGCAGGAGCAGCACGGTGGAGCTGCTGAGCGCCAGGACGGCGAGACCGGTGCCGATGGCCAGGGAGCCGGTGTCACCCATGAAGATGCGCGCCGGCGGCGCGTTCCACCACAGGAACGCCGCGCACGCGCTCATCATGGCGGCGGCGACGATCGCCAGGTCGAGACCGACGTTGATCTCGTAGTCCCCGAAGTGTCGGAAGATCCAGTAGCCCACGAACACGTAGGCCCCGAACACGATCGCTCCGGAGCCGGCGGCCAGCCCGTCGAGCCCGTCGGTCAGGTTGACGGCGTTGGCTGCGGCCGAGATCACGAGCACCGCCCACACCACCCACGCCACCTCGCCGAGGTCCCAGCCCACGTCGTCGAACCGGGCGAAGCTGATCGTGGTGTAGACGTCGGACCGCCAGAGCATCGACGTGGCGAACCCCACCCCGACGAGGATCAACCCGATGCTCTTGGTCCGCTTGGTGACCCCCTTGTTGCGGGCGTCGCGCACCTTCACGAAGTCGTCGATGAACCCGACCAGACCGGCGCCGGCGATCGCCGCCACGCACATCATCCCCGTCCAGGTGAAGATGCCCTTCGGGGTCAGGTTGGCGGCCAGGTAGCCGAATCCGACACCTGCCACGATGGCGATGCCCCCGAAGGTCGGCGTCCCGGCCTTGCCGGCGTGACCGGCGGGGACGTCCTCGTTGATCGGCTGGGCCACCCCGCGTCTGGACAGCAGACCGATCAGGACCCGGGTGACGACCCAGGCCACCACGGCGCTGACACCGGAGGCGAGCAGGAGTTGGATCACCGGCCACCTCCCCGCTCCGACCGGGCGCGGAGCTCGTCGACGGCGACGACGCGGTCGTCGAACGGCACCGTGACCCCGGCCGCGGTCTGCCCCGTCTCGTGCCCCTTGCCGGCGATCACCACCACATCACCTTGGCCCGTGGCGGCGACCGCGTCGCGGATCGCGGCCCGGCGGTCCCCGACCTCGACGACCGCCGACCGCAGCTCCGACGGCACCCCCGCCAGGACCTGCCGTCGGATCTCGGCCGGGTCCTCGCTGCGGGGGTTGTCGTCGCACAGGTAGGCGACGTCGGCCAGACGTGCGACGACCCCGCCCATCTGCGGCCGCTTGGTGGCGTCCCGGTCCCCGCCGCAGCCGAACACCACGACGAGCCGCCCGCCCGGTCCCACCAGCCTGCGACCGGCCGCCAGCGCACTGGCGAGGGCGTCCGGGGTGTGCGCGAAGTCGACGACGACCACCGGCAGCTCCGGGTCACCCACCCGGTCGTCGACCCGCTCGAAGCGGCCCGGAACCCCCGGCGCCCCGGACACGGCAGCGGCGACGGCCGCCGGGTCGTGGCCGAGGGCCACGAGGATCTCGCAGGCCACGAGCGCGTTGGCCACGTCGTGCTCACCGGGTCGGGCCAGGCTGACGGGTCGGTCGCGCCAGACCCACCGCCACTCCCGGCCGTCCCAGGTCCGCTCGAGGGCGTCGGCGAACGACACGCGGACCAACTCGACGGCCCCCTCCGCCTCCACGGCCTCGGCCAGCCGACGCCCCCACGGGTCGCCGACCCACACCACCGCCCGGCGGCACCGATCCGGGGTGAACAACGACGCCTTGGCCGCGAAGTACTCCTCGACGCTGCCGTGGAAGTCGAGGTGGTCGACACCGAGGTTGGTGAACGCCGCCACGTCGAAGCGGATCCCGTCGACCCGGCCGAGGACGAGGGCGTGCGAGGAGACCTCGAGCGCCACGACCTCGACCCCTGCGTCGACGTCCCGGGCGATCCGCTCCTGCAGGTCGCTCGCCTCCGGGGTCGTGCGCGCTCCCGTGAGGGTCCCCACGACGTCGGCCGTCCCGCCGCAGCGGTCGACGAGGTGGCCGACGAGCGTGACGACCGTGGTCTTGCCGTTGGTGCCGGTGACGCCGACGGTCCGCAGGCGCTCGGCGGGGCGGCCGAGGACGAGGGCCGCGGCCGGACCGACGACGGCGCGGACGTCGGCCACGACCACCTGGGGCACGTCGACGGTCAGCTCGTGTTCCACCAACAGGGCGACCGCACCGGCTGCGACCGCACCGGTCGCGTGGTCGTGTCCGTCGTGTCGCTCCCCCCGGATGCAGCAGAACAGCGCACCCGGCCCGACCCGCCTCGAGTCCTGCGCCACCGAGGTCACGACCACGTCCGGGTCGCCGACCAGGCGTCCGCCGACCTCCCGGCAGAGGGCTCCGACGTCGGGGTGGGCGGGGGCGGGAGGGGGAACCACGGCTCGGGACCGACCGGGGTGGGCTCAGCCTGCGGGCTGGTCGGTCGACTCGGACGATGTTGCCCCACCGTCGTCGTCCGCCGGTGTCACCGCCGGGGCCGACCGGATCAGGTCCTCGGACGGGGCGACGGCCACCGTGGGTGCCACCCCGAGCTCGCGGATGCTGAGCCGGGCCAACTCGGAGAACACCGGTCCTGCGGTCGCGGCGCCGCTGCTCCCCTGCGGGGTGTCGAACAGCAGGACCGTGATGGACACCTGGGGTCGGTCCGCCGGGAAGTAGGCGGCGAAGGTCGTCACGTAGTGGTACGACCTGTCGGGCCAGATGTAGTCGTCGGTGGGCACCACCCGGACGGGACTCGGCATGCGCCCGGTACCGGTCTTGGCGGCCAGCGTGAACCCGGGGATCCCGAGCCCCTCGGCGGTACCTCCCTCCACCACGGCCCGCAGGGCCCGGTCCACCCGCGCCGCCGAGAGCTCGGAGACGACCTGCCGGGAGGCAGGCGCCTCGACCGGGCGGCGGGACCCGTCGGGGGCGACCACCGCCGAGACCAGTCGCGGCGCCACGTAGGTCCCGCGATTGGCGATCACGTTGTAGGCGGCCCAGAGCTGCACGGTGGTGGCGGACTGGAAGGTGCCGATCGAGGCGGCGGCCAGGTCCGGCTCGGTCCACTCGGCGGCGTCCGGCAGGAGTCCGCTGCTCTCCGCCGGGTGACCGACCTCGGTCCGGGCCCCGAAACCGAAGTCGTGCAGGGCCTGCTCGAGTCGCTCTGCCCCGACGAGCTGACCGATCTTGATCGTGCCGACGTTGGAGGAGTCGGCCACGATGCGGTCCACGTTCATGCGCTCCGTGGCGTGCTGGTGGTGGTCCTGGAAGTTCCGGTCGGTGACGTCGAGCTGCCACGGGACGACGAACTCGCTCGTGTCGTCGACCACCCCGTGCTCGTAGGCGGCGGCTGCGGTCACGAGCTTGAACACCGACCCCGCCTGGTAGGAGCTGGCGAAGGCGAGCGGGCTCGTGGACGGGCGGACCTCCTCGGACTCGTCGTCGTGCTCCATGCCCGCGACGGCGAGCAGCTCGCCGGTCGCCGGACGGCCGATGATCGCGATCCCACCGGCGGCCCCGGACCGGGCCACACCGGCGGCGAGGATCCCCTCGGCCTCCGCCTGGAGCACGCGGTCGATGGTCAGCTCCACGTCGTCACCGGGGACCGCGGCCTGCTGCAGCCGCTCGGACCCGACGATCGTGCCGCCCTGTCGGGACCGCTCGGCCACCCGGATCCCGTCGACCCCCGACAGCTCGGCGTCGAAGGTCTTCTCGATGCCGCCCATCTCGGTGGGCCGGCCGTCCACGTCGAGGTGCCCCACGACCGCCCGGATCGAGTCACCCGACGGGTGGACCCGACGCTGGGCGACGTCGATGCCCATGATCCCCTGCAGGTTCTCCTCCGCCAGTGCGAGTCGGGCCTCCTCGGCGGCGCTCACCGGGATGCCGCTGACGATCTCCACGTGGTCGTCGTCGCTGTCGGCGCGACGGAGGGTCGCGGCCACCCGCCGCTCGGTCAGGCCCAACGGACCGGCCACCGCCGCCGCCACCGCCGTGAGTCGCTCCGGGTCGTCCAGCCCGGCGACCGTGAGCGCGCGACGACTGATGGCGACCGAGGCCTCGGGCACCGTCACGGCCAGGTCCACCCCGTCGCGGTCCAGGATCGATCCACGGACGGCCGGGATGGTCTGCGAGAACGTCCGGTCCCCGGCCCCCCGAGCTGCGAGCTGCGCCGCCGAGCCGAGCTGGACCTGGGCCAGCTTGGCGACGGACCCCGCGACCATGAGGGCGAGGCAGCCCACCAGGATCCACCACCGCTTCGTGCTGACCGTCGCCCCGGACCGGGAACGGCGGGCCCGCCGCTCCCCGAGGTCGACGACGGTGTCCCGTGACGCCCTGTTCCGGTTCCCCCCGTTCCGGGCCGTGCTGGACCGGGCCGCGCTGGAGCGGGCCGGTCGGGGCCGGGCGGGGCGGGTCCGGGTGGAGGTCATCCCACGTCGACGGGCGCGACGACGGCGAGCTGGGAGCCGGCCGCCGGCGGGGCCTGCGGCCCTGGTGACGGCGCGGTCGGCGCAGGGGCGGGCAGGGTCGGGACGGGTGCAGCGGGGACGGCGGCCACCTCGACCGGCGCCACCAGACCGGCGCGGGCCGCTCCGGTGGCCACGGCCTCGGGGGTCTCGGCACGGACCAGTTGCACGACCAGGTCCCGCTGCTCGGTGCGGGCCAGGTCGATCTCGGCGGCCAGGCCGTCCGCCGTCCGCTGGGCCGTGATCCGCTCGCCCTGGACGTACACCGCAGCGCCACCGACGACGGCGAGGCCGACCAGGCAGCAGGTCAGGGCCGAGGGCCAGCGCGGGCGCCACCGGCGACGAGCTCGCGGCCCGGCCGACTCCTGGGGGAGCGGCCGGGCCGACGATCGGGCCGCCCGGGGGGACTGCTCGACGGCCCGAGGACGCGCGCGACGACGGCGCTCGAGGGACTCGGCGCGCACAGCGCTCACGCCGGTTCCCCGAGCTTCTCCACGGCACGCAGACGGACGCTCTCGGCTCGGCGGTTGACCTCGACCTCGTCCGAGGTGGCCTTCCACGCGCCGCTCCGGAGCAACCGGACGGTGGGCTCGGCACCGCAGGCGCAGGGCAGACCGGGCGGACAGGTGCACCCGCCGGTGGCGTCGTCACGGAAGTGGTCCTTGACGGCCCGGTCCTCCAGCGAGTGGTAGGCGAGCACAGCCAGACGCCCGCCGGGCTGCAGGAGGGCGACGGCGTCGTCGAGTGCGGCGGCGAGCTGGTCGAGCTCGGCGTTGACCTCCATGCGGATGGCCTGGAAGGTCCGCTTGGCCGGGTGCCCACCGGTGCGGCGGGCCGCAGCCGGAATGGCGTCCCGGACGACCCGGGCCAGGTGGCTCGAGTCCTCGATCGGCCGGGCCTCGACGATGGCTCGGGCGATCCGACTGGCGAACCGCTCGTCGGCGTTGTCCCGGATCACCCGGGCCAGCGTGGCGTAGTCGTAGTGGTTGACGACGTCGTCGGCGGTGAAGCCCTGTCGACGGTCCATCCGCATGTCGAGCGGGCCGGCCGAGCGGTAGGAGAAGCCGCGGTCGGCCCGGTCGAGTTGCGGTGAGGAGACTCCGAGATCGAGCAGCACGGCGATCACTCCTGTTCCTGGGGTTCGGTGGTGGATCGGTGGGTGGGCCCGGACGAGTCCGGCGAGGTCGCCGGCTGCGCCCCGGACGAGCTGGACCCGTTCCCGGTAGGGCGCCAGCCGCTCCGCCGCAGCGGCGAGCGCTGCGTCGTCGCGGTCGATGCCGAGCAGCTCCAGACCCGGGTGCGCAGCCAGGACGGCGGCGGCGTGGCCACCGCCGCCGAGCGTGGCGTCGACGAAGCGGCCGTCCGGAACGGCGGCGAGGAGCTCGACCACTCGGTCGACGAGCACCGGGACGTGGTGGAACGCGTCATCGTCCACTCCGGTCCTCGCACCTCTGGTCCGGGCGACGGGGGCAGGCACGGTGGGTCACAGGAAGTCGAGCTCCTGCAGCTCCTCGGCCAGGGACAGGTGTCCCTCGGCCGGCTCCTCGACCCGCTCCTCGAACTGCTCCCAGACCGCCCGGTCGTAGATCTGCGCGTACAGCCGCTGTCCGACGATGGCCACGTCGCGGTCGAGTCGCAGCTTCTGACGGAGACGGGGGTTGATCGAGATGCGGTGCTGGCTGTCGGGGTGCACCGGCGAGACCGAGGCGATCATGTACTGGAGGTTGGAGCGGCTGACCTTCCGGCTCTGCTGAACCTTGCGCAGCCAGGGCTCCCACTCCGAGGCCGGGAACAGCCCGAGCGCCGGCCGCATGTTGACCAGGTACCCGCCCTCGGCGAACGCCGGGCGGTACTGGGCGGGCATGACGAGTCGACCCTTGGCGTCGAGGGTGTGTTCGAACGTGTCGTACAGGTCCACTCGTCGGTCCGGGGCCGGGGCCGCACGAGGGCGACCGGGTTGGTCAGGAGCGGAGAGCTCCGAGGGGGCCACGCCGCCCCCCCGGTGCTCCACTTCGGACCACCCTATGACATTTCGTCACCCCAGACAACCACTTGGCCCCACCTTCAGCTCACGGTGGCACCTCCGCGACCAGTCGTGCCACCAGATCGACCCGATCGTCGACCGCCCCGACCCCGGCCCGGAGCAGCGGATCCACCAGGTCCGCCGCTGCCCGGTCGGCGAGCAGGCCGGTGAGCGCTCCCGGGTCCCACCGGCGGTACGCCAGCGTCTGGAACCGGGCCCCGAACCGGTTCCGACGCTGGGACACCCCCACGAGCTTCCGACCGTCGGCATCGAGCACCTCACCCGGACCGACGGCGGCGAAGCACGCCACGGCGCCGGCCGGGCGGTCCGTCAGCGGAGCCCGGTGCACCGTCGCCGACGCCCCGATCGCCGAGGCCCACCACTCCCCCACCCACCACGCCGCCCGCTCCACGTCGTCGTCCCAGAGCCGGTCGCCGACCGGGACGAGGACGTCGACCCACAGGTGCTCACCGGGCCGGAGCAGCACGGCGCCGCCGCCGGAGCGCCGACGCACCGTGGCGAGACGGGCGTGACCGACCGCTACGGCGTCGAGCAGGTCCGCACGCTGCGTCGACCCGAGGACCACGGCGGCGTCGGTCGCCTCGCAGATGCGCAGGACCCGAACCGGGGGGAGCTCCGCAGCGTGCAGGTCCGCGACGGTGCCCCGAGCCCGTTCGAGCCGCCACCCACCCGGGAGGTCACCGAGCACCTCGACGTCGTCAGCGGGTCCGGGCTCCGGGGGCACCGTCCGATCCTGCCACCGATCACCAGGTCGTAGTCTGGCGCTGTGAGCTCCTGGGGTCGGCGACGCGCCGCACGCGTGGTGGTCTTCGACCCGTCGGACCGGGTCCTGCTGATCGAGGGTCGCGACCCGGCTGGCCGCGTGCCCGGCCAGTGGTGGGAGATCCCGGGCGGCGGCATGGACCCGGGCGAGGACTCCGCCACCACTGCCCGTCGAGAGCTCTGGGAGGAGGCCGGGATCCGGGACGCCGAGGTGGGACCGTGCGTGTGGGTGCAGCGGGTCGAGTACACCTTCGGCGGGTTCCACTTCGACCAGGACGAGTTCATCCACGTGGCGCGGTGCGACGGCACCTCGAGCGGGCCGGGCGGCCTGGAGCACCTCGAGGCGCTGGCGTTCGGAGAACAGCGGTGGTGGGCGGTCGAGGACGTCCTGGACCACGGCCCGCGGACGATCCCGTACCGCATGCTCGAGTTCCTGGCCGACCTGGCGAGCGGGGACCTGCCCGCCCAGCCGATCGACATCACCCCGGAGGACCACCACGTCGAGCAGTGGCGGCGATCCGGTCTGACCGGTTGAGACGACCGACCGGTCAGCGGCGGACGATCTCGACCCGCTCGACCTCTGCCGCGGTGAGCCGCTCGGGTACCGGGTGCAGGGCGCAGCCCGGCCCGTCCGGCACCACCAGTCGACCTGCGTCGTCGACCACGGGCTCGGTCACGTCGAGCGCCACGTAGCGGGCGCTCGGCCCCAGGTCCGTCGGCAGGTCGAACCACGGCGCGCCGGCCAGTCGCAGCGCCGAGGACCGCCCGACTCCCAGCTCGAACATGCCCCCCACGAAGCAGGACGCACCCAGCGACGACAGCTCCGAGGCCGCCCTCGCCGCTGCGGCCAGGCCTCCGAGCCGTGCGGGCTTGATCGACACCACCGAGCAGGCCCCGTCGAGGACCAGTCCTCGCACGGCCTCGACGGAGGTCGCCGACTCGTCCACGGCGAGCGGGACCCCGCCCCGGGCGGCGAGCTCCGACCACGCCGACTGCGGAACCGACGGGCCGAAGGGTTGCTCGAGGTAGCGCAGCGGCGCTGCGAGGAGCCGGGCGAGGATGCCGTCGTGCTCGCCCGGCTCGAACGAGCCGTTGGCGTCGAGCGCGAGCGGGACCGGACCGACGGCGTCGAGCACGGCGTCGACGACCTCGAGGGCGGTGGCCGGCACCACCTTGACCTTCACCACGGCCGAGCCCGTCGCCACCACGGCCAGGGTCGCAGCGGCCACGTCGGTCGGATCGTCGCCGACCGACGCCACCACGCCGGTCCCGGGCAGGGTCGCCGGGGCGCCGACCAGTCCGCCGAGCCCCACGCCGTCGACGCGGAGGCGGGCGTCGAGGCGGGCGTCACGCAGGGCGCCGCAGGCGGCGGGTCGGGCGGGGTCGGCGGCCACCCGCCCGGACGCCAGCGCCTCGGGGAGCAGCCGGTCGACCAGCGCGGCCCAGGCCTGGTCCGTGGTCTCGGTGGCGTAGCCGGCAGACACCAGGGTCGGGCACTCACCCCATCCGACGTGGCCGTCGGACCGCTCCCAACGGACGAGGATCGACTCCCGGTCCCGGACCGTGTGGTGGGCGCTGCGGTGGGGACGGACGAGGGCGATCCGGACGCGGTGGAGCCCGATCCGGACGGGCGGCTCGTCCCCGTCCGGCTCGTCGGTCCAGCTCAGTGGCCCGGCCACCGACGGCACCACTCGAGGTAGGTCACGAGATCCCCTGCCAGGTCCACGCCCTCCTCCGGGCGTGGCTCGCTGCCGTAGGCGGTGAGCAAGCGGAACTCCAGGTACGCCCGGGACGGCACCGGGAGGAACGGCCGGCGCCGCCACCACCCGTCGGGGACCATCCGGAACCACTGGAGGACGGCGGTGGGCCACAGGTCGACGCGGCGCAGCACGGCGGCCACGGCTGCCCACACGTCGGCGGACCGGACCGTGCCGGAGGAGCCGCGTGCCACGCCGTGAACCTACTCCCGGAGTCCCACGGCGGCTGCACCCAGCAGCGGACCGGCGTCACCGACACCACACCCTGCGGGCACGACGCGCGCCCCCCGGGAGAACTCGAGCCGGGCGCACCGGTCCAGCTCGGCGTTCGCAGCGTCGAGGAAGTCCGAGCCGTAGCCGAGGGCCACCGATCCGGCGACCACGGCCAGACGCAGGTCGAGGAGGTTGCACACCGAGGCGACCGCCCGGCCGACGAGTCGTCCGGTGCGGACGCGGACCTCGACCGGAGCGACCGCGGCGGGAGCACCGGTCGTGGCCGCGATCGCCGTCCCCGAGGCCTCGGCCTCGAGGCAGCCGCGTGCGCCGCAGACGCACGCCCGACCCAGCGGCTCGACGATCACGTGGCCGACGTGACCGGCGTTGGCGGCCCGACCGTCGAGCAACCGTCCGTCGAGGACCACGCCACCGCCGACCCCGGTCGAGACCACCATCGCCAGGTAGTCGTCGACGCCCACGGCTGCACCCCACCGACCCTCACCGAGCGCCAGGGCCTTGGCGTCGTTGTCGATGCGGACGGGCAGTCCCGTCGCCGACCGGAGCCGGTCGAGCAGCGGGAACGCCCGCCACTGGGGGATGTTCAGCGGCGACACCGTGCGTCCGCCCCGCTCCATCGGGCCACCACAGCCGACGCCGAGGGCCACCGGTTCCTCGCCCCCGACGTCGGACCGGACCTCGTCGAGCAACGACACCACGTGGGCGAACAGGGCCTCACCGTCGTCCCCCACGGTGGCCCGTCGGGCGGAGCCGAGGATCTCGCCGTCCTCCCGGACGACGGCGGCGGCGAGCTTGGTCCCGCCGACGTCGAGCGCCAACACGGTGGTCACGGCCCGCAGGGTACCCGGAGCGGATCGCAGTCGGAGCGGTGGCAGACTCTCCCGGTGACCGCCACCGAGCCGAGCACGTCCCGGACCTTCGCTTCGGTGTTCGACGGGATCCGCCGCAACGTGGCCCGGGTGCTGCGTGGCAAGGACGACACGATCGACCTGGCGGTGACGTGCCTGGTGGCCGGAGGTCACCTGCTGGTGGAGGACGTCCCCGGCGTGGGCAAGACGACGCTGGCCAAGGCGCTGGCCCAGTCGATCGCGGCCCGCTTCGGACGGGTCCAGTTCACGCCCGACCTCCTGCCCTCCGACGTGCTCGGTGCGTCGGTGTGGAACCAGCGCGACGGCACCTTCGAGTTCCGGCCCGGCCCGGTGTTCGCCAACCTCCTGCTCGGCGACGAGATCAACCGGGCCTCCCCGAAGACGCAGTCGGCGCTGCTCGAGGCCATGGCCGAGGAGCAGGTCACGGTCGACGGGACGAGCTACCAGCTGGCCCGACCGTTCATGGTCGTCGCCACCCAGAACCCGGTGGAGCACCACGGGACGTTCCCGCTGCCCGAGTCCCAGCTCGACCGGTTCACCATGCGACTGTCGCTCGGGTACCCGGGACGCGACGAGGAGCTGCAGCTGCTCCGCGGCGGTCGGGCCGGCGACACCTCCGACCTCCAGCCGGTCGCCACCGCCCAGGACGTCGCGGCGATGACGCGACACGCCGCCACGATCCACGTCTCCGACCCGTTGGCCGCGTACGTCGCCGACCTCGCCGACCGCAGCCGGAACGACGGCAGGTTCGCGCTGGGGATCTCGCCCCGTGCAGCCCTGGCACTGGTCCGGTGCGCCCAGGTGCGGGCCGCTGCGGCCGGACGCGACTTCGCGACCGCTGACGACGTCAAGGCCCTCGCGCAGCCGGTGCTGTCCCACCGGGTGGTGGCGGCGTCCCGGTCCGGAGGCGGTCCCCACCGGACGGCCGAGCTGCTCGACGAGCTCCTGGGTGCGACGCCGGTGCCGATGGCCGGAGGTCCGACCGCGGCAGGTTCGTGAGTCGCCGCAGGGCCGTGGGCCCCGGATCGGTGCGACCGACCCGCAGCGGCGCGCTCCTCGTCGCCGTCGCCCTCGTGGCCGGCGCCACCGGGTGGCTGCTGGGTCAGCCCGAGCTGAGCGCGATCGCCGCCACTGCGCTGCTGGCCACGGCGGTCGCACTGTGGTGGGTCGTGGCCGCCCCGCGGGAGACCACGATCGTCCGGACGCTGATGCCTCCCCGGACCCGGGTCGGCGACGACGTGCTGGTGCGGGTCCGGATCACCAACGGCGCCGCGCGCCGGACCCCCGTCCAGCGGATCGGTGAGCGAGCCGGTGTGCACGGCACCGTCGACCTGACGGTGGCGCCCATCCCGTCGGGTGCCGTCCGCGACCTCACCTACCGCTACCCCGCTCGCCACCGCGGCCTGCACCGGATCGGGCCGGCGCACGTGACCGTCGAGGACCCCTTCGGTCTGGTGCGCAGCACCCGGCCCGGGAGCCGGACCGACGAGCTGGTCGTCCTGCCCAGGACCTGGCGGCTCACGCCGCTGCCCGGGGCCGTCGGCGGACACGCCCTCGAGCGCCGGACCCCGCTCCCGAGCCGGGAGCGCCACGACGACGACCTGGCGTCGCTGCGGAGCTACGAGCCGGGCGACGACCTGCGCCGGGTCCACTGGCGGACCTCGGCGAGGCAGGGACGCCTGGTCGTGCGGCAGCACGACCCCCCGTGGACCCGGCGTACCACCGTGGTCCTCGACGTCCGCAGGTCGTGCCACGACGACGACTCGTTCGAGCGGGCCGTGTCGGTCGTCGCCAGCCTGGTCGAGCTCGCCGCCGAGCGGGGCGAGCTGGTCCGCGTGATCACCACCGACGGCACGGACAGCGGGATCGTGGGCGAGGAGGCCACCGACGCGCTGCTGGATCAGCTCGCACTGGTCTCGCTGCGCCCCGACGGGTCGCTGGCGGCCACCCTGGACCAGCTCGGACGCGACCCCGACGGCCGGCTCGTGGTCTGCACCGGCGCGCTCGGTGCGCCGGGCCACGCCGCCGTCACCGGCGCCACCCGGGCGTGGGACCGGTGCGTGCTCGTCACCACAGCTTCGGCGACGGCGTCGGACGAGCCGGACCCTCCCGTGCTCGTGACGTGGACCGGGGGCGATCTGGACCGGGTGTGGGCCGAGTCCACCGGCCCGGCGATCCGGTCGGGGGTGCGTTCGTGAGCGGCGAACCTCGGCAGCGCATCCCACTGGTGGCCGCCGAGCTCGGTCTCCTGGCGCTGGCCCTCGGGACCGTCCTCACGTTCACCCGACTCTTCCAGGGCACGGCGTTCGTGGCCTCGCTGGCCGTGCCGCTCGTGACGTCGTGGCTCACGGCCGTGGTGCTGCGTCGACTCGGCCTCGGACCGGGGTGGAGCACCCTGGCCTCCGCCGTCCTCGGTGTCGCGGTGCTCACGTGGTGGTTCGTGCCCGGCACGACCTGGTTCGGACTGCCGACGGGTCGGACCGTGGAGGCGGTGGCCGACGCCGTGGCGACGTCGTTCGGCGGCTTCTCCGAGCAGGTCGCCCCGGTGCCGGCGACGGACGGGTTCGTCGTCACCATCGCAGCCCTGCTCTGGCTGTTCGTCCTCTTCGCCGACACCAGCGCGCTGCGGTACCGCGCCCCGGTCCAGGCCGTCCTCCCCTACGCCGCCATGGTCGTGGCGAGCGGGATCCTGGCCCGCGACGCCGGACGGGTGGGCGCCACGGTGGCGTTCGTCGCCGGGCTGGCCGTCTACGCGGTCACCCAGCGGGTCTGGCAGGCGAGCGAGGAGCCGTGGCGACCGGGCGACGCGCCCGCCGGAGTCCGCGCCCTCGCCGGGTCGACCTCGGCGATCGCGGTCGGGGTGCTGGCGCTCGGCGTGCTGGTCGCCCCGTTCCTCCCGGGAGACCAGGAGGCCGTGGTGGACCTGCGGTCGCTCGGTCGCGGCGAGGGGCCCCGCACGGTCGTCAGCCCGTTCGTGGGGGTGACGTCGCTGCTCGGGGAGCGCAGCGACGAGGTCGTCTTCACCGTGACCTCACCGGCGGCGAGCTACTGGCGGCTGACGGCCCTGGAGCAGTACGACCCGTCCCGCAGCATCTGGACCTCACGTGGCACCTACCGGTCGACCGACGGCGCGCTCGCAGCTCCGGTCGACGGAGCGACGGCGCTCGACCAGTCGTACGAGCTCGCCGGCCTGGGCGGGCTGTGGCTGCCGGCGGCCTTCGAGGCGACGACGGTCGAGACCGACATCCCCGTGGGCTTCGACGAGTCGTCGTCCTCGATCATCGCCCGGGACGACGCCAACGTCCCGGGGACGACCTACCGGGTCCGCTCGATCCGGCGGGACGTCCGGGTCGGAGCGGTGACCGGAGACTCCGAGGCTCCCGTGCCCGGGATCGACGAGGTGTCGCCGGCCGCCGCCCGCACGGCGGGTCTGGTCGTCGGCGACGAGCCCGACCCGTTCCGCAGGGCGCTGCTGCTGCAGGACTGGCTGCGAGGACCGGGAGCGATCTACGACACCGCGGTCGACTACCGGGGGGCCGAGGACCCGGTCGCCGCGTTCCTGGCCGAGCGCCGGGGCTTCTGCCAGCAGTTCGCGTCGGCGTTCGCGCTCATGGCCCGGAGCCTCGGTCTGCCCAGCCGGGTCGCGGTCGGGTTCACCCCGGGCGACCAGGACCCCGACCGACCCGACCGGTTCGTCGTCCGCGGCCGGCACGCCCACGCCTGGCCCGAGGTCGAGCTCCCCGGCCTCGGCTGGGTGGCGTTCGAGCCGACCCCGGGACGTGGCGACCCCACGACCACCGGCTACACCGGGGTGGCCGCGGCCCAGGCCTCGCCGCCGCCGGAACAGTCGGCCGGGAGCACGTCGACGTCGACCACCTCGACCGTCCCGACGTCGGGTCCCACCACCGTCCCGACGTTCGACGCGTCCGGCGAGACTCCGGAGCGGCCCGACGGGGTCGCTGCAGCCGAGGACGGGTCGGCCGACCGGACCCGGCTGCTGCTCGGGCTGGTGGCGGTCGCACTCGTCGCCGTCGGGGCCGAGTCGATCCGGCGCTGGCGGCGCAGCCGACGCCGCACCCGGGACCTGACCGACCCTCGCCTCGGACCGGTGGCCGTGGCCTGGTCACGCGCCTCCGACGCGCTCCGGATCCTCGGCCACCCGGCGCGGCCCGAGGAGACCCCGCTCGAGTTCGCCGACCGGATCGGCAGGACCGACGGCCTCGGGGACGTCGCGGCCGACCTGCTCACGCTGGCCCGGATCGAGACCTACCGCCGCTACGGGCGCTCGGCGTTGTCCGAGGACAGCGTGGAGCTCGCCGGGCAGCTCGCCGACCACGTCCACGCAGCAGCGCTCGAACGCCTCGATCGTCGGCGACGGATCGTGGAACGGATCCGCTGAACAGCGGCGTGCGACACCCGGGACGGTCGGTCAGATCTCGTCGTCGCGACGGAACCGGTCGCGTGCCCGCTCGCCCGCCTCGTTGAAGTACGAGCGGATGCCGGAGGAACGGAAGGCCCGGGTGGCCTCGTTGATCCCGGCCCGACCCATGCGACGGGCGTTCGACTCGATCACCAGCGCAGCGACGACCATGCCGACGAACCCGATGAAGCCCAGTGCGTAGTGCTGGGTCAGGAGGACGATCGTGAGCACGAGACTGGCGACGAACGCCACGATGCCCCAGCGGAGCTTGCGGAGGGAGTCGGAGTAGACCGTCGTCGAACCGACGTGCTCGGCCAGACCCGGATCGGACTCGCGGAGCTGCGACTCGATCTCGCTGAGGATGCGCTGCTCGTCCTCTGACAACGGCATGTGATCCAACCCCTCAGATGCGGTGCCGGTCGGTGGTCTGCTGTCCGTGCCGAACCCGATCTCCCGTGCTCGGCGTCTGCATGTTGCCACACCCTACCGGGTGCCGTCACGAGTCGCGCCGTCACCCCCGGGGGTCCGTCGGGGGTGGGACGACCGGGGCGATGGCCGACTCCCCGAACCGCTCCCGGACCCGGTCGGCGGCCCGCAGCGCCGCCGACCGGTCGGCCGACTGCGACGCGCTGCCGCCGAGGTCCAGGCGCAGCTGGGTGGCCCCACCCGCCGGGACGAGGGCGCTGATCCCCACGCCGAGCAGCCGCACCCCCCGCTCGACCGGGAGTCCCTGGAGGAGCTCCCGGGCGGTCCGGGCGACGACCAGGCCGTCGGCGGTCGGCTCGTCGAGCGTCCGGGACCGGGTCGTGGTGACGAAGTCCGCCCAGCGGAGCTTCAGGTGGACCGTCCGACCCTCGAGGTCCCGCCGGCGGGCGCGGCGCGCGACGCGCTCGGCCATGCGGACGAGCTCGGGGTCGAGCTCCGACAGGCTCGTCCGGTCACGGGCGAAGGTCTCCTCCTGGGAGATCGACTTGACCTCCAGGTCGGCCACGACGGGACGATCGTCCCGACCGTTGGCCAGGTCGTGGAGCTGCCGCCCGACGGCGGGACCGAGGTGCGACACCAGCGCGTCGAGCGGGAAGACGGCCAGGTCCGCCACGGTGTCCACGCCGAGCGCACGCAGCCGGTCGCCCGTGACCGGACCGACACCCCACAGGTCGGCGGCAGGCCGGTCCTGCAGGAAGCGGAGCTCGTCGGCGGGTTCGACGACGCACACCCCGTCCTGCGGTGCGTCCGACCCCGGCAGCGGCTTGGCCGCCTCGGAGGCGAGTTTCGCCACGAGCTTCGTGGAGGCCACCCCGACCGACGACCAGAGCCCCTCCCGCTCGTGCAGTCGGCGTCGGAGCTCCGTGGCCAGCTCCCGGTCGGTGCCGAACAGTCGGCCGGCTCCGGAGACGTCGAGGAACGCCTCGTCGAGCGCCAGCGGTTCCACCAGGGGGGTGAACTCCGAGCAGCACGCCATGATCCGGGCCGAGATCCCGGCGTAGTGGGCGTGGTCCGGCGGGACGACCACCAGGTCCGGGCACAGGCGGCGCGCCCGGGCCGTGGCCATGGCCGACCGCACGCCGAACACCCGTGCCTCGTACGAGGCGGCGGCGACGACCCCCCGGTCGCCACCTCCGCCCACCACGACCGGTCGCCCGGCGAGCTCGGGGTGACGGAGGAGCTCGACGGACGCGAAGAACGCGTCCATGTCGACGTGGAGGATCCGCCGGCCGCTCACGGGGCACCGGCGGGACAGCGGCTCGTCGGGGACGGCGCTACCGTCGGGGCGTGGGAGACGAGGTCCGCCGGTGGCTGGTCGGAGGTGCGATCGTCGAGTCCGAGCGGGGGCTCGCACTGGTGCGGAACGTCCGCCGCGACGGCCGGTTCGACTGGACCACACCCGGCGGGGTCATCGAGCCCGACGAGGACGTGCTCACCGGTCTGGGCCGGGAGGTGACCGAGGAGACCGGTCTCGTCGTGGAGCGGTGGCGTGGCCTCAGCTACGAGGTGCGGGTCCACGCCGTCGACCTGGGCTGGTTGCTGTCGGTGGAGGTGCACCACGCCGAGGTGTTCTCGGGCGAGCTGTGCACGGGCGACGATCCCGACGGAATCGTGGTCGACGCCGAGTGGACGACGGTGGAGGAGGCGACCGACCGGCTCGACTCCACCCAGCCGTGGGTCCGGGAGCCGCTGGTGGAGTGGATGCGTCACCGCTGGGTGGATCCACGACGGTTCGGGTACCGCGTGGTCGGGACGGATCTGGCCACGATGACCGTCGAGCAGGTCCCCTGGCACGAGCTGGGCTGAGCCCACCTCAGTCGTTGGTGATCTCCGGCCCGGGTGAACCGTCGGGCAGCCGCTCCTGGCTGATGCCCGCGGGACCGACGTCGGCCACGGGTGCCGGGGGCAGCTGGTCGAGCGGCACGGCCTGGTCGGCCTGCGGTGCGGGAGCCGGGGTCGGTGCCGGTGCGTCCGAGGAGGTCTGGGCGAACACCAGGGCTCCGACGGCGGTCACGGCGACGAGCACGCCGGCGGCGGGCACCAGCACCCGGGCCGACAGCCACGAGCGCTCCGACTCGATCGCCGGTGCCTCACCGGCGATGAGGCGCCGCAGGTCGGACTCGATGTCGTTCGCCCTCGTGTCGAACACGTCGGCGAGCACCTCCATGTCCTCCACCCTGAGGGACAGGTCGCTGCCGGGCGGCTGCTTGCGCATCTCGTAGACCAGCGCCAGGTAGCGCCGCAGGGTCTCGTCACGCTCGGGGGCGACCTGGAACGCAGCCTGCGTCCGCTCGTCCTGGATCACGCCCTCGCTGAGGTCCACGACGAGCCGGCTGCGGCTCGGGACGAGGGAGCTCGTCTCGACGCCGTAGACGTCGGCGACCCGGGCGAGCTGTGACTCGTCGAGCTGCACCTGTCCGGCCTCGACCCGGGTGAGGTCCACCCGAACGCCCTGGCGCTCGAGCTCCTCGGTCAGCACCTCGAGCGACGTGCCGCTGGCCTGCCGGGCCTCGGCGAGCAACTGTCCGAGCCGCCTCGGTGGAACGACGTTGTCCATGGTGCCCTGCCTTTCCTCGGGCCTGCCTGTGCCCACCCCACACCGTCACACCCCCACACCGTCGGTCCCGGCGGCGGAGGATGCAGCACCCACACCGTACCGGAGCGCGGTCCGCCGGGCGTGCCGGCGCCGCCCGTCGGCCTTGGAACGCCGGACGACAGGCCGTAGGTTCGGGCCGTGGAACCGTCACGAGGCCCCGAGTCGGCGCTGCCTCCGGTGGGAGCGCGGATCCTGGCGTTCGTCGCCGTCCTCGTCGGCGGCGTGGCCGGCGGCACCATCGGGTACGCGTTCGGCGACCTCGGCGGATCGAGCACGCTGGTGACCGGGCTCCTGCTGCTCGGCGGGGCGGTGCTGGCCGCCGGCGGCGTGGCGGTCGTCGCCGTGCTCACGCTCCGGGCACTCGGCGAGTGGGAGACGATCCGGAACCGCTCGACGTGAGCGGATCCGTTCCGGCCGGGGTCGATCCGCCGGAACTGCTGGACGTGGCCCTCCGGGCCGCCGCGTCGGCCGCCGAGCTCATCACGACCGGGCGACCGGCCCGGCTGGCGATCGACACGAAGTCCTCGCCCACCGACCTGGTCACGGAGATGGACCGCAGGGCCGAGGCGCTGATCGCCGAGGTGATCCACGCCGAGCGACCCGACGACCTGATCCACGGGGAGGAGGACGTCGGGGGGACCGGGACCCGGACCGGCGACCCGGACACGGTGACGTGGTGGGTGGACCCGATCGACGGCACGACGAACTACGTCTACGACCACCCCGGCTACGCCGTGTCCGTCGCAGCGACGGTCGGGGACGTGGCGATCGCCGGGGTCGTGGCCGATCCGACCCACGGGCGCACCTACCGGGCGTCGCTCGGCGGCGGGGCGTGGTGCGGCGACGTCCGCCTCCACGTCCCCGACCCACCGGAGCCGGCACACGCCCTGGTGGCCACCGGCTTCTCCTACGTGGCCGCGGAACGGCGACTGCAGGTGGAGCGGCTCAGCCGGGTGGCCGACCGGATCCGGGACGTCCGACGGATGGGGGCCGCGGCGCTGGACCTCTGTTCGGTGGCCTCCGGGCGGGTCGACGCCTACTTCGAGGCGGGGCTGTCCCGGTGGGACTACGCCGCCGGCGCGCTCGTGGCCACCGAGGCCGGTGCGGTCGTGTGCGGTCTGGACGGCGGCCCCGTCCGGCCAGGCTCGGTGCTGTGCGCCCACCCGCGTCTCGCTGCCCGGCTCGTCGACCTGCTGGCCGACGCCGGGTACTGAGGCCGCTCCCCCGCCGCCCGGCGGGCCGTGGCAGGCGAGGCCCCCGCCGATGGGCGACAATGTCGCCGTGGCTACGCGCATCCTGACGGTCGAAGACGACGAACGCATCCGGACCTCGGTCAAGCTCGCCCTCGAGGACGAGGGGTGGCAGGTCACCGAGGCCGAGACGGGCGAGCAGGCGATCGGTGCCTTCGCCGAGCAGGCCGCCGACGTCGTCCTCATCGACATCATGCTGCCGGGCATGGACGGCTTCGAGGTGTGCCGGTCGATCCGCCGGCTGAGCGACGTCCCGATCGTCATGGTCACCGCCCGGGCCGACACGCACGACGTGGTGGCCGGCCTCGAGGCCGGGGCCGACGACTACCTGACCAAGCCCTTCGCACCCAAGGAGCTCTCGGCACGGATCCGCGCGCTCCTGCGCCGGGCGCGACCGGTCGTGACCGGGAACCCGCGACTGTTGTTCGGGAACCTCGAGGTCATCCCCCAGGAGGGTGTGGTCACGATGGACGGCGAGCCCGTGCACCTGACCAAGACCGAGTTCCGGCTGCTGGTCGAGTTGGCCAACCACCCGGGCACCGTGTTCTCGCGGGAGGACCTGCTCGACAAGGTCTGGGGCCACGGGGTCGACGGCGACAGCCGACTCGTCGACGTGCACGTCCGTCGACTGCGGACGAAGGTCGAGACCGATCCCGCCAACCCCCAGCACGTGGTCACCGTCCGGGGACTCGGCTACAAGCTCCAGCCCTGAGGCGGTGAGCACCACCGACGAGGAGCCGCTCGCCGGCAGCGCCCGGGGCTCGGGGGCCGGACTCGAGACCGGGCTGCGGACCCGGATCACCCTGGCCGTGGTCCTGGTGACCCTCGTGCTGTCGGTCGCGCTGGGCGTCCTGACGGTGACCATCACCCAGCAGACGCTCGTCAACCAGCGCGAGGAGTCGGTCTCGAGTCGGGCCGTGGCGAACGCTGCAGTGGTCGACGCCGCGCTGGGCTCCTCCACCGACACCCAGGCGGTGCTCTCGTCGCTGTCGGACGCCGGCAAGCCGTCGCTCGTGACCGCCGGACCCGACGGTCGGGCCGTGTCGGTCTCGGTCGACCAGCGGTTCGGTTTCGACGTCCTGCCCCGACAGCTCAAGGACCAGGTCGTCGAGGTCAGGAACCCGGCGATCATGCGGTTCGAGCTCGAGGGGCAGACCCTCGTGGCCGTGGGCGTGCCCCTGGGCGCCGCCCAGTCCGGGTACTTCGAGGTCTACCGGCTCGACGACATCACGAGCGGGCTGCGGAGCCTGATCGTGGCGCTCGCCCTCGCCACGTTCGTCACGACCGTGGCAGCGGGGATCCTCGGGTACTGGGCGAGCGGCCTGACGCTGCGCCCGTTGTCCCGGATCAGCGAGGCGGCCGAGGCGGTGGCCGTGGGCCAGCTCGACACGCGGATCGACGAGCGCGACTACGCGAGCGACCGTGACCTGGCTCCCCTGGCCCGGAACTTCAACGCCATGGTCGACGCGCTGCAGGAGCGCATCGACCGGGACGCCCGGTTCGCGAGCGACGTCAGCCACGAGCTCCGGTCGCCGCTCACGACGCTCAACGCCGGCATCCACGTGCTGCAGAACAACCGTGACGAGATGCCCGACCGGGCCCAGCACGCCCTGGACCTCCTCGCCGCCGACGTCGACCGCTTCACGCAGCTCGTCGAGGACCTGCTCGAGATCTCCCGGTTCGACGCCGGCGCCGTCCGCTACGAGCCGGAGGAGGTGGCGATCCTCCCGCTGGTCCGGGCGACGGTCTCGAACCTCGGCTACCCCGACCTCGAGATCGAGTCCGACGCCGAGCTCGACGACCTGGTCATCTCCTGCGACAAGCGACGGCTCGTGCGGATCCTCGCCAACTACCTCCACAACGCCGACCGCTACGCCGACGGCCCCACCCGGGTGTGGGTCGAGCGGCACGACCCCGACCCGTTCAACCCGTTCGACGAGCTCACCGTCCGGGTGGGCGTGGAGGACTCCGGGCCGGGCGTCCCGCCCGACGAGCGGGAGCGGATCTTCGACCGGTTCAACCGGGGTGACCAGGGCGGGAGCCGGGGCGCCGACGTGGGCGTCGGACTCGGGCTCGCGCTGGCCGCCGAGCACGCCGCGCTGCAGGGCGGGAGGGTGTGGGTCGAGGACCGCACCGACGGCGGCGAGGGAGCGTGCTTCGTGGTCGAGCTCCCCTACCTCGAGGTCGACGAGCACGAACCCGACGAGGACCTGGCCGCCGCGACCCCGGAGGCGGCGAGCGCGCTCACCCTCACCGGCGAGCACGAGGTGGTCCGAGCCGGGGATCCGCCGCCGGGGAGCGACCGGTGAGCCGGCGGCTGCGACCGCTCGGTCCGGTGCTGCTCGTCACCGTGCTGGCGGCCTGCGGCATCCAGACCGACGAACGACCACGGGCCCTCCCGGTGGCCCCCACCTCGACCACCACGACCTCCACGCCCGAACCGACCGGTCCGCTCGAGGCGGTCCTGTGGTACGTGGAGGACCAGAACCTGGTCCCGGCGAGCCGGCCGGTGTCCGACCGTCGGCTCGCCACCGCGCTCGAGGCCCTGGTCGACCCGACCGCCAACCTGGAGGGGAACCTGTCCAACTCCGTGCCGATCGGCACCGAGCTGCTCGGCGTCGAGCAGTCCGCCTCCGGGATCAGGATCGACCTGTCGGGCGCCTTCGACGAACTCGCCGGTACCTCGCGGCAGCTCGCGCTGGGCCAGCTCGTCCTCACCGCGACCCAGGACCGTGACGTCGAGGAGGTCCGGTTCCTCGTCGACGGCGAGCCCGTCCGGGCCAGCACCCCCGAGCGGGGCGACGTCGACGCAGCCACGGTGTGCGACTTCGTGTCGCTGCTGCCGACCGGGGACGAGCTCGCCGGCGAGTCGCTCGCTCCCGCCACCCTCGACCAGCTCGTCCGTCGTCGGGCCGAGGTCGAGGCCGAGTGCGGCTGAGGACGGCTCAGGAGGCGAAGAACGGCCGGGCGACCCGTTCGTACAGCTCGAGGTCGATCGGCTTCCGACGCTTGGTCACCTCGCCGAGCGGGACCTCCACGATCCGGTCGGCCTGCAGCCCGACCATCACGCCCCACGATCCGGACGCCGCGGCCTCCGCCGCCGCCGCACCGAGCCGCGTGGCGAGCACCCGATCGAACGCCGTCGGCGACCCACCACGCTGCACGTGGCCGAGGATCGTGACCCGCGTCTCGATCCCGGTCCGGTCCTCGATCGCGTCGGCGAGCACCTGGGAGATCCCGCCGAGCCGCTGGTGACCGAACTCGTCGACGCCGTGGTCGGGCACCTCGAGCGTCCCGGGGAGCGGCTCGGCCCCCTCGGCGACCACGACGATCGAGGCGAAGCTCAACCCGGCGTGTCGCCGACGGAGCGCCTCGGCCACCTCGTCGATGTCGAAGGGCACCTCCGGGACCAGCACCATCGTGGCGCCGCCGGCGATGCCGGCGCGCAGGGCGATGTGACCCACGTGGCGACCCATGACCTCCACCACCATCACGCGGTCGTGGGCCTCTGCGGTCGTGTGCAAGCGGTCGATCGCCGCCGTGCAGATGCTGACGGCGGTGTCGAACCCGAACGTGAGCTCGGTGCCGACCACGTCGTTGTCGATGGTCTTGGGGACGCCGATGCAGGGCACCCCGTCCGCCACCAGGTCCGCCGCGCAGCTCAGGGACCCCTCGCCACCGATCACGACGAACCCGTCGAGCGAGTGACGCTGCACGGACCGACGCACCAGGTCCACGCCGTCGGGCCGACTGTACGGCTGGATGCGTGACGTCCCGATGATCGTGCCGCCCCGGGGCAGGATGCCCCGACAGCGGGCCACGTCGAGCACCTCCCAGTCGTCCTCGAGCACGCCCTGCCACGCGTTGCGGAACCCCACGACCGAGCCGCCGTGGGTCCGCTCGACCACTCGGACCAGCGCCCGGATGACCGCGTTCAGCCCCGGACAGTCTCCGCCAGAGGTCAGGACACCGATGCGCACGATCGGAGGCTACCCGGGCGGGCTATCGTCCCCGCCGTGCCGGTCGTCATCGCCATCGACGAGGGGACCACGGGGGTCCGGGCCCTCGCGGTGGACACCTCCGGCCGGCCGGTGGCCACCAACTACCGCGAGTTCACCCAGCACTTCCCCCGACCGGGCTGGGTCGAGCACGACGCCGCCGAGATCCTCGACGCCACGCTCGAGGTGCTGGCCCGGACCGTCGAGCAGGTCGACGAGCCCGTGGCGGCGGTGGGCATCACCGACCAGCGCGAGACCGTGGTCGCCTGGGACCGCCGGACCGGTCGGCCCCTGCACCGGGCGCTGGTGTGGCAGGACCGGCGCACGACCGAGCGCTGCGACGAGCTCACCGCCGCTGGCGAGCTGCCCCGCATCCGGGCACTGACCGGGCTCGTCCTGGACCCGTACTTCTCGGCCACCAAGATCGAGTGGCTCCTCCGGCACGGCGACCTCGACCCGTCGGCGGACATGGCGGTGGGCACGATCGACTCGTGGCTCGCGTGGAACCTCACCGGCGAGCACGTCACCGACCCCTCCAACGCCAGCCGGACGATGCTCTACGACATCCGACGGGGCGAGTGGTCCGAGGAGCTCTGCGACCTCTTCTCGGTACCCCGCTCCGCCCTGGCCGAGGTGCGCCCGTCGGCCGGTGTCGTCGGGCGGGTTCGGGCGGGTGGACCCCTCCCCGAGGGGACCCCGCTCAGCGGGATCATCGGCGACCAGCAGTCGTCGCTGTTCGGGCAGGCGTGCACCGAGCCGGGCATGGCGAAGAACACCTACGGGACCGGCTCCTTCGTCCTGCTCAACGTGGGCGAGACCTGCCCGGACCCGGCCGAGGGCCTGCTCACCACCGTCGCCTGGGAGGTCCCCGGCGCCGTCCTCGGACAGCCGGAGCGATCCAGCGTCACGCACCACGCGCTCGAGGGGGCGATCTTCTCGACGGGTTCAGCCGTCCAGTGGCTGCGCGACGGACTCGAGATCCTCGACGACGCGGCCGAGTGCGGGCCGCTGGCCGAGTCGGTGCCCGACAGCGGCGGCGTGGTCCTCGTCCCGGCGTTCACCGGACTCGGCTCCCCCTTCTGGGATCCCCGGGCCCGAGGGTCGGTGCTCGGGATCACCCGAGGCACCACCCGGGCCCACCTGGCCCGGGCGACGGTCGAGGCGATGGCGTTCCAGACCCGCGACGTGGTCGACGCCATGACCGAGGCGTCCGGTCGGACGCTCGAGCGACTCCGGGTCGACGGCGGCGCCAGTGCGATGGGGCTGCTCCTGCAGCTCCAGGCCGACCAGCTCGGCGTGACGATCGAACGCTCGGCCACGCAGGACTCCACCGCCCTCGGGGCCGCCTACCTGGCCGGTCTCGGGGCCGGGGTCTGGGCCGACGCCGGCGAGATCGCCGCCACGTGGACACCGGACGCCGTGGTCGACCCTGCGCCGGACCGCACGGCGGCCGACGAGGCGTACCGACGCTGGCTCGCCGGGGTCGAACGGTCCCGGGGCTGGAGCACCGACTGAGCGAGGGCGCTGCGGGCTCAGGCCAGCCGGCCGAGCGCCCGGACCAGGTCCCGCTCCCGGCTGCGGAACGGGGCCGAGGAGCGACCGGCGACGACGATCCCGCCCGAGGTCAGCGGACCGACGACGAGTTCGGGAACGCCCGCCGGGTCGGCGCCCGTGGAGACCCCGGACGCGAACGCGACGATCCACGCCTCCGCCGGCAGGTCGACCCCGGTGGAGGCGACGAGCACCCCGGCGGCGTCGACCACCGCCACCCAGTCGGCGTGCACCAGCTCGACCACTCCGTCGACCAGCGCGGCGAGTCGCACGTCGTCGGTCGACGCCGTCGTCACGCCGAGGGCGACCTCGAGGGCCACCACGGCCAGGTCGGGCGGCGGTCCGTCGAGCCCCCGCACGTCCTCGACGTCGACGCCGTCGACCTGGTTCACCTCGTGGAGCAGCAGTTCGAGCAGGTCCTCACCGGGGATGTCGACCACGAGGTCGTCCACCGCACGACCACCGCCACGCTCCACGATCTCGATGCCGATCACGTCGCCGCCCACGGCGCCGACCCGGGACGCGACGGCACCCAGTCCACCCGGCCGATCCGGGAGCCAGACACGGAGGACGTAGACGGCCACGGGCGGGCACCCTAGCGACCGAGTGTGACGGCACCGTGTCGCGCCCGTCACGGGCGACGGTGGCCTCAGCCCAGCTTGGGCAGGGCGCGCTTGAGGTTGCGGACCGCCTGGTTGATCCGCTGCTCGTTCTCGATCAGCGCGAACCGGACGTGCCCCTCGCCCCCGGGCCCGAAGCCCACACCCGGGGAGACCGCCACCTGGGCCTCCTGGACGAGCATCGAGGCGAACTCGACCGACCCCAGGTCCCGGTAGGGCTCCGGGATGGGCGCCCACGCGAACATCGTCCCCATGGGCGGTTCGATCTCCCAGCCGATCCGGGCCAGGCCGTCGCAGAGTGCGTCCCGACGGACCTGGTAGACGGCGTTGGCCTCGGCCGGGTAGTCGACCGCTTCGTTGAGCGTGACCGTGGCCGCGATCTGGATGGGCTGGAAGGTCCCGTAGTCGAGGTACGACTTCAACTTGGCGAGCGCTGCGACGACCTCCCGGTTGCCGACCAGGAACGCGACACGCCAGCCGGCCATGGAGTACGACTTGGTCATCGAGTAGAGCTCGACGGCGACCTCCTTGGCCCCCTCCGCCTGCAGGATCGACGGCGGTCGGTAGCCGTCGAACCCCAGGTCGGCGTACGCGTTGTCGTGCACCAGGACCACGTCGCGCTCCCGAGCGAAGTCGACCACCCGCTGCATGAACGCCAGGTCGACGCACGTCGTCGTGGGGTTGTGCGGGAACGACAGGACGATCACCCGGGGCTTGGGGTGGCTGTACTCCCAGGCCCGCACCATGTTGTCGAAGAACTCCTCGCCCACTCCGAGGGGAATCTCCCGCACGTTGGCCCCAGCGAACAGCGGCGCGAAGATGTGGATCGGGTAGCTGGGTGCCGGGACCAGCGCGGCGTCGTGCGGCTGCACCAGCACCCACATGAGGTGGCTGAAGCCCTCCTTGGCGCCGATGGTGTTGATCACCTCGGTCTCCGGGTCCAGCTCGACCCCGAACCGCCGTCGGTACATGTCGGCGGCCGCCTCCCGCAGGCGCGGGATGCCGCGGGACGCCGAGTACCGGTGGTTGCGGCTGTTGTGGGCCGCCTCGGCCAGCTTGTCGACGGCCACCTGGGGCGACGGCAGGTCCGGGTTGCCGAAGCCCAGGTCGATGATGTCCTCACCGCTCCGACGGGCCGCCACCTTGAGGCTGTCGATGATCGTGAAGACGTACGGGGGCAGCTGGTTGATCCGCCGGAAGTCCATCTGCACCACCTTAGGCCCCGACCCGCAGCAGGCCGAGGCGGCGACCGGCGAGGACCGCCGCGCCGATCGCTCCCGCAGCGGGTCCGCCGGGCGCGAGCACCAGCTCCGGCGGATCCTCCCCCACCACGACGCCGTGGCGGAGCACGAGCTGGCCCCGGACCGCGTCGAGCAGGCCGTCGCCGGCTGCGGTGACGCCGCCGCCGACGGCCACCACGTCCGGATCGAGGAGGGCGACGAGTCCCGCGAGACCCAGCGCGACCCACGCTGCGAAGTCACCGAGGACGGCCTCGGCGGCCGACACACCGCGCGACGCCGCGGCGAGCAGGTCCGAGGCCGTGTCGGTCGGCACCTCGGCGCGGTCGAGGGCACCCGAGTCCACCGCCCGTCGGATGGAGGCGGACAGGGCGCTGCCCGAGGCGTAGCGCTCCCAGCACCCCCGTTGGCCGCACGGGCACCTGGGGCCGTCGGGGTCGACCACCACGTGACCGGGCTCACCCGCCCAGCCGCGCCGGCCCCGGACCAGCTCGCCACCCACGACGATCCCGCCACCGATGCCGGTGCCGAGAGTCACGGCGACCAGGTCGGTGACCCGGGGGCCGAGCGCGGCGTGACAGGCGACCGCCACGCAGTTGGCGTCGTTGTCGGCGACGCAGTCGAGACCGAGCCGCTCCGCCACCGTCAGGGCGACGTCGAGATCGACGAGTCCCGCCGCGTTGGGGGCGACACGCACCACGCCGGACGGATCGACGAACCCGGCGAGCCCGAGCCCCACTCCGGCGGCTCCCGACGCACCGTCGGCGAGGGCCTGCACCGCAGCGACGATGACGTCGAGCACCTCGGAGCCGTGGGCGACCGAGGGGAGCTCGACGGTGTCGAGGACCTCCGGAGCCGACGACCCGTCGCGAACCCGGACGCGGACCCCGAGGACCTTCGTCCCGCCGACGTCGACGCCGATCAGCTCGATTCCGCTGCGCTCACCACTCGACGACACGGCCCGCATCATCGCCGATGGCCCGCCACGACGACGAGGACCCCTCGCACACGACGAGGCACTGCACCCGGTCGGCGACCTCGGCGAGCCGGCGACCCAGCCCGACCGGCGGCTCCTCGTCGACGAGCAGCACCAGCGGGAGCACCGCCGTCGAGGACGGGTCGTCGACCTCCAGGGCGGCGGCCCGCTGGACCACCTCCGTGACCGCCGGAGCGTCGCCGGCCACCACTCCCGCCAGCGGCACACCGACCGGGAGCTGGTCGTCGCCGTCGACAGCCGCCAGCAGGACGTCCAGGAGTCGCTCCTGCTCGGCGAGTTCGGCCCGGAGTCGCTCCCGTCGCTCCTCGAGCGGGTCGACCCCCCCGGGGCTCGCCCCGGGGCCGGGATCGACCGGTTCGGCCTGTCCGGCCGGAGCGGCGGCGGCCAGCCGACGACGCGCAGCGGCGAGGAGCTCGATCGGATCCCCCGACCCCATCGGCGGCTCGGCACCGACGGCGGCGAGCGCCCGCACGAGCCGGCCCACTGCGGCGCCGAGTCCGACGTCGGCGTCCGGTGCGTCGGACCGCTCCCGGAGCAGGTCCGCCACCTCCCCCACCGTCAGGCGCCGGATCGTCTCCACGTCGAGACCCAGGAGCCCCGCAGCCTCGGCCTGGAGGCGGCTGCGCTCCCGGAGCGAGGCGTGGGCGTCGACCTCGCCCGGCAGACTGCGGCGCAGCCGGTCGAGTTCCTCGTCGAGGAGCTCCCGGCGCACCGCCTGGACCCGCTCACGCCGACCGGGTCGCCCGGGCGCCCCCTCGATGCCCTCGAGGAGGAACACGACGTAGTCGTCGTAGCCGAGCTCGTCGAGGAGGAGCGCGGCCCGGGCCCGGAGGGTCGCGAGACGGTCGCGTTCGCCCGAGACGACGGCGCCGCGACGATCGAGCTCGAGCAGCTCGGCCCGGACCGCCTCGAGCTCGGCGACGAGCACCGACCGTTCGGCATCGTCCTCCACCGACCCGCCGGTGCGGGCCTGCTCGGCGCGCAGCTCCTCGATCCGCCAGGTGGTGGCCTCGGCCCGGATCGCCGCCTCGTCGGCGGCGTGGGTCAGGCCCCGGAGCCGCTGCTCGAGCTCGCAGAACTCGTCGAGGCCGTCGGCGTGCGGGCTCAACAGCGCGAGGGACAGCTGGTCGGCAGCCGCCTCCAGCTCGCCGAGCGGCTCGACGCCCCGGTCGGACGCCGCCGAGCGGGCCCGGACCGATCGCAGCTCGGCCTCGACCTCGGCGAGCTCGGCCTGCAGCTCCGCGATGCGACGGGCCGAGCGGCGGCGGGCGTCGGCGCCCGGGTCGACCGGGAGGGAACCGGAGGCCACCACGCCGAGCGGCGGCGGGCGGCGAGCTGCCCGGAGCTCGACGACGGGGTCGGCCCCCGGGGCCGACCCGTAGGCGGCGATCGCCGCGACCGTGCGGTCCACCTCCACCAACCCGACCGGGGGACCCACCATCGGGTCGCCCAGCGCCCGGACCGCGTGGATCAGCGCCGCAGCGGTCGTCGCGGGGACACCGAGCAGCACGCTCACGCGCGGGTCGAGGTGGAGGTCGCTGCCGTCCGGCCCCCAGCCGTCCAGGCGGATCAGTCGCATACCCCCGTCCCGTCGGCAGGGACGGCCCCGATGTGAGGAACCCCGGGGTCGGTGGACGCAGATCAGTCGACCGGGATCCGGCGGACCCGACCCGTCCGAGGCGGGTCCCGGTCCGGACGCCCCTCGGTGGGAGGGGCGGTCGGCCGGTCGGTCGGCGGGTCGACGGGGCCGCTGACGGGCGCCTCGTCCCGCCCGGTCGCCGACCCGGACCCGTCGTCGGTCGGATCGAACCGGACCGCCTGACCCCACGGGGTCCGGTCGCCGCCGCGTGCGGTGTCGATCAGCTCCCCCACGAACCCGGTGAAGGACTCGGCCAGCTCGCCGAGCCGGGAGCGGTCCTCCACGACGGACTCGACGGCGTCGAGGAACGACCGGGCCGCAGCGACGAACTCGCGCCCGGCCGCCTGCAGGTGGTCGACGCCGGCTCGCGGGTCGGCCCCGTCCTGGGCCTCGGTGGGATCGTCCACGCCCGTCATCATGGACGACCGGAGCCCGCCGGGCGAACGGGGTCGGCACCGGGCACGTCGGGCGGGTCGGTCGCCGGCACCGAGAACACCACCCGCAGCTCGCCGTCGACCAGCGACGCAGCCGCGACCTCCCGCCGGCGGAGCGCGGAGGGGAGTGGCAGGCAGCGTCGGAGCGCGCCGAGCGTCACCACCAGCTCGTCGCCGACGACGGCCACGTCGAGCTGGCCGCGCTCGGCGAGCGGGAGCTCCACGACGAGCGTCGGCTCGGCGCCGTCCTCGAAGCGCAACGGCCGACCCTCGACGAGACGGGCGGCGGGGTCCACCTCGCCCCAGGTGAGACGGGCCACCTCCGCCAGCGCTCCCACGCCGATCGGCCCGACCGGGTGGGCCTCGGCGACCAGCACCGGGAGCGGAGCGAAGTCGGCCTCGGCCGCCCGCAGGTGCGGCTCCTGGGCCGCTCGGGACCGCTCCAGGAACGAACCGTCGGCGCCCTCGGGCAGCACCCGGTTCACCACGACGGCGTCGACGGAGTACCCGAAGAGCGACAGCGAGGTCCACGTGCGGCGCGCCTCGGCCAGCACGACGCGCTCCGGCTGGACGACGAGACGGACCGATGTGGTCGCCGGGTCGGCGAGCAGGGCCCGCACCGACTCGAGCCGGTCGAGGAAGTCGGCACCACTGGCCAGCACCCGGTCGTCGGCGACCGGGACGCTCGTGAGGCGACCGAGGACCGGCCGGACGATCCGGTGCAGCCGTCGGGTCACCGGGAAGCACCGCTCGGCGTACCAGCCGAGCAGGTCGGGCAGGGACAGGAGCCGCACGGTCTCGGCGGTCGGACCGCAGTCGACGACCACCACGTCGTGCTCGCCGGACCGGCAGAGCGACTCGATCTCGAGGAGCGCCACCACGTCGTCGAGTCCCGGGAGGACGGCGAGCTCCTCGGCCTCGACCGACCTGACCCCGGCCCAGTCGAGCACCTCCACCATCCAGTCCCGCACCTCGCCCCAGTGCTCCTCCAGCCGTCGCCGGGCGTCCACCTGCTGCACCCGGAGGTTCGGAGCCACCTCGACCAGCTCGGTGCCCAGCTCCACGTCGAGGACGTCGGCGAGCGAGTGCGCCGGGTCCGCCGAGGTGAGCGCGACCCGGCGACCGGACCCGGCCAGGAGGGCGGCGGTGGCGGCTGCCGTGGTCGTCTTGCCGACCCCTCCCTTGCCGGTGAACACCACGATCCGGGTGCCGGTGGCGGTCGCCGTCACCGCCCCTCCCCCGCTGCGCGCGGCGGGAACACGCCGTGCCGGGCTCCCCACAGACCGCACAGCGCCAGGGGCAGGATCGGAGCCAGCGTCGCGAACGCCAGCGGTGTGAACGGGCGGACGGCGGCCCCCGCCACGGCGACGACGACCTGCAACGCCAGCGACGCGAGGAGCGGGTTCCGCCGGACGGGCGGAGCGGAACCGAGGAGCAGGAACAGGCCGCCGATGCCGATCTCGACCTCGCGGCTCCGACCGGCGGCGAGCACCAGGTCGACGGTGAACACCACGCAGCCGAGCGCGAACCACACCAGCGACACCACGAAGCAGCCCACGACGAACCGCTCGGGCCACACGGCGGCCAGCAGGGTCACGACGGCCAGCACACCCGTGGAGGCCCACGAGGCGACCACGATCCCCCGGCCCGGCACCTCGTCGCCGAAGGTCTCGGCGAAGCGGCGGTCCCGCTCGGCCCGCACCTGGTCGCGCTGCGCCTCGACCCTGGCGCGGGCCTCGGCGGCGGTCTCACGGGGTGTCACGGTCGACATCCTCCCAGCAGGCCAGCTCGCTGGCCACCGACGGACGGTCGGCCACCCCCGCCTCCGTGAGCAGGTGGACCCTGCCGAGCCGGAGCGCGGCCCACGTCGCGTGGCTGGCCAGCAGGTCGTCCGCCCGCAGGTGCGTCCGCAGCACGGCGTCGGTCCGCTCCCAACCGTCGGGCACACGGTCGATCGCCGTGGCGGCGTTGCCGAGCGCGAGCAGTGCGTTGCGCCGCACCACGTCGACGTCCCGGTCGGGGATGTACCAGTGACCGACGGCGTCGAGCAGCTCGGTCTCGTCGGCGGTGAGGAGCCACCAGAGGTCGATCAGGCCCGGCCTCGTGGCCGAGACCGTGCGTCGACCGCCGACGCGACCGTTGGGTGGACACACCTCCTGACACTCGTCGCACCCGTAGATCCGGGTCCCGAGCGCCGTGCGCCACGCCCGCGGGAACTCCCCCGGCATCTGGACGAGCCACGCCAGGCAGCGGCGGGCGTCCAGCACCCCCGGGGCCACGATGGCCCCGGTGGGGCACCCGTCGATGCACCGGCGGCAGGTCCCGCACCCGTCGGCGACCTCACCGGCGTTCGGCACCAGCCAGGCGTCGGTCACGACGGAACCGAGGACGAACCAACTGCCCTCGCCCGGCAGGAGGACGTTCGCGTTGTGCCCCGACCACCCGAGGCCGGCCCGGACCGCCACGGCCCGGTCGACCAGGGCGTTGTCGTCCGCCAGGACCAGCGCCCGGTGCCCCTCGGACCGCAGCAGATCGGCCACGACCTCGAGCGCCGTCCGCAGCGGTCGGTACGCGTCGACGCGGGCGTACCGGGCGACCACGCCGACCGGACCGTCCGACACCGGCGCCACCGCCTCGCCCGTCGCCGCGTACCGCCACGCCGCCGCCACGATGGACCGGGCACCGGGGACCGATCGCGACGGGTCGGTGGACCGGGCCGGGTTGCGGTAGGTGAAGGCCATCCCACCGTGGAGCCCGTCCGCCTTTCGCTTTTCGAGGATCTCCCGCGTAGCGTGGAACACAGCAGCGTCAGTGACGCCGACGTGGTCGATCCCAGCGACCGCAGCGGCATCGGTGACACGACGGGTCAGGACGGCGTCCGGCCCGGTCGGCGACGAGGAGACAGACGTGGGCACCTCCACATGGTTGCCGCTCGAGTTCGGAGCGGACGATTCAGATGACCGCGGCCGCAGCCGCCCGCACCGGGAGCGGCGGCCGTGAGCATCCCGCTGGCCGCTGCCGTCATCGGCGGGGCGATGGTGCTCCTCGTCGTGGTGTCGATGCTCCTGGAACAGGACGGCCGGGTGGTCCAGCGCCTGATCCTCGGTGACCGCACCGAGGGACGACCCGACACTCCGGCGGTCGCGCTCGCCGCCGTCCGTCCGCCCGCCGACACTCCGGCGGTGGTGGCGCTCGAGGCTGCGGCAGGCCCCGCGATCGGGTCGGGACCGACCGACCCGGCGCCGACGCCGACGCCGGAGACTGCCCCGGTGGAGGTTCCGGAGGTCGAGCCGGCAGTCGCCGACGCCCCGGTCGAGGTGCCGGCAGCCGAGGAACCGGCGGCCGAGGAACCGGCGGCCATGGCACCGGCGGCCGGACTCCGCTGGGGGGTGCTGAGCACCGGGCCGAGCTCGATCTCGCTGCGCGACGCCGACGTGGCCGACACCATGAGCGGCGTCCTGTTCGGCGCCTACGTGGCCTCCGGCGGTCCCGCAGCCAAGCGCGTCTCGGGGTGGGTGTCGGTCCGGGCCACGCCGCCCTCGCTCGACGCCGAGCAGTTCGCGCCGGGTGCCGACCTGCGGGGCAAGGTCGGACGAGTGACGGCGATCCTCGACTGCGACGACCTCGACGCCACCTGGGTCGTCCTGCAGCCGCGGGTCGACATCGCACGCGGCCTGGTCCGCTCCCCCGTCACCGACCCCGTGCTCGAGGGCCTGCTCGTGTGGTGGCGCGCCGTGCGCTCGCTGCCCACCGTGCTCAGCGCCCAGGAGGCCGGTGACCTGGCCGCCTCGATCGCCGCGATCGAGGAGCGACTGGCCGACCACCCGTGGTCGGGCTCCGTGGCCCGACTGCGCGCCGCGCTGGTGGACGGCGTGGTCAACGACCGGGAGGTCCTGCTGGGCATCGCCGGCGGCGACGAACTCCCGGCACAGTCCGCCTCCGAGCGAGTCAGCCCCGAGCCGACTCCTGCCCCCAGGCCCACAGCTCCTCGCTCCTGAGGACGTTGGCGCCGCTGCGGCGGACACCGTCGCGCACCCGTCGGTCGCTGCTGACCACGACCACCGGACGCGCCACGGGGAGGTCGGCGACCACGTCGATCAGCACGTCGTCGGCCTCGACCCCGGTCGGGCTGTAGAGGGTCCGTACCCCGAGCGGCGCCGCCACGGCGAGCCGTTGCCCCACGTCGCCGCCGTCGAAGACGACCACGACCTCGGCACCGGTGCGGGTGGCGACGTCGGTGAGGAACCCGACCGTCCGGTCCCGGAGCGCCGCGGGTGCGAGCGACCGCCACACCGTCATGCCCAGGTTGTAGCCGTCGACGAACACGACCACCCCCGGCACCCGAAGCAGCTGGTCCACGGCTGAGGGCGATCCCTCCAGCACGCCCCGCCGCAACTGGATCGGACGCCGACGTTCGCTGCGGGCCTGCCGGGTAGGGTCGGGCGCCGGGGCGGCCGACGACGTCGCCGGCGGTCCACCCACCGGCTCGGATCCACCCTCGCCACCGGCCGTCTCGGACAGGTCGTCGGACAGGGCGACGAGGTCCTCCTCCACCCGGGCCAGCTCCGACAGCACGCCGCTGAGCGCGGCCCGGAGCGCCGCGACCGACTCGAGCCGACGCTCCCGGCCGGCGACCGTCTCCGGGTCGACGCCGCTGCGGACCGCCCGGAGCTCGTCGTGGAGCTCGGCGAGCGAGCGTCGACTCGCGGCGAGCTCCCCCACCGCACGGTCCCGTTCACCGACCGCGGTGCGCAGGTCGGCGGTGACCTCCTCGAGGCGTCGGGCGAGCTCGACCCGCTCGGATCGCTCGGCGTCGACCGTCGCGCGCAGACCGGCCAGGTCGTCCCGGAGCGCATCCAGCTCGTCGCGCTGGCGGGCCAACCGGGTGGCGGCGGCGTCGGCACGTCGCGACGCCTCGAGCTCGGCCTGGTGCTCACCCCGACGTCGATCCTCGGCCTCGGCATCGGCGAGGAGCTCCGACCACTCCTCCTCCCATCCGGGTGGACGTCGGAGGAACAGCTCCGTCACCCGGTCGACGTCGTCCCCGTCCGGGATTCCCTCCCCGGACGGACCAGCGGTCGGATCGGCGACGGACCCGGCGGTCGCGTCCCCGGTCGGATCGATCGTCGCCAGCACGCGACGACGGAACTCCTCGTCGGTGTCGAGCACGCGTCGCACGGTGTCGATCGTCCGCTCGGCGAGCCGACCCCGGAAGCGGAGCAACGGCGCCAGCGCGGCCGGCGGTGGAGGCGGGTCGGCCTCGAGCCCACCGCGGGCGACGGCGAGCGAGCGCTGCGTCAGCGGGACGAGGAGGCGGTGCTCGGCGTCGACGGCTCAGCCCTCGACGGCGGCGTCGTCGTCCTCGAGCTCGACCACGGCGTCCCCGGTGCCGCACCAGTGGCACACGACGGACTCGACGGACTCGTCGAGGACCTCGACGTCCTCGACCTCGAGCTCGCCGCCGACGGTGTAGTGGTGGAACGCCCGGGTCCGGCGTGTGGTGGTGACGTCGAACCGGGTCAGGTTGCCGCACGAGGTGCAGCGGTAGCGGACGCTCGGACTGGAGGAGGCCGTGTCGGACACGCCCCGAGCGTAACCCCGGCCGGTGCGGACGCCCGGGAGTGGCGGGTGCTTGACCCCGAACGCACGTTCGACTCAGATGTGGTGGTGGGAGCGACCGGGGCACGGCGGGCGGCGACACAGGGGTCCCTCGAGGACCTGGGCGACCCGCTGGTCGACACCACCTTCGTCGTCGTCGACGTGGAGACCACCGGAGGCTCGCCGGGAACCGACCGGCTCACCGAGGTGGGGGCGGTCCGCCTCCGGGGTGGAGTGGTCGAGGGCACGTTCGCGACGCTGGTCAACCCCGGCCGGGCCCTCCCGCCGTCCATCACCGTGCTCACCGGCATCACGGAGTCGATGGTCGTCCGGGCGCCGCGCATCGAGACGGTCCTGCCGTCGCTGCTGGAGTTCATCGGTGACGCCGTGGTGGTGGGCCACAACGTGCGCTTCGACCTGGGCTTCCTCGAGGCGGCGCTTGAGCGCTCGGGTCGGCCGCCGCTGCGACCCCGCTCGGTGTGCACCCTCGCCCTGGCCCGGCGTCTGCTGCGCGACGAGGTGCCCAACTGCAAGCTCGGCACGCTCGCGGAACGCCTGCGACTCCCGCACCGTCCGGCGCACCGAGCGCTGGACGACGCCCTGGCGACGGCCGACCTGCTGCACGTGCTGCTCGAACGGGCCGGACGGCTCGGCGTGCGCGGCCTCGACGACCTGCTGTCGCTCCCCGGGATGGCGGGACACCCACAGGCGGCGAAGCTCCGCCTGACCGACCGGTTGCCCCGCTCCCCCGGCGTCTACCTCTTCCGGGACGGCCGGGGCGCGGTGCTCTACGTGGGCAAGGCGACCAACCTGCGGGCCCGGGTCCGGAGCTACTTCTCGAGCGACGACCGACGGAAGGTGGGCGCACTGCTCCGCGAGACCGCCCGGATCGACCACAAGTCGTGCCCGTCCACGCTCGAGGCCGAGGTCCTCGAGGCCCGGCTGATCCGCGACCTGCTCCCCCGCTACAACCGGCACGGCACCAACTGGCAGCGGTCCCCCTACGTGAAGCTGACCCTGGGTGAGGACTTCCCCCGGCTCGCAGTGGTCCGGCAGGTCCGCGACGACGGCGGCCACTACCTGGGGCCGCTGCGCTCCCGGTCCCAGGCGCAGCAGGTCGTCGAGGCCGTCGAGTCCGTCGTCCCCCTCCGGCGGTGCCGGCAACCGGTCCGAGCCGGCACCGCCCGACCCGCACCGTGCACGTCGGCCCAGCTCGGCGTGTCCACCTGCCCGTGCGCCGGCGGCACCACGCCCGAGGAGTACGCGCAGCACGTCCGGACCGCACTCAGAGGTCTGACGTCGGACCCGGCGGTGCTCGTCGAACCGCTCCGCCGCCGCATGGCCGACCTGGCGGCGGACCACCGGTTCGAGGAGGCGGCGCTGGTCCGGGAGCGTCTCGCCGGCCTGACCCGGGCGCTGCAGCGTGACGCCGTCCTCCACGCGTCGGTGGACTGCGCCCGGTTGGTCGTCGACCTGCCCGACGGCGGCGCTGCGGAACTCCGCCACGGCGTGCTCTGGCAGGTGTGGGCGCCCGGTCCGACGCCGCTCGGCGGCGACCGGTCCGAGCTGGCTGCGCGTGCGGTCGAGGTCCGACCGGAACGGCTGCCGGTGCCCGGCGAACCGGTGCCCCTCGAGCTGGCCGACGAGCTCGTCACCGCAGCTGCGTGGCTGACCCGACACGCCGGGGACCTGCGCGTCGTGGACGTCGACGGCGTGCTCGCCTCACCGTGGCCGCGGGTGGAGGTGGTGCGTCCGGTGCCGGCCGCCGGTGACGGGGCTAGGCGTCGGCCGCGGGCGGCGTGAGCCGCTTCGTCACCGCCACGAGCGACTCGAGCGTCGAGCGGGCCGCACCGGAGTCGACTGCGGCGGCCGCCAGCTCCACACCCTGGGCGAGCGAACCGGCCACGTCGGCCACGACGAGCGCAGCCGCAGCGTTGAGCACGACCGTGTCCCGGATCGGGCCGAGCTGCCCGTCGAGCACCCGGCGGGCCGCCTCGGCGTTGGCCGACGGGTCGCCGACGGCCAGCTGCTCGGTCGTCGCGACGGCCAGACCGACGTCACCCGGCTCGAGCACGAAGCGGTCCACCACCTCGCCGTCGCGGACCTCGACGACACGGGTCGTCGTCGTCGTCGTGATCTCGTCGAGCCCGTCGTCGCCGCGGACCACCCACGAGTGGATCGAGCCCCGACGCGCCAGCACCCCGGCCACCAGCTCCACCAGCCGAGGGTCGGCGACTCCGACCACCTGACGGCGGACGTGCCCCGGGTGCGAGAGCGGCCCGAGCACGTTGAACACGGTCGGCACGCCCAGCTCGGCACGGACCGGCGCCACGTGGCGCGCCGCCGGGTGGAACGTGCGGGCGAACGCGAACCCGACGCCCACCTCCCGGACGCACGACGCCACGGCCGGACCGTCGAGGTCGACCACCACGCCGAGCGCCTCCAGCACGTCGGTCGATCCGGAGGTCGACGACGCCGCCCGGTTGCCGTGCTTGCACACCGGTGCACCCGCCGCCGCCGCCACGATCGACCCGATGGTCGACACGTTGAACGCCTGGCCGCCCAGCGCGGTCGAACCGCCGGTGCCGACCAGGTCGACCACCCGGTCCGGTTCGTCGAGCACGAGCGGCGCCGCCGCGGCGAGCATGGCGTCGACGAGCCCGCTGACCTCGGCGGGAGTCTCCCCCTTGATCCGCAGGCCGACGATGAAGGCGGCGATCTGGGCGTCGGTGGCCTCGCCGCCGAGGATCCGCTCGAGGGCCCCACGGCAGACGTCGGCGTCGAGGTCCTCCCGGTCGAGCAGGCGGCGGAGCACACCCGGCCACGCCCCGGCGGCGGCGAAGGCCCCCACCCGGATCAGCCGGCCGAGGCCCGGGCGAGTGCCCGCTGGCGGCGGCGACGACGGATGATCCGCTGACGCTCACGCTCGGTGGCCCCACCCCAGACGCCGTTGTGCTCGCGCTCGTCGATGGCGTGCTCGAGGCAGGCCGTCTGGACGGGACACCCGGCACAGATCTCCTTGGCCTGCTCGGCCTCCTCGTCGGTCGACGGGTAGAAGATCATCGGGTCGAGGCCCCGACAGGCGGCTTCCTCAGCCCAGGCGATGTCCATGCGCCGGATTCTGGCAACTGTGTCTGGGACTGTCCAAGCGGAATGCCCGCCGTCACCGAGTGTTCACGCGCCGTGCACCAGCACGGGGCTTCCCGGGGGTTCGCGGCCACCGGCCTGCGGGACGGGGCGACGGCGTATCCTGAGCCGATGGCGCACCAACCCTTCGTCCGGGCCACGTCCCTCGAGGCCCTCCGGGACCGTGAGTTCGACCTCCTCGTCGTGGGCGGTGGCATCACCGGGGCCGGCGTCGTGCTCGACGCGGCTGCCCGGGGCATGCGGGCGGCCCTGATCGACCGTGGCGACTTCGCCTCGGGGACGTCGTCGAAGTCCTCCAAGCTGGTCCACGGCGGGCTCCGGTACCTCCAGCAGGGCGAGATCGCGCTGGTCTACGAAGCCCTCGCCGAGCGTCAGCGCCTGCTGCGCAACGCACCCCACCTGGTGCGGACCCTTCCGTTCCTGATCCCCATGTTCGGCAAGGGCGGCGTGATCCCCGCCAAGATCTCCCGGCTGCTCGGCACCGCCATGTGGGGCTACGACCTGACCGGCGGGTGGAGGGTCGGCAAGGTGCACCGTCGCCTGTCGCAGGCCGAGGCGCTCGGCTACATGCCGACGCTCCCGCAGGAGCGGCTCGTCTCCGGCTACCTGTACTACGACGCAGCCGCCGACGACGCCCGGCTCGTGCTGGCCGTGCTGCGTACGGCGGCGCTCGAGCACGGCGCCGTGGTGGCCAACCGGGTCGCCGCCGTCGGCGTCACCAAGGACCGCACCGGCCGGGCGAACGGCGTCGACGTCTCCGCCGACGGCGAGGAGTTCACGATCCGGGCCCGGGCCGTGGTGAACGCAGCCGGGGTCTGGGCCGACGAGGTCCGTGCCTTCGACGAGGGCCGCCACCCCGACTCGATCCGTCCCGCGAAGGGGGTCCACCTGACCGTCCCGTGGGAGCTCGTGCGCAACCAGATCGCCACGGTCATCCCCGTGCCGTCGGACCGCAGGTCGGTGTTCGTCGTGCCGAACGGACGGTTCACGTACATCGGCACGACCGACACCGACTACGACGGCCCCGTCGACGATCCGCAGTGCACCCCCGAGGACGTCGAGTACCTGCTCGCCGCCATCAACGCGTCCTGCACCACCGAGATCACGCCGTCCGACGTGACGGGCACCTGGGCCGGCCTCCGGCCACTGGTGAAGTCCGCCTCGTCGGGTCGCACGGCCGACCTGTCCCGGCGCCACAAGGTGGCCACCTCACCCTCGGGAGTGGTGACGATCACCGGCGGCAAGCTCACGACCTACCGGGAGATGGCCGCCGACACGGTCGACGAGATCGTCGAGTCGGTGCTCGCCTCCGGTTCGGGCTTCGCGGGCTACCCCGCGAGCAGCACCAAGCGGCTGCGGCTCCGCGGCGCGGCCGGCTACGACACCCTCGGCCTGGCCGCCGAGGCGTTCCCCGCCGTCCCGCTCGACGTGGTCGAGCACCTCGGCACCCGCTACGGCGGCGAGGCCCGGGAACTGATGGCCGCCATCCAGCGGGACGAGTCCCTGCTCGAGACGGTGGTGGACGGCCTCCCCTACACCCGGGCCGAGATCGAGTTCGCGATCGAGCACGAGATGGCGACGGACGTCGACGACGTGCTCAGCCGGCGCACCCGAGCTCGGCTCCTCGCCCGGGACGACTCGGCCGAGGCCGCCGACGAGGTGGCGGCCCGGCTCGTCGAGCTGCTGGGCGTGGACCACGTCGCCGCCCAGGCGCAGGTCGAGGAGTACCAGTCGTCGGTGCACCACGAGCGCACCTCGGCGAACCTGCCCGAGACGCACCTCGAGGCGCTCATCGGGACCTGAGGTCGACTCAGCTCAGGCCGGACGACGATCCACCGAGCATCGACAGGCCGAGGACGACGACGAGCAGCACCGACAGCGCCACGCCGATGCCGCCCGTGACCATGCCGGCGATGGCCACTCCCCGGCCGGAACCGGCGAACTCGTCGGTCCTCCGGAGCCCCACGTAGCCGGTGACCAGCGCAGCGACTCCCGAGGCGACGCCCAGCGGCCAGCAGCACACCAGCACGGCGATCGAGACGACCCCGAGCACCAGCGAGACGATCGCCCACACGTTCTGCCGGGAGCCGGAGGACGCCGCTGCCACGTAGGGCTGGGCCGGAGGCGGCAGGTACCCGCCGGGAGGGGGTGCGACCCCGCCGGGGGTCGGGACCGACCCCGGCGGTGGGAGGAAGCCACCGGACGGAGGCGGGGTGGCCCCGGGCGGACCGGACACGGGCGGCACCCCGGGTGGGCCGGTCGGTGGGCCGGTCGGCGGCTGCTGGTCGGGGTGGTCGCTCAACTCGTCACGCTCCCTCGGTCCGACGCCGTGACCGCGACAGCCGTCC
>CAIQNH010000053.1 GCA_903873135.1 uncultured Actinomycetes bacterium
ACGACAGCACCGCGTCGGGGAACCCCCGGTCGTCCTCCGGTGCGTCCGGCAGGCGCTCGACCTCGCGGACCACGTCGTAGCCCAGGTAGCCGACCAGCCCCGAGTGCAGCGGCGGGAGCGGGTGCCCGAAGGCGTCGGCGTCGGGCGCCCGGTACTGCTCGAGGAGGACCTCGAGCGCCGCGAGCACGCCCCGGTCGGTGGGCACGTCGAGCGCCAGCTCGCCGTCGAGGGACACCTCGGAACCCCGAGCCACCAGCCGGGCCAGCGGGTTGCGCCCGACGAACGACCACCGACTCCACCGACCGCCGTGGTCGACCGACTCCAGCAGGAACCCTGGGCGACCGGTGACGTCGTCGCCGCAGAGCCGGGCGAAGGCGGCGAGCGGAGTGGTCAGGTCGGCGAGCAGCGTCTCGCAGACCGGCACCACCTGGTGGTCGGCCGCGAGCCGCCGGAACTCCTCACGGGACGGTCGGGCCACGATCGGCTCAGGTCGGCCCGGGCCGGTCGGGTGCGGTCGCGTCGGAGCCGAACCGCCGGGAGAAGCAGGTGTACGACCCCGTGTGGCAGGCCCCTGCGCCCTCCTGCTCGACCAGGAACAGCAGCGTGTCGCCGTCGCAGTCGTACCAGGCGGAGCGGATGAACTGACGGTCGCCGGAGGTGTCGCCCTTGCGCCAGACCTCCTGTCGGGACCGGGACCAGAACACCGTCCGCCCCTGCTCGAGGCTCATCTGCAGCGTCGCTGCGTTCATCCACGCCAGCATCAGCACGGCCCGGGTGTCGACGTCCTGGACGATCGCTGCGACCAGGCCGTCCGAGTTGTAGCGGACCTGGTCGAGGTCCTCGGGGCGGACCTCGACGGGCGTGGCGACCGGGGCGTCGGGCATCCCGTCATGCTACGAGGGCACGGGCCCCCACCCGAAACGAGTACCTCAGAGGTAGAGGCCGGTGTGCCCGTCGTCGAGGCGCTCGGCCGCCACGGCGTGGATGTCCCGCTCGCGCAGGATGATGAACGTCTCGCCGCGCACCTCGACCTCGTAGACGTCCTCGGGGTTGAACAGCACCTGGTCGCCCTCCTCCACCGCGCGCACGTTCGGCCCGGCGGCCCGCACCTCGGCCCAGGTGAGGCGCCGCCCGAGCTGGGCGGTGGCGGGGATGAGGATGCCGCCGGCGGAGCGGCGCTCCGAGTCGGCCGAGTCGAGCTGGACGAGCAGTCGGTCGTTGAGCATCCGCACGGGGAGCTTGTCGCTGCGACCCATGGCCCCGACGGTCGCCGGTGTCGGCTCGACCACCTCGACGTGCTCGTCCTCGGCGGTCGGCTGGTCCTCGGTGTCGTCCACGGGCTCAACGTACCGCGGGCCCCGGTCGACGGCTCAGCGGAACGCCGTCCGCAGGCGGTCCACGGCCTCGGCCAGCACCTCGGGTCGCTTGCAGCACGCCAGCCGCACGAGCGTGCGACCGTCGGCCGGGTCGGCGTAGAACACCTGCACGGGCACGGCCACCACGCCCGCCCGTTCCGGCAGCGCCCGGCAGAACTCGAGTCCGTCCGTCGCCCCGAGCGACGCCACGTCCGCGGTCACGAAGTACGTGCCGTCGGGCCGGAACGTCCGCAGACCGATCGACTCCAGCCCCTCGCAGAGAACGTCGCGCTGGTGCTCGAGCGCGGTCCGCAGGTCGGCGACGATCGACTCGACGTCGTCGAGCACCCGGGCGATCGCCACCTGGAACGGAGTCCCGCCGGAGTAGGTCAGGTGCTGCTTGACGGCCCGGACGGCCTGGACCAGCTCGGGGGGACCCGACGCCCAGCCGACCTTCCAGCCCGTCGCCGAGCAGGTCTTGCCGGCCGAGGAGATGGTCACGGTGCGCTCGAACATGCCCGGGAGGGTGGCGATCGGGACGTGCCGGTGGTCGTCGAAGGTCAGGTGCTCGTAGACCTCGTCGGTGACGACGAGCACGTCGTGCTCGCAGCACACCTCCGCCAGCGCCCGCAGCTCGGCGTCGGTGAGCACGTGACCCGTCGGGTTGTGCGGACTGTTGACGAGCACCATCCGGGTGCGCGGACCGATGGCGGCCCGCAGCTCGTCCGGGTCGAAGGTGTAGCTCGGAGGCCGCAACGTGACCGTCCGCAGGGTGGCGCCGGCGAGCGCCACGACCGCCGCGTACAGGTCGAAGTAGGGCTCGAGGACCACCACCTCGTCGCCGGGGCCGCAGAGGGCCAGCACCGCGGCGGCCAGGGCCTCGGAGGCCCCCACGGTGATCTGCACGCCCGCCTCCGGGTCGAGCTCGAGCCCGTAGCGCCGGAGCTGGTGGCGGGCGACGGCCTCACGGAGCTCCAGCACCCCGGCACCGGGTGGGTACTGGTTGTGCCCGCTGCGCAGCGCGTCCACCGCCGCGTCCAGCACGGCCTGCGGAGGCTCCGTGTCGGGGAACCCCTGCCCCAGGTTGACCGCACCGGTGCGCACGGCCGCGGCGGTCATCTCCGCGAAGATCGACGACCGGTAGGGACGCATCCGCTCCACGAGCGGATCGGCACGGTCGGTCACGTCGGCCCGGGGGCCGGGCGCACCGTCACCCCGGCCTGCGCCAGCGCCGCCTTGGCCTCGGCCACGGTCCGCTCACCGAAGTGGAAGATCGAGGCCGCCAGCACGGCGTCGGCACCGGCCACGGTGACGCCCTCGACCAGGTGACCCACGTCGCCCACCCCGCCCGAGGCGATCACCGGGACGGTCACGGCGTCGACCACGGCCCGGGTCAGCGGCAGGTCGAACCCGTCGCGGGTCCCGTCGCGATCCATGGAGGTGAGCAGGATCTCACCCGCGCCGAGCTCGACGACCCGGGCGGCCCACTCGACGGTGTCGAGGTCGGTCGGGGTCCGGCCGCCGTGGGTGAACACCCGGTGCTCCGGACCGTCGCCGCCCTCGGGACGACGTCGACTGTCGACGGCCACCACCACGCACTGGGCGCCGAACTCCTCTGCGATCTCCGCCACCAGTTCCGGGCGGTCGACCGCAGCGGTGTTCACGCCGACCTTGTCGGCACCCTCGCGCAGCAGGAGGCGGGCGTCGGCCACGGACCGGACGCCGCCGCCCACCGTGAACGGGATGAACACCTCCTCGGCCACGTGGCGCACCATCTCCAGCGTGGTCTCACGACGGTCCGAGGACGCGGTGATGTCGAGGAACACCAGCTCGTCGGCCCCCTCGGCGTCGTAGCGGGCGGCCAGCTCGACCGGGTCGCCGGCGTCCCGCAGGTCCACGAAGTTCACGCCCTTGACGACGCGACCGGCGTCGACGTCGAGGCACGGGATGACCCGGGCGACGTTCACGGCGCGGCATCCCGGGTGCTGCCGACGGCCTCGAGGGCCTCGGTGAGGGTGAAGGCCCGCTCGTAGAGCGCTCGGCCCACGATCGTCCCCGCCAGGGTGGCGCCGTCGACGGAGAGACCGGCCAGCTGGCGCAGGTGGTCGACCGAGCCGACCCCACCCGATGCGATCACGTCGACGCCGACGTCTCCGACGGCGGCCAGCACGGCGGAGAGCTGCTCGATCGAGGGGCCCTCGAGGGTGCCGTCGCGGGCGATCTCGGTGACGACGAACGCCGCCACGCCCACGTCGGCGAAGCGCGACGCCACCTCGCACAGGTCGAGCCCCGAACTGACCTCCCAGCCGTGGGAGGCGAGGTCCGTCCCCCGGGCGTCGAGACCCACCGCCACCGGCTGTCGGGCGGCCAGTCGGGCCACCAGTTCCGGCTGCTCCAGCGCTGCGGTGCCCACGACGACCCGGGCCACCCCGGCGTCGGCGAGCGCGGCCGCCGACTCGACGCTGCGCACCCCGCCGCCGGACTGCACGGGCACGTCGACCGCTGCGCAGATCTCGGCGACGACCTCGCGGTTGGTGGCCTCACCGGACCGGGCCGCGTCCAGGTCGACCACGTGGATCCACGGCGCACCCTCGGACTGGAACGCGAGCGCCTGGGCCACCGGGTCGTCCCCGTAGACGGTGCCACGGTCGTAGTCCCCCTGGTAGAGGCGCACGCAGCGGCCGCCGAGCAGGTCGATCGCCGGGAGGAGGTCCATCAGGCACCACCTGCGGCGATCCGCACGAAGTTGGCGAGCAGGTCGAGCCCGGGTCGACCCGACTTCTCCGGGTGGAACTGCACGGCCCACACCGACCCGCGGCGCGCCGCCGCGGCGACCGGGCCGCCGTAGTCGCAGGTGGCCACCACGTCCTCGGTCACCTCGGCGGCGAAGGAGTGCACGAAGTACATCCACGGGTCCGCGCCCAGGCCCTCGAACAGCTCGTCGTCCCGTCGCACCTCGAGGGTGTTCCACTGCATCTGCGGGTGCTTCACCCCGGACGGGAGCCGGCGCACGGTGCCCGGCAGCACGCCCAGCCCGACCGCACCGGGCGACTCCTCGGAGGACTCGTAGAGTAGTTGCATCCCGACGCAGATGCCGAGGAACGGGACGCCCTCCGCCACGGCCCGACGGGCGACGGTGTCGAGCCCGCTCGAGGCCAGGGCCGCGGCGCACGGGCCGAACGAGCCGACGCCGGGGAGCACCACGGCGTCCGCGTGGGCGACCCGCTCCGGGTCGGCGGTCAGCGCGGCGTCGGCACCCACGTGCTGCAGGGCCTTCTCGGCCGAGCGGAGGTTGCCGATGCCGTAGTCGAGCACCGCCACCGTGGGCGCGCTCACGCCGCCCCGAGCCCGTCTCGGACCATCAGAGCGTGCCCTTGGTGGACGGGAGTTCGCTCGACTCCACCCGCACGGCGTCGCGCAGCGCCCGGGCCGTGGCCTTCACCGACGCCTCCACGACGTGGTGGGTGTTGCGCCCGCGGACCATGGTCAGGTGGAGGGTGATCCCGGCGGAGGTGACGAACGCCCGCCAGAACTCCTCCATCAGCTGCGGATCGAACGGCGGGTCGCCGAGGATCCGCTCCCCCGGGGGCGCCACCTCGTAGTGCAGGAAGGGGCGACCGGAGAGGTCGAGCACCGCCTCGACCACTGCCTCGTCGAGCGGCACGCGGATCGAGGCGAAGCGGCGCACCCCGCGCTTGTCACCGAGCGCGTCGGCGAACACGCCACCGAGCAGGATCCCGGTGTCCTCCACCGTGTGGTGTGCGTCGATCGCCAGGTCGCCCACCGCCGCCACCCGGAGGTCGAACCCACCGTGTCGGCCCAACTGGTCGAGCATGTGGTCGAAGAACGGGAGACCGGTCACGCAGTCGGTCGCACCGGTGCCGTCGACGTCCAGGGTGACGCTGATGCTGGTCTCGGCGGTGCTGCGTTCGCCACTGGCCCGTCGTCGATGTGCGTCGCTGGTCACGGCGACAGGTTCGCACACGCGCCGCTCGACCGAGGAACGAATCGGACCGGACCCGGCGCCGGACGGCGGGCTCAGCCGCCGCCGAGCACGGCGGCCAGAGCCGCCAGGAAGCGGTCGTTCTCCTCGGGGGTGCCGACGGTGACCCGGAGGCACCCGCCCAGCCGCGGCCACGACGAGCAGTTGCGCACCAGCACCGAGCGGTCCACCAGACCCTGCCAGACGGCGTCGCCGTCGCCACCGGGCGGTCGGAACAGCACGAAGTTGGCCCCGCTCGGCCACTGCTCCACGCCCAGTCCCTCGAGCCCGGCGACGAGCCGCTCACGCTCGGCGACCAGCGCCGCCACCCGTTCCCGCATGTCGCCGACGAAGCCGAGGGCCACCGTGCCGGCGAGCTGCGTCAGCGCGTCGAGGTGGTACGGCAGCACGACCTGTTCCACCTGCTGCACCGCCCACGTCGGGCCCACCAGGTAGCCCAGCCGCAGCGCCGCGGCCGACCACGTCTTGGAGAAGGTCCGGGTCACCACCACGTTGCGGTCCTCGGCCACGAGCGAGAGTGCGGAGTGGTCGGCGAACTGGCCGTAGGCCTCGTCGACGACCAGCAGTCCGTCCACCGCCTCGGTCGCACCGAGCACCGCCTCGACCGTCGCCGGATCCTCGACGCGGCCCGTCGGGTTGTTCGGCGAGCACAGGAACACCACCGACGGCCGGAGCTCGGTGACGGCCGCGACCGCAGCGTCCACGTCCAGGGTGAAGTCGTCCCGGCGGTCGCGCTCGACCACCGAGCTGCCGCACACGCGGCTGATGTGACCGTGGAGCGCGTAGGTCGGCTCGAAGCACAGCACGGTGCGCCCCGCCCCGGCGTAGGTGAGGGCGATGGACTGGAGCACCTCGTTGGAGCCGTTGGCCGCGAGCACGTTGGCCGCCGTGAAGGACCACGGCGCACCCTCGGACTCGACCTCGGCGATCCGGGCGCGCAGCGGGAGCGCCGAGCGCTCCGGGTAGCGGTTCCACGGCACCGCCCGGGCCACGGCCAGGAACGACTCGGTGAACGCCTCGGGCGGCGGCAGCGGCGCCTCGTTGGTGTTGAGTCGCACCTCCACCTCGAGCTGGGGCGAGTGGTAGCCCTCGACGAGCGCCAGGTCGTCACGGACTCGGGGGCGGCCCATCAGGACTCCCGGGCGCGACGGCGCAGCCGCACGCTCTCGGCGTGGGCGTCGAGCCCCTCGGCGTCGGCCAGCGCCTCGACCGCCGGGGCCAGCGCGTCGAACCCCGACCCGCTCACGGTGACCACGTGGTGCTGCTTCAGGAAGTCGTCGACGGTGAGCGCCGAGGCGAACCGGGCCGTCCCGTCGGTCGGCAGGACGTGGCTCGGCCCAGCCACGTAGTCGCCGATCGACGCCGGCGACCACGGGCCGACGAACACGGCGCCGGCGTTGCGCACCAGCGGCACGAGCAGGTCGGGCTCGGCGACCAGCAGCTCCAGGTGCTCCGGGGCCACGGCGTTGGCGACCGCCAGTGCCGCTGCGGGCGAGTCGACCAGGACGACGTGGCCGCTGCGGGACAGCGTGGCGGTGATCTCGTCCCGCCGGGGTGCCGCTGCGACTAGGCGTTCGATCTCCGCGGTCACACCGTCGGCGACCGACTCGTCCCAGGTCACGAACCAGGCCAGGCCGTCGGGGCCGTGCTCGGCCTGGAGGATCACGTCGATCGCCGCGAAGCTCGGCGGGACGCTGTCGTCCGCCACGACCACCACCTCGCTCGGGCCCGCGAACGCAGCGGCCACACCGACGGTGTCGGCCACCTCCCGCTTCGCCGTGGCCACCCACGCGTTGCCGGGACCGCACACCACGTCCACGGGCCGGATCGTCTCCGTCCCGTACGCGAGCGCAGCGACGGCCTGTGCGCCACCCACGGCGTAGACCTCCTCGACCCCGGCGACCGCAGCTGCCGCCAGCGTGACGGGAGCGACCCGACCGGTGCCGCGGTCCGGCGGGACGCACACGGCCACCTCCGCCACCCCGGCCACGAGCGCGGGGACGGCCGTCATGAGCAGCGTCGACGGGTAGGCGGCCCGACCTCCCGGGACGTAGCACCCGACCCGGTCGACCGGCACCCAGTACGAACGGATGACGACACCGCCGTCGTCGTGCACCACCTCCGGACGGAGCTGGGCCCGGTGGTGCAGTCGCACCCGCTCGGCTGCGAGCTCGAGCGCGGCGCGCACCTCGCTCGGCTGGGCGTCCAGCGCCTCCCGGAGCTCCGACGTCGGCACCCGGGCCCGGTCCAGTCGGACGCCGTCGAAGCGTTCGGTCAGCTCCAGGAGCGCGGCGTCGCCGCCGGTGCGCACCGCCTCCAGCGTGCTGCGCACCGACTCGAGCACGTCGGCGTCGTTGCGCTCCGGACGCGGCAGTCCCTCGGTCGGGTCCTCGAGGCCGCGGAGGTCGAGCCGGGTGATCACCGCCTCAACGTACCCGTCGGCTCCGGGGTGGTAGGAAGACGTTGTGAGCCTCCACGCCGACCTCGCCTCGCTGCAGTCGACGCTCGACCAGGCGCTCGAGCGCCTCGGCGAGGCGGTGGAGACCGTCCGGGGGACCGAGCTCGACGACGTGGTGGGCGACCTCTACGAGATCGAGCGGCACCTGCGAGCGGCCGCCCGGCGACTCGGCCGAACGCTCGGCGACCTGGGCTGAACCCGCCGGCGACGTCCGAGGGCGGCCCAAAACGACACCCGGCGCCCCCGAGGGAGCGCCGGGCGGGCGCATCGGGCGGCGGGAGCCCGAGCGCCGGTTACCAGGTGGCGGGAACCTGGTTCGGTGAGTCCACCACACCCGGTCGGAGGCCGTCCACCGAAACGGGGCAGAGGGTTCAGGCACCCGAGGACGGGCACATCCACGCCAGGACGCACCGGTCGCAGGCGGGGCGTCGGGCCACGCAGACCCGGCGGCCGTGGAGGATCAACCTGAGGCTGAACGCGCCACGCTCCGCGGCCGGGACCATGGGGTTCAACTCGAGCTCCACCCGGACGGGATCGTCGTCGGTGGTGATCCCGAGCAGGCGGGTCAGGCGCAGCACGTGGGTGTCCACCGGCAGTCCCGGCAGGTCGAGCGCCACGCTGCGGACCACGTTCGCCGTCTTGCGCCCCACCCCGGGCAGCGACGTCAGGTCGGCCACCGACGACGGCACCTCGCCGCCGAACCGGTCGACGATCGCCGAGGCCATCCCGATCAGGTTGGCGGCCTTGGACCGGAAGAACCCCGTGGAGCGCACGATCCCCTCGACGTCCTCCGGGTCGGCGACGGCCAGGGCGGGAGCGTCCGGGTACCGCTCGAACAGCACCGGCGTCACCTGGTTCACACGTGCGTCGGTGCACTGCGCCGAGAGGATCGTGGCGGCGAGCAGCTCGAACGCGTCGCGGTGGTCCAGCTCGCACTCGGCGTCGGGGTACTCCTCGGCGAGCAGCCGGTGCACCGTGCGCGCCCGGCCGGCCGGCGTCCTCGGTCGGACCCGCCGCGTGCTGGGTCGTGGGGACGCCTCGGGCACGGGCGCACGGTAGCCTCCGCCGCTGGTGGACGAGCCCCGACGGATCCCTGCGGCGCACCGCGCCGAGGCCCTCGTGTGGCGCGGCGTCGACGAGCCGGCCGCTCCCGACCTGGGCGAGCCGGTGCGAGAGCTCGACGAGCTCCGACGGCCACTCCCGCTGGAGGAGACGCAGACCTCCGCGCTCGGGGCCTGGGTGTTCCGTCCGTACCGGCCGGTCGTCGACGACGACGGACTCCTCGCCGTCAACAACCGGGCGTTCGAGTGGCACCCCGACCAGGGTGGCTGGGACGCAGCGCAGCTCGCCGAGCGCACCGACACGCCGTGGTTCCGGGCCGACGACGTGCTCGTGCACGAGGACGACGACGGGACGATCGACGGCTTCTGCTGGACCCGCCACCACCCGGCCGAGCGCGGCGGGCCGGCGATCGGCGAGATCTTCGCGATCGCCACCGATCCCGCCGGGCACCGCCGCGGGCTCGGACGGGCGCTCGCCGTCGCCGGGCTCGAGCTGCAGGCCCGCCGGGGCGCCACGGTCGCCTCGCT
>CAIQNH010000054.1 GCA_903873135.1 uncultured Actinomycetes bacterium
GTCGGCCAGCACCGAGTCGGAGACGACGGCGGACGCCACCGGCGCGCCCGCCGGGGACGGTGCCGAGGCGGCCGACTTCGACACGGACGGCTTCCAGGCGGCACCCGACGTGGTCGTCCCGACCTCCGGCAACCCGTGTGCGACCGATCCCTACCCCCTCCCGGTCGTCCCCGAGCAACTCGACCCGGCCGCCCGCGCCGAGTACGAGGCCGCCCTCACCCCAGCGGTGACCGACGAGTCCGGGTACGCCCTCACGCCCACCGACGCCGAGGCCGTGGGGCTGACTCCTGCGGAGCTCCGGGACTGGCGGGCCCGCACGGCACCCGTCGGGTTCACCGCAGCCCAGTACGGCGAGTTCGTGCAGACCCTCTTCGCCGCCGCCATCGCCGACGGCCTGCGCCCGTCGGCGGTCGACACCCGGCTCAAGGGCAGCCTGACGACCCTGTTCTCCGGCCCGCACAAGCCGTTCCCGAAGGACCCGGCGGCAGCGGCCGAGACGTTCTTCAAGGAGAACGGTGAGTGGCCCAAGCCGTTCTGGTGCACCCAGATCTACCGTCGCTACGCCGCCTGGTTCGGTGACGTCGCAGCCCGGCCCGGTCAGCGGCCGGTCGACTCCATGTTCACCCTGGACGTGACCACCGGCCTGAGCGACATCGACGTGCAGCTCTCGAGCGACGAGATCCGTGACGGCGTGACGTCCACCTACGAGTCCGACCCGGCCCTGCAGCAGTTCGTGAAGGACCTGGTCAACCCGCGCGCCGGGTTCTACGACCGCACCGTGTTCGCAGCGGCGTACCCCAACCTGACGGCGTGGTCGGACGACTGGAGCGACACCCTCGGTCGACGGGTGGCGATCGCGTCGTTCGACGCCCGGGGACCGCAGAACGAGCAGTCGCGCTTCAAGCCGACGGACTGGGTGGTCCCCAGCCCGGTCGGCTGACCCGCCCGGTCAGGGCCGCCGCACCACCACCGGTCCGCACGGTGTCCCGTCGACGTTGACGATCGGTGCGCCGGTTCGGTCCCGGGGTTGGACCTCGAGGCGATCCGGTCCTGCGGTCACGGTGGCGAAGGCGTAGGCGTCGAGCCGCACGCAGTCCATGCCCAGACCGCCCCGGTCCGCAGGAGCGAGGAGGAACTCGGTGGCCAGCCGGTCGACGGCCTCCTCGCCCTGAGCGAAGTAGCGGGACCAGATGTCCTGGCGCTGACCCGCCGCTGCGGGGCCGACGGCGACCTCCGTCGCCGTGCCGGGTGCCGCCGGCCGGCCCGGTTCGAGGTCGACCGGTCCGGCCAGGGTCGCGTGCACGTCGGTGGCCAGGACCACGGTCCCGGGAACCGAGGACAGCAGTTCGACGAGCCGAGCCCGTTCGGCCGGGTAGCCCTCGAACCGGCCGTACGGGGCGACGTAGAACTCCTGGGTCGGGTTGGTCGACAGCACGACCCGGAACGCCGCCGTGGAGCTCCGCAGCGCCCGGTCGAGCGCCGCGAACTGGTCCGGGCCGAGGATGTGCCGCTGCGGGTCGTCGAGCAGCGCCCGACACCCGGGGTCGACGGGAGCCCGCAGCCACTGGTCGCCCAGCAGGTCCGCCCACCGGTTCCGGAGCTCCTGGGGGGCGGTCGGTACCCGCTCGATCCGCTTCGTGACCGGGTTGCGGCAGGCCTCGGCCCGACCGGCGTCGAACAGGCTGTCGACCGGTGGCGTGCGGAACGACGTCTCGTCGAGCACCACCACGTCGAGGTTCGGCCCCCACGGGTAGACCGCGAAGATCCCGGTCTCCGGTGAGTGGTCGACCGGTGTGTAGTCGGTGAAGGCGTCGACCCCGGCCCGGAAGTGTTCCTCGGTGGCCGGGTCGTCCGGGTTCCGTGAGAAGCCGTTGTCCCACTCGTGGTCGTCCCAGTACGAGTAGGTCGACGTGGAGGCCCGGGCCGCCCGGAGCTGCGGCTGGGCCAGGTTCTCCCGGTACTTCGCCCACTTCTCGGGGCGCGTCCGGGCGACGAATCCACCAGAGCGCTTCACCACGTCGTCGGCGTAGATGGTGTCGCCACCGTTGGCGATGAAGTCGAGCGGGAGCGAGGCCGCAGCCGAGTAGACGTCGAAGCCCTCGGCGTAGAAGGGCTCCTCGGCGCCGCTCGCTCGCTCGGCGGTGGCGTCACCGGTGACGGCGAACACGACGGGCGTGGCGTCGTCGGCCGCAGGGGCGGTCCGGAACGACCCGGTCCGGCTGGCGGTGCCACGATGGTCGCAGAAGCGGTACGAGTACCGGGTGCCGGGTTCGAGCCCCTCCACCCGGACCCGGACCGTGCGGTCCCTGAGCTGGTCCGGGGTGCCGGTCGAGCCGGCGAACGTGGCGCCGGTGCCGTCCTCGGTGCAGTCCGCTCCGAAGCCGTCGGTCCGGACGGTCACCGACACGGGTGCGTCGGTGACGGCGCGGGTCCACAGCAGCACCGAGTCCCGGCGTGCCGCTCCGGCGGAGACACCCTCGGGGAAGACCGGGTCGTCGAGGGTGTCGCTCCCGTCGA
>CAIQNH010000055.1 GCA_903873135.1 uncultured Actinomycetes bacterium
CACCACAACGCTGAGGGAGGGTGGGAGGGTGGGAGGGGGGAGGGAGGGATCGGGTCAGGTGGTTGGGAGGAGCCGGTCGGTGAGGAACACCAGCACCTGCTCGAGCGCGTCGTGCGTCGGGGTGCCGGGGCGGTCGTCGAGGTCCTCGGTGAGCACGGAGTGGGCCCTCGACGCGTGACCGTGCGGGTTGCCGGACGACGAGTCGAGCTCCACGCCGACGAAGTTGTCGCCGAGTTCGCGGCGCAGCGTCTCGAAGCGCTCCGGTGGCGAGAGCGGGTCCCCGGTGAACCGGAGCCCGAGGACGCAGAGGTCCTCCTCGTCGGCCCGTTCCCGCACGACGCGCAGGTCGTCGTCGGACAGGCCCAGGTCGGCCCGGGCTGCAGCGGACCGGCCGACCGGCAGCGACGGCTGGCTGAGCACGGGGGCGAGCAGCGCCGGCTCGGTGGCCATGGCCAGGGCGAACCCCCCGGTGAAGCACATCCCGACCGCCCCGACACCCGGCCCGCCGCAGCGCTCGTGCGTGTCCCGGCACAGCGCCCGCAGCCAGTCGATCGCCGGCGGCGTGGTCCGCTTGGCGAACATGGCGAACTCCCGGGACACGCACAGCGGGCCGAGGGTGCGGAGGTAGGTCCCGGCACCAGGGGGAGCGCCGGGGGTGCCGAAGAGGTGGGGCACGACGGCCGTCAGTCCCCGGTCGGCCACGCGTCGGGCGAAGTCGGCCACCCGCGGGGTGATCCCCGGGACCTCGGCCATCACCACCACGCCCGGACCCTCACCGAGCCGGAGGACGGTCCGGTCCTTGCCGGCGAACGAGAAGGACCCGCGTGTGAAGTCGGCGAGCTGGTCGTGCTGCTGGGTGGCCATGACGGTCGAGCGTAGGCCCGGCCGACTGCGCCGTGACGGGATCAACCCGTCGACGCGCTCACTTGATCCGGTTGATGCGACCGAACGAGGAGGCGCTCATGCCACCGCGGTTCAGCGGGACGATCTCGACCGACTTGCCGGTCCGCGGCGAGTGCAGGATCTGGCCGTAGCCCATGTACATGCCCACGTGACCGGTGCCGTAGTAGAAGACGAGGTCGCCGACCTGCAGCTCCGCCTGGCTGATGCTCGTCGAGGCGCTCCGCTGCTCGCTCGCCGTGCGGGGGACCCGGACGCCGGCCTGGGCGTAGGCCCACATGACCAGACCCGAGCAGTCGAACCCCGAGGGGGTCGAGCCGCCGTAGCGGTACGGGGTGCCGAGGGTCTTGAGGGCCCAGAAGATCGCGAGCTCGCCGGAGGTGGGGGGCGGAGGCGGAGGGGGCGTCGGGACCGTGGTCGTGGTGGTCGACGGCGGCGGGGTGACCTGGACCACCGGGACGACGGGCTGGGCCGGAACCCGGTTGGCGACCGGCTCGGTGCGGACGGACACGGTGCCGACCGAACCGAGCAGCGAGGGGACTCCGAGGGCGAGCGAGGTGACGGCGGCTGCGGCGCCGATGCGGAGGAACAGGCGGGGGGACTTCGTTTCACTCATGGGACAATTGTTGCACTTGTGGATCGAATATTGCAGTCATGTGACGAAATACACGCGAGAATGTGACGTTCCGTGGCCGTCCCGGGGTGGTCTAGCCTCGGAGCGTGACCCACCGCCCGTTCCGGTTCTCCGTCCAGGCCTCCCACCTCGGCGCCCCGGAGGAGCTCCGGCCGCTCGCCCGCCGGGCCGAGGACGCGGGCGTCAGCGTGCTCACCGTCGCCGACCACATCACCGGTGAGGAGGTCGCCCCGCTGACCGCCCTCATGGCCGTCGCGGACGCCACGACCGACCTGCGGGTGGGCTCACTGGTGTTCTCCAACGACTACCGCCACCCCGTCGTCCTGGCCCGCGAGGCGGCCACGATCGACCGGCTGAGCGGCGGGCGGCTCGAGTTCGGCATCGGCGCCGGCTGGATGACCACCGACTACGAGACCACCGGCATGCAGCTCGACCGACCCGGGACCCGGATCGAACGACTCGAGGAGGCCCTGACCGTGGTCGAAGGCGCGTGGTCGGCCCAGCCGTTCGACTTCGACGGCACCCACTACCAGGTCCAGGGCCTCGACGTTCGACCGGCCCCGGCCCAGCAGCCCCGGCCACCGATCGTCATCGGCGGCGGTGGCCGACGCATCCTGGAGCTCGCAGGGCGACGGGCCGACGTGGTCCACCTCAACCCCCGCCTCGCCGCCGGCGTGATCGACGAGCGAGCCGGTCCGTCGGCCACGGAGGCGGCGACCGTCGAGAAGCTCGGGTGGGTGCGCGACGCCGCCGGCGACCGGTTCGACGACCTGGAGATCGGTGCCCGGGTGCACCTGGCGGTGGTCACCGACGAGCGGGACAGCCTCTACGACGCCATGGCCGGCGGGTTCGGGCTGACTCCCGAGGAGGCGAGGCGCAGCCCGCACGCGCTGTGCGGCACCGTGGAGCAGATCTGCGACGACCTCGTCGAGCGGCGCGAGACGCTCGGGATCTCGGCCATCGGCCTCTCGGCCAGCTCGCTGGACGACATGGCGCCGGTCATCGCCCGTCTCGCCGGCAGCTGACCGACTCCGACGAACTCAGGAGGGGTACGTCCGACCGGGAACCTACGTCCCGCCGGACGACGTGACCGCTGAGGTCAGCTGACCCGGCCGAAGGTGGGCTGGCCGTAGAGCGGCGCCACCTTCACCACGTCGCCGGTGCGCGGCGCGTGGAGGACCTTGCCGTCGCCGACGTAGATGCCCACGTGGCGGGTGCCGTTGGCCCAGAAGACCAGGTCACCGGGCTTGGCCTGGCTCTGGTCGATGCGCTGGGTGGCGTTGTACTGGGCGCCACCGACGCGGGGCAGGCTCTTACCGGCGCTGGCGAAGGCCGCCTGCACCAGACCCGAGCAGTCGTAGCCGCCGTTGCCGGTGCCACCCCAGAGGTAGGGGGTGCCCAGCTTGGACATGGCGAAGGCGATGGCGGCGTTGGAGCCGGTGTACGGCGCCGGGGCTGCAGCACCCGACGGTGCGGCGACCACGCTGGAACCACCCCGACCCGAGGACCGGACGGCCGACTGGCCACCCTGCGCCACGCGCTGGGTCCCACCCTGCTGCTGGGCGGCGGCCTGCTGGGCGGCGGCCTGCTGGGCAGCGATCGCCCGGGCCCGGGCCTCGGCCTCAGCGGCACGCCGGCGGCGCTCCTCCTCTGCAGCGATGGCGGCCCGCAGCTCGGCGGTGGTGTCGGCCAGCAGCTGCTCCTGACCGGCGATGGCCCGGTCGAGCTCGACCTTCACGTTGGCGAGCTCGGCCTCCTGCGCAGCGAGGGTGGCGCTGATGGTCTCGAGGTCGGCGGTCTTCTGCTCCAGGTCGATCCGGGCGGCGCGGAGATCCTCGGCCACCTGCTCACGATCACCCTGCAGCGTGTCGAGCAGCACCTGCTCGTTGACGGCCTCGTTGGGGTCGTTGGCGCCGACGCTCAGGTCGTCGCCGATCCCGGCGCCGATGAACGCGGAGATCACGTACTGGCTGGCCTGGTCCTCGGCGGTCACGAGCCGACCCTTGGCGTCCTCGATGGAGGCCTTGGTCTCCTCGATCTGCTGGCGGGTGGAGGCGATGCCCTCCTGCACCTCGAGCATCTTCGAGCCGAGCAGGGCCTCCTGCTCGCGGAGACCCTCGAGCTGGGAGGCGATGGCCTGCGCACGGGCCCGGAGCTCCTCGATGCTCTGCGCGGACGCAGCGTTGCCACCGAAGGAGGACAGGATCAGCCCGCCGGCGACCAGGGCCACGGCGAGGGTGCGGAACGTACGGGAGCGGAGCGAACGAGTTGCGGTACTCATGTGACGGTCACCTTACGACACTCGGGTGGCCGATGACAATCACGTGTCGAAAAGTCACGGATTGGCGGGGTTTTCGGGGGGTTGCGCCAGTTCCGGACTCGAATCCACACGCTCAGTGGCCACATTGACACTCAGCGGTCGCAGGGTACCCGGTCAGGGCCGGAAACGCGCGGATGGTCGCCGGATCGACCGACGCACCCACCTCGGAGCCGGTCGGCTCACTCCCACTCGATGGTGCCGGGCGGCTTCGAGGTGACGTCGTAGGCGACCCGGTTCACCCCGGGCACCTCGTTGATGATCCGGGAGGCCATCGACTCCAGGACGTCGTAGGGCAACCGGGCCCAGTCGGCGGTCATGGCGTCGTCGGAGGTCACCGCCCGGACGATCACCGGGTAGCCGTAGGTCCGTTCGTCGCCCATCACGCCCACGGTGCGGATGTCGGGGAGCACGGCGAAGGCCTGCCAGATCTCCCGCTCCAGTCCGGCCGCCCGCAGCTCCTCCCGGACGATGGCGTCGGCCTCCTGCAGCGTGGCGACCTTGTCGGGGGTGACCTCCCCGATGATCCGCACACCCAGTCCGGGTCCGGGGAACGGCTGGCGCCAGACGATCTCGTCGGGCAGTCCGAGCTCGTGGCCGACGGCGCGCACCTCGTCCTTGAACAACAGGCGCAGCGGCTCGACCAGCTCGAAGTCCAGGTCGTCGGGGAGGCCCCCCACGTTGTGGTGGCTCTTGATCGTCGAGGCGTGGGCGGTGCCGGACTCGATCACGTCCGGGTACAGCGTGCCCTGCACCAGGAACCGGGCGTCGTCGATCCCGCCGCGGGCATCCTCGAAGATCCGGATGAACAGCTCGCCGATCGCCTTGCGCTTCTCCTCCGGCTCGGTCACCCCGGCGAGCCGGTCGAAGAACCGGTCGGCAGCCCGGACGTGGACCAGCTCGATGCCCTGGTGTCGACGGAACGTCTCGACCACCTGGTCGCCCTCGTGCTTGCGCATCAGGCCGGTGTCCACGAACACGCACGTCAGCTGGGCGCCGATCGCCCGGTGCACGAGCGCCGCCGCCACGGCCGAGTCGACCCCGCCCGACAGGCCGCAGATCGCCCGGCCACCGCCGATCTGCTCCCGGATGGCGGCCACCGAGGACTCGATGAAGTTGTCCATGGTCCAGCTGCCGGAGCAGCCGGCCAGGTCGTGCAGGAATCGGGTGAGGAGCTCCTGGCCGTGCGGCGTGTGGGCCACCTCCGGGTGGTACTGCACCGCCCAGATGCGCCGACCCGGGTGCTCGTAGACGGCGTTGGGCGCACCGTCGGAGGCGGCGGTCGCCACGAACCCCTCGGGCACCTCCAGCACGGCGTCGAAGTGGCTCATCCACACCGTCTGGGTCTCCGGCAGGTCCCCGGCCAGCAACGAGCTCGGCGCACCGTCGATCCGTCGGACGAGCGTCCGCCCGTACTCCCCCGCGCCACCTCCGCCGACCCGGCCGCCGAGCTGGTCGGCGATCAGCTGGGCGCCGTAGCAGATGCCCAGGATGGGGACGCCGAGGTCGTAGATGCCCGGGTCGATGCGCGGCGCACCCTCGACGTTCACGGACTTCGGTCCGCCCGAGAAGATCACCGCCGCCGGGGCCCGCTCGGCCACCTCGGCCGCCGTGATCGAGTGCGGGACGATCTCGGAGTAGACGTTCGCCTCCCGCACCCGGCGGGCGATCAGCTGCGCGTACTGGGCCCCGAAGTCGACCACCAGCACGGTCTGCTGGTCGGCGACGACGGCTGCGGCCTCGGCCTCCGGCCCGCTCACGACTGCGGCCCCGGTCGCAGGGTGGGCGGGCTCGTCACCACCAGCTCCGCCTTCTGGAACTCCTTGACCGAGCCGTACCCGGACACGGCCATGGACCTCCGCAGCGCACCCATCAGGTTGGTGCGGCCGTCCGGGCCCGTGGCCGGACCGAACAGCACCTCGGCGAGGGTGCCCTGGGTGCGGACCCGCCGCAGCCGCCCCCGGGGCAGCTCGTGGTGGAACGCCCCCAGCGACCACAGCGCCCCACCGGCGGGCGCCTCGCTGGCCGCAGCCAGGGGCGCCGCCATCATCACGGCGTCGGCACCGCAGACGATCGCCTTGGCGATGTCGCCACCGGTGGCCATGCCCCCGTCGGCGATCACGTGGACGTAGACCCCGGTCTCGTCGAGGTGGCGCATCCGGGCGGCCCGGGCGTCGGCGATGGCCGTGGCCGCACCGTTGCCCACGCCGAGCACCTGCGAGGTCGTCGACGAGGCGCCCGAACCGATGCCCACGAGCACGCCGGCAGCACCGGTGCGCATGAGGTGGAGGGCCGCCTGGTAGCTGGCGCAGCCGCCCACGATCACCGGGACCTCCAGCCGGCGGACCAGCTGCTTGAGGTCGAGCGGGGCCCGGTCCGAGGTGGTGACGTGCTCGGCCGAGGTGACGGTGCCGTGGATCACCAGCAGGTCCGGCTCGGCGGCGATCACGGGCTCGAGCAGCGTCTCGGTGTGGGCCGGGCTGACCGACACGCACGCCGTCCCGCCGGCCGAGCGGATCTCCTCGACCCGGCGTCCGATCCGGTCCGGATCGACCGGTGGGGCGTAGGCCCGCCGCAGGACCTCCAGGTGGTCGGCGTCCGGGTCGGCAGCGGCAGCGGCGATCGCCTCGAGCTGGGGCGTCGGGTCGTCGTGGCGGGTCCAGAGGCCCTCCACGTGGAGGGCGGCCACGCCGCCGAGACGCGACATCTCCACCGCCGTGGACGGGCTGGTGACCCCGTCGGAGTCCGACGCCACGACCGGGATCCCGAACGAGTAGGCGTCGATCTGCCAGCTCAGGTCGACGCTGTCGGCCTCCCGCGTGCGGCGGCTGGGCACGATCGCGATCTCGTCGAGCGTGTAGCTCCGACGCCCGTCCTTACCCATGCCGATCTCGACGTCTGACACCTCACGCACCTTCTGTGCAGGAAAGCGGAGAGTCTAGGCGCCCCCGGGGACCCGCTGGTGCGCCCCGGCCGTCCGGCAGCCGGTGCGGCCCGACGGCGTCGACCCCGGAGGGCCGGAGTGCCCGACTCAGCCGCGCAGGGCGCGCAGGATCTGCTTGGCGACGGTGGAGTTCATCTGCCACACGACCTTGCGTCCGGTCTCCGTGGCCTGGCGGACGACGCTGCCGCCCGTCATCTCCTCGATCGAGTCGAGCCCGGCGACCACGGCCGCCTTGGTGGTGTCGGTCGCCTTGTAGCCCAGGTTGGTCAGACCCTTGACCAGGTCGGACTGGGCCACCGGGTCGGGGGCGGCCGCAGCGATGATCCGCAGGGCGTCCTTGGTGACCTCGGCCCCCTGGGTCACGGCCTCGGTCGGCGAGAGCGACGAGCCCTCCTGCCCCTCCAGCGACGCCAACCAGCGTCGCACCTTGACCACGATCTCACCGTGGGTCTCACCGTCGAAGGACAGGGTCGGCATGGGCGCAGGCTACCGCCGGGCCGTGGCGAACCCGTCCTCCCCGACGACTAGCATCCACCCATGGCGACCCTCCCACCGGACCAGAGCGCAGACCCCGCCGAGCGATTCGGATCCATGGGACTCACGTTCGACGACGTGTGCCTCCTGCCGGCGGCCTCCGACGTGATCCCCGCCGAGGTCGACACCGGCACGCAGCTGACGGCCAACCTGCGGCTCGCCATCCCCCTGATGTCAGCGGCCATGGACACCGTCACCGAGGCCCGGCTGGCCATCGCGGTGGCCCGGGAGGGCGGCCTCGGGGTGGTCCACCGCAACCTGTCGATCGAGGACCAGGTCACCGAGGTCGACAAGGTGAAGCGGTCCGAGTCCGGGATGATCGTCGACCCGGTGACGCTCGGACCCGACGACCTGGTGGGCGCGGCGCTCGACCTCATGTCCAAGTACCGCATCAGCGGCGTGCCGATCGTCGACGAGGAACGGCGCCTCGTGGGGATCCTCACCAACCGTGACCTGCGGTTCGAGGACAACCCCAACCGGCCCATCCGTGACGTCATGACCTCCGAGGGGCTCGTCACCGCGCCGCGGGGCACCACCCTGGAGCAGGCCCAGACCATCCTCGGACGGCACCGCATCGAGAAGCTGCCGGTGGTCGACGACGAGTACCGCATCGCCGGGCTCATCACGGTCAAGGACATCAACAAGAAGCTGAAGTACCCCCACGCGACCAAGGACGCCCAGGGTCGGCTCGTGGTCGCCGCCGCGGTGGGCGTGGGCGACGACGCCATCGAGCGGGCCGAGGCGCTGGTGTCCGCTGGGGTGGACGTGCTGGTGGTCGACACCGCGCACGGCCACAGCTCCGGCGTGCTGGACGTGGTCCGCAAGGTCAAGGCCAACTTCTCCGTCGACGTGATCGCCGGGAACATCGCCACCGGCGACGCCGCAGCCGCCCTCGTCGACGCCGGTGCGGACGCCGTGAAGGTGGGCGTGGGTCCGGGGTCGATCTGCACCACGCGGATCGTCGCCGGCGTGGGCGTGCCCCAGCTCACCGCCATCCACGAGTGCGCCCGCGTGGCCGCCGAGCACGGGGTGGGCGTGATCGCCGACGGCGGCGTGCGCTACTCCGGCGACATCGCCAAGGCGATCGGCGCCGGTGCCGACGCCGTCATGCTGGGCAGCCTGCTCGCCGGTGTCGACGAGACGCCGGGCGACATCGTGCTCAGCCAGGGTGAGCGCTACAAGGCCTACCGGGGCATGGGGTCGCTCGGCGCCATGAACGCCCGGTCGTTCTCCAAGGACCGCTACTTCCAGGACGACGCCGACACCACCGAGAAGGTCGTGCCCGAGGGCGTGGAGGGCCGGGTGCCCTACAAGGGTCCGGCGCAGAAGATCCTCTACCAGCTCGTGGGCGGGCTCCGGTCCGCCATGGGCTACTGCGGCGCGCACACCATCGCCGACCTGCAGCAGCACGCCCGGTTCGTGCGGATGAGTCCGGCCGGTCTGCGTGAGGCGCACCCGCACGACGTCACCATCACCGCCGAGGCGCCCAACTACTGGATGTAGCCCCGGTCCGGCTGCCACGGACCGCCCGTGGTCGGTGGCCCGGGACGGCCGTGAGGGCTCAGAACACGCCCGGGTCGTCGGCCATCGGTGGACGCACGCCGGGCGGCAGGTCACGGGCCGGGTCGTCGTCGACGGGCTCGCCCCGGTCGACCCCGGTGAGCCGGCACAGCAGCTGCCGCAGCATCGCCGCCGTCGCCCCCCAGACCGTGTCGCCCACGAGCTCGAAGAAGTAGATCGGCCGGGAGGTCTCGCCGGTGCCCCACCGCTCCTCCCGGAAGACCCCCGGCTCGAGCAGCTCGGCGAGCGGTACGAACAGGATCCCGTCGACCTCGTGCTCGTTGGCACGCAGCTCGGGGCGACCGTCGACCACCCCGACCACGGGCACGATGTACGCGCGCCGGGTCACCGTGGTCAGGTGGTCGAGCTCGCCGAGCGGGTGGACCAGCTCGGGCCGCAGGGCGACCTCCTCGTGGGCCTCCCGGCACGCCGTGTGGATCGGGGTCTCCCCCGGCTCGGACCGCCCGCCCGGGAAGCTCACCTCGCCCCGGTGGGTCCGCAGGTTCCACGCCCGACGGGTCAGCACCACCTCCACGCCGTGCTCGCCCTGGTAGAGCGGCAGCAGCACGGCCGACGGGATGCCGCCCTCGTCGGCCACCGGCGACGGTCGACCCCGGTGGCCGGGCGGCAGGACCTCGGCGACCCGGTCCAGGGTGCAGCACGAGGCCGGGTCGGCCACCTCCGCCCACGGCGCGGGGCGACCGTGCGACCACTCCCCCGGCCGGGGGATGACCTGCGGCCCGCCGCGCTCCACCTCGGTGACGGACCCGTCGCTCAGGCGTCGGCGGACGTCGACGCCGCCACGAGCTGCTCGAGCAGGTCCCGGAGCCCGTGGGTCTTGAGGTTGCTCATCACCCGACCCGGTGGCGTCTCGCCGGTCTCCCACTCCATCCAGTCGGCGAGCAGCTTGGCGGGGTCGGGAGCGGGGCGCTGGTCCATGCGGCGAGGTTACGCCCCGGACTGCCACCCGGCCCGACGGACCACGGCCGAGGCCGCCTCGAGCATCGCCGGCTCGTGCGCCCAGTAGTCGTAGTCGACGTGCCGGGTCGAGCACCACGCGAACTGACGGAGCTGTTCGCAGAACGGCAGGAGCTGGAAGACGCTCACGTGCCACTGGGCCGTGCAGGTCCCGTCGAACTCGCCGCACCAGCTGACGGTGCGCTCGGCGAGCGACGGCGGGACGTACTGGCGTCGGATGCCGAGCAGGCCGTGGCCGGAGGGGATCCACGCCCGGGGCGCCCGGGCCCACGGGCCCACCATGAACCTGGGGTCGCCGAAGAGGTGGAGGGCGTCGATCCGGTCCAGCTGGTCGAGGGGCACGTCCACGAGACCCTGGGTCACGGCGTCAGCGCCCATCGAGGTGCCCACGACCACCAGACGGCTGGACGGGCACGCGGCCAGGACCTGGTCGACCACTGCGACGATCTCGGCGCTGCCGACCCGCCGGGACTCGTTGTACCCGCCGATCACGGCGAAGTCGTTCACCGGGTCCGAGGTCAGGTCCACGCCCAGGATCCGGTCGAAACCGAACGCCGGGTACCCACCCGGGTCCGCCACACCGTCGCCGTCGAGGTCACCGACCTCCAGGATCCGCAGCGTCCGCTGCGGCGCGACCGCCGTCATGGCGGCCTGGAACCGGGCGTGCACCGAACGGGTCTCGCCGCTCGCCACCTCCTGGGAGCTCCCCCGGGCGGTGATCAGGACCACGTCGGTGCACGGCGCCGACGGGACGTTGAACGCGCCCCGGGTGACCGGTGGGGTGCACGCCACGAGGAACCCGAGCACGACGACCACGACCAACGTCGCCGTCGTCCTGGTCGCACCTCGCACCCGTGCAGTGTGGCGCACCGGGCCGTCCCCGTGCACGACCGCGCCGCCAGTCGGGCGCCCCACCCGTTCCTGGTGCACCCAGCCACCGCCGGGGTGGGCGTCTGCACCGGGCACGGAGGCGCACCGCTCGGGCGGCGGGGCGGGCGGGTGGCGGCGGGGCGGACGGGTGGCTGCGGGGCGGACGGCGTGACGGGGCGGTTGGAGGCGGAGCGCGACCGGGGCCGACCCCGCAGGGTCGGCCCCGTGTCCGCACCAGTGGGCCCGCACTGCGGGCCCGGGCTCACATCATGCCGCCCATGCCACCCATGTCGGGCATGCCGCCGCCGGCCGCCCCGGGCTCCTCGGGCTTGTCGGCCACGAGCGCCTCGGTGGTGAGCAGCAGGCCGGCGATCGACGCTGCGTTCTGCAGCGCCGCCCGGGTCACCTTGGCCGGGTCGATGACGCCGGCCTTGAGCAGGTCCTCGAACTCACCGGTCGCGGCGTTGTAGCCCACGTTCCCGGTCTCGCGCTCGAGCTGCTGGACGATGACCGCACCCTCGGCACCGGCGTTGTCGGCGATCAGCCGGGCCGGGGCGTCGAGCGCACGGAGCACGATGGTCGCACCGGTCTTCTCGTCGCCCGAGAGCGACTCGACCGCTGCGGCGACGGCCGGCTTGGCCCGGACGAGGGCGGTGCCGCCACCGGCGACGACGCCCTCCTCGATGGCCGCACGGGTGGCCGACAGCGCGTCCTCGATGCGGTGCTTCTTCTCCTTGAGCTCCACCTCGGTGGCGGCGCCGACCTTGACCACGGCCACACCGCCGGACAGCTTGGCGAGGCGCTCCTGGAGCTTCTCGCGGTCCCAGTCCGAGTCGGTCTCGTCGATCTCACGCTTGATCTGCGCGACCCGGCCGGTGACGTCCTCGGACGTGCCGGCACCGTCGACGATGGTGGTGTTGTCCTTGGTGACGACCACCTTGCGGGCCCGGCCGAGCAGGTCGAGCGTGGTGTTGTCGAGCTTGAGGCCGACCTCCTCGGCGATGACCTGGCCACCGGTCAGGACGGCCATGTCCTGGAGCATCGCCTTGCGGCGCTCACCGAAGCCCGGGGCCTTGACGGCCACCGAGGAGAACGTCCCGCGGATCTTGTTCACCACGAGGGTGGCGAGCGCCTCGCCCTCGACGTCCTCGGCGACGATCAGGAGCGGCTTGCCGCCCTGCATGACCTTCTCGAGCACCGGGAGCAGGTCCTGGACCGAGGAGATCTTGCCGTTGACGAACAGGATGTACGGGTC
>CAIQNH010000056.1 GCA_903873135.1 uncultured Actinomycetes bacterium
ATGGGCAACGGGCCCCCATCGTCCAGCGGCCTAGGACGCCTCCCTTTCAAGGAGGTAACACGGGTTCGAATCCCGTTGGGGGTGCAGGCCACAGCCGTGGTCCCGTGGTGCAGCTTGGAGTGCACGCCGGCCTGTCAAGCCGGAGGTCGCGGGTTCAAATCCCGTCGGGACCGCCACCACGGACCGGTGCCCCCGGGCACCCGGTCCGTCACCCGGTCGGGTAGCTCAGTTGGCAGAGCGTCCGCCTGAAAAGCGGAAGGTCACCGGATCGACGCCGGTCCCGACCACCACGTGGAACCACCGTCCCCTCACGGCGGCCACGCGCGGCCGGTAGCCTGACGCCCGGAGCCGGGTGTCCGGGGACCCGCTCCGTGCACGAGGGGACGGGGTGGAGTGAGCGACGACGGCGCAGCACCAGCGGGGACACCCGGGTCGAGTCGTTCGACGGCGCCGTTCATCTCCAACGCCGACAAGCTCGGCTACCTGCCCCCCTTCGACGGGATGCGCGGCATCGCCGTCTGCCTGGTCATCCTGGTCCACGCCACGTTCGAGCCGTTCGGTGGCTTCGCCGGCACGGTCGACCTGTTCTTCGTGCTGTCCGGGTTCCTCATCACCACACTGCTGCTCGAGGAGGACCGCCGGGCCGGCCGGGTCGACCTGCGCCGCTTCTACTCGCGGCGGGCGCTGCGGCTGCTGCCGCTCATGTACCTCGTGATCGTCGGCACGCTGCTCGCGGCCGTGGCGATCCACCTGCTCACCGACAACCAGGACCTGCTCGACAAGGCCGTCAGCGACGCGCTCGCCGGTGGCACGTACCTCTACCACGTGGTCCACCCGGTCCACGTGGAGCTGGTCGGTGGCGGACCGCCGGAGATCCGACCGCTGCTGCACCTCTGGTCGCTCACCGTGGAGGAGCACTTCTACCTGTTCGGGGCGCTGGCCGTCATCATCGCCGTCCGCCGGAACTGGCTGCAGTGGCTCGCCGCGGTGTTCGTCGTGGCGTGGGTGGCGATCGGACTCGCCCGGCTCACGGGCCACGTCGGACCGCTGTTCGCGTGGTACCAGCGCCCCGACTCGCTCATGCTCGGCGTGGTGGTGGCGTTCGTGAACGCTCGCATCCCCGGACAGCTCAGCGAGTCGACCGGCCGACGGCTGCGCGCCGCGGCGTGGGTGGCCACGGGTGTCCTGCTCGGCACCTTCTTCATCGGCACGTGGTTCGCCAAGCCACTGGGACTCTTCGTGCCGTTCCTGGTCCCCGAGGGTGGCTCGCTCCGGGACGGTCTCTACTGGGGCGAGTTCGGCTTCAGTGTCATCGCCGTGGCCGTCGCCGTCATGGCGATCACCTTCGCCCGGTACCGGGAGCACCCGGTGGCGAGGTTCCTCTCGTGGAGACCGTTCACCGAACTGGGACGACGCAGCTACGCCATCTACCTGCTGCACGTGCCGATCGGAGTGCTGTTGTTCGAGACCGTGTCCAAGGTCTCGGAGGGACTGTCGCTGCTGCTCTACCTCCCCCTGCTGGCGGTCTCCGTGGAGGTGGCGCACCGGCTCGTGGAACGCCCTGCCATGCGGGCCCGGCTCAAGCTGGCCGGGTCCGATGCGTCCGGTGCCAGCGCCGCCAACTCCGGCGCCACGCCGCCGACCGTCTGAGGCGGCGAGCCGAGCGGTCCGGGTCAGCCGGTCACGACGGGGCAGCCGTCGGAGGTCGCCGAGCCCACCGCCGCCCGGGCGAACCACGTGGGTTGGTCGGCAGGGTCGCAGACCCGCTCGATCGGCAGCACGCGCCACCCGTTCCGGTCGACCGCCTCGGCCACACGGTCGTCGGACCCCAACCAGACGACCGTCCAGACCTGCGAGTCGGTGACGGGGATCTCGATCACCTGCGCCTGCTCGGGGAGGAGCTTCAGGTCGGCCGCCGGCCAGAGGTTGGCCACCTCCGACAGTCGGTAGGAGGTCCGATCCTCCTCGGCGGGGACCACCCGCGGCTGGCCGACGACCAGGTCGACGCCGCGCTGCTCGAGGTACGGCACCGTGGCCATGCGGACGTGGCCCGGGTAGTAGAGGTCGAACGTCGCGCCCTCCCGGGCGACGGTGGCGTCGGCGAGGCCGAGCATGTCGACGGTGGGGAGGTCGGCGAAGTAGCCGATCACGCCGAGCGGCGCGACCGCGATCGTCGGCTGACCGGGGACGTCGGGACCGCCCGGGAACTCGCGGGCGAGTCGCTCCCCCATGGCCTGCCACGCCGTGGGGGACGAACTCGGCCAGTGCGAGAGCTCGGAGAACGTCAGGACCGGGTAGGGCAGCACCGCCGGCACCACCGCGTGTGCCGCCGAGCAGGCGAGCAGGGTGCCGACGAGCAGGACCTGGCGCACCACCGAGACGACCGGGTCGATCAGGGCGGCGGCGACCACGGCGAGCACGGGCAGCACCGGGACCAGGAAGCGGAACTCCATGAAGTCCGCACCGACCACGCAGATGTAGAGGAACCACACCGGGACCACCCACAGGACCTGGGCCACACCCGGCACCGACAGGAGCTCACGACCGTGGCGGCGCGCCCGGCCGACGAGCAGGAACGCGGCGTAGGAGAGGAAGAAGCACACCAGGTAGACGACCCCGAACAGGAACGGGACGATCGGGTTGGCCGCCGACTTGGCGAAGAACGTGTTGGGGACGAGCGACCCGTAGAAGCCCCACTTCCACACCAGCCACGGCAGCACGACCACCACCGCCGGCACCGCCACCTGCGCTGCAGCGGACACCACCACCCCGAGGTCCGGGCCCGGGCCGGCCGCCCGACGCTGGCGGCGGACGGCGAGCAGGTGCACGAGGACGACCGTGGCCACCAGCACCGCCGAGTCCAGTCGGGTGAGCAGGGCCAACCCGGCGAACAGGCCGGCGGCGACCCGCCGGGCCGGCCAGCCGTCGGCCACCGACCGCTCGGTGCCGTAGGGCAGCAGGCACACCGTCACGGCCAGGACCAGCAGGGTCTGGGTCATGGTCTCGAGTCCGCCGGTGGCGTAGCCGAGGAAGGTCACGTTGGCCACGAGGGTGGCCTGCACGAGCAGCGCCATGCCCCGCGACGGGAAGAGCCGGCGAGCCAGCACACCCGTCACCAGCACGGCAGCGACCATCGTCACGACCCCGACGACCTGGCTGAACAACGGCGTCGACCAACCGAGACGCTCCGGCAGCGCGTGGAAGGCCGTCCAGAGGAAGTTGGTGTAGCCCTCGACCGGCTCCCCCGGGTTGAACACCAACCCGTCTCCCCGGGCCAGGTTCCGGGCGTACCGGTAGGTGATGAACGCGTCGTCCTGGGCGAACCGCACGACCCACGCCGCCACGGCCGCCGCCGCCACCAGCACGGCCTCGGCCCGGCCCCACCGTCCGTCGAGACGCCGGTCGAGCCACTCGCTGATCCGGGTCCCTCCGCCGGCGCGGGCGTCGACGGTGTCCGCCGTGAGCACCTCCGTCACGGGGTCGATGGTACCGAGCGGATCCCCGGATCGGTTCGGCAGGTCCTAGTGACCCTGCGTCGGACGGCACACGCCGTCCGCCCGGGCGGCGTCCGCGCACGCGTCGGCGACGCTCGGGGCCACCGAGGGGTTGAACACCGACGGGATGATGTGGTCGGGCGCGAGCTCGGCGGAGGACACGCACGCCGCGATGGCCCGGGCGGCCGCGACCTTCATGTTCTCGGTCACCTGGCGGGCCTGAGCGTCGAGCGCCCCTCGGAACACCCCGGGGAACGCGAGCACGTTGTTGATCTGGTTCGGGAAGTCCGACCGGCCGGTGGCGATCACCGCAGCGACGTCGGCGATGAGCTCGGGGCGGATCTCCGGGTCCGGATTGGCCATGGCGAACACGATCGGATCCTTGGCCATCCCGACCACGTCGTCCCGGGTGATCAGGTTCGGACCGGACAGGCCGATGAACACGTCGGCACCGGGCATCACCTGCGCGAGCGAGCCCCGCAGGTCCTCGGGGTTGGTGTTCTCGGCGAACCACTGCTTGGAGCGGTTGAGGTCCGTTCGATCCCGGGAGACCGCACCCTGTCGGTCGCACCCGACGACGTTCTGCACCCCGGCGTTCATGAGGATCTTGGACACGGCCACCCCGGCTGCGCCGACCCCCGCCACCACGACCTTGAGGTCGCCGATGTCCTTGCCGACGATCCGCAGGGCGTTCTCGAGCGCGGCGAGCGTGACGATCGCCGTGCCGTGCTGGTCGTCGTGGAACACGGGGATGTCCATCTGGGCGTCCAGCTGCTCCTCCACCTCGAACGCACCCGGCGCGGCGATGTCCTCGAGGTTGATCCCGCCGAAGGTCGGCTCGAGACGGAGCACCGTCTCGATGATCTCCTCGGGCGAGTTCGTCCTGATGCACACCGGGAACGCGTCGACCCCGGCGAAGTGCTTGAACAGCAGCGCCTTGCCCTCCATCACCGGCATGGCGGCCTCGGGACCGATGTCCCCCAGACCGAGCACTGCGGAGCCGTCGCTGACGATGGCCACGGTGTTGCGCTTGATCGTGTACTCGTGCGCCGCCTCGGGTCGCTTGGCGATCTCCATGCACACGCGGGCCACGCCCGGCGTGTACGCCATCGAGAGGTCCTCCACGTCCCGGACCGGGGCGAGCGAGAGCACCTCGATCTTGCCCCCCTCGTGGAGCTGGAACGTCCGGTCCTCGAACTCGAGCACCTCCACACCGTCGACGGCCTCCACGGCGGCCCGGACCTGCTCCTCGTGGGCCTCGCTCACGCAGTTGACGACGATGTCGTTGTCCAGCGAGTCGGTCTTCACCTCGAAGCCCTGGAGGCCGGAGATGTTGGCGCCGACGTCGCCGATGGCGATCGCCAGCCGACCGAGCATGCCGGGTTGGTTCCGCATCCGGACTCGGATCCGGACGGAGTACGCAGGTGTCGGGGTGTCAGCCATGGACTGCGGAGGCTACCGCCTCGACGGTCGGCGGCCCGATCCCGGGACCCGGGGAGGGCTCAGGCCCCGGCGAAGGAGAAGCCGAGCTCGGGAGCCGTCACCAGTGGTCGGTACGGGATGCCGGCCCGGTCCGCCATGGCCTCGCAGGTCCCGCCACGGTCGACGAGCGGCATGATCAGCACGACCTCGGCCCCGAGGGCCTGGACGACCTCGACGGCCTCGAACAGCGAGGTACCCCGGGTGACGGTGTCCTCGGTGACGACCACCCGGTCGCCCTCCCGGAGCGGACCGGCGAGGCGGCCGGTGACCCCGTGGTCCTTGGCCTCCTTGCGGATCGTGAAGCTCCGCAGCGACCTGCCCCGGGTCGCGGCGACGGCCGCCACGCCGTAGGCGACGGGGTCGGCACCGACGGTGAGCCCGCCGATGGCCGTGGCGGAGTCCGGGATGACCGACAGGGCGGCCTCGGCCACCAGCAGGATGCCGGCCGGATCGCAGGCCGTCTGCTTGGAGTCGATGAACCAGTCGCTGCGCGCCCCCGACTTCAGCACGAAGTCACCGCGTCGGACGGAGTGCTCGAGCAGGTGGGCGACGAGCGCGGCGTGGGGGCCCTGACCGGAGGCGGTGTCCGACACCGTCAGATGTCCTCGTCACCGAACTCGATGCGGCGGAACTCCTCGTCGGTGAGCCGGTCCTCGGGCGAGCCGGACTCCTCGTACTGTCGACGCCGGCCGACGAGCACGGCGAACGCCCCGATGAGCAGGATCCCGCCGATGGCGAAGATCAGGATTCCCTGGAACACGTCACTGCCTCCTCAGTCGGGCCGGGCCGGCCGCGCCCTCCGGTCTACACGCCCGGCGAACGGCCCGGACGCTCCGGGGCCCAGCGGTGCTCACGGCGCCGGATCCCAGTCCCGGAGGCCGTAGCGACCGAACCCCCCGATGAAGAAGAACTCGTGCAGACCGTGGCCGACCGCACCGTCGCGGGGCCCGCCGGACTGGGTGAACCGCGCCACCTGGTCGCACAGTCCGAACAGGTCGGCGGCCGACGCCGTGTAGTCCAGGTGGCGGGCCTGCACGACGAGGTCGCCCTGCCACATGCCGTGCCGCCAGTCCGGGTCGATGCCGTAGCCCGTGCCGTGCATCAACCAGCAGTCGAGCAGCGGCTCGACGGCGACGCTGAAGGCCCCGCCCGGTGCCTCGGGGAACGACAGCGTGGATCGCTCGATCCAGCGGGTACCCGACCGCAACTCGCAGCGGTGCTCGGGGCGACCCAGCCACTCGGGCTCCCGGGAGGGGTCGTGCCAGATCCGGACCGCCTCCTCCAGCTCTCGCACCGGCTCGGCCGCCGGGTCACCGTCCAGCTCGTTGAGGATGTAGAGGATGGAGTGGTCGTCGAACTGCATCGGGGCGTAGTTCCACATGCCGGTCATCTGCCCCTCGGTCCGCACGCCTGCGGGCTCCTCCTCGCCGACCGGACGGACTCCCCAGCTCCGGTCCCGGGTGCCCCACCACGAACCCGGCTCGACCTCGAAGGTGCCGGCGGCGGTGGTCAGGACGCCCGTCCACCGTCCCGTCTGGGCCAGTCGCACCGTGTCGAACAGGACCCGGCCGTGCCGCCGGATGTACTGGCGGGGTTCCTCGAACGCCGGCATGGCGCCCTCCCACTCGAGGTCGAACGAGATCGGCGAGTCCTCGGTCGGTTCGCACACGACGCGCAGCCGCACCAACGGCTCGAGCACCTCCACCCGGAGGGGACCGACCGAGGTGTCCATCCGGTCACCGAGGCGACGCGACGAGCGCACCACCTCGTGCTGGTCCCCCACCACCACGCACGCGAAGGCGTCCTGCACGGCCAGGTTGGGGTACTGACCCAACCCGACCACCACGAACGCCCGGCCGTCGTTGGCGTGGCAGTTGAAGTAGTACCGGTCGTAGAAGTTCCGGTCGCTGGACGCCACGTGGCGGACCGTCTCGGCCACCTGGTGGACGGGGTAGTCGTCCCACGAGGAGATCGACCCGTGGACGGGAGGGTCTCGGAAGTCGCTCACGTCCCGAAGGTCCCCGACTGGACGTCCTCGATCGCCTGGATCAGCTCGGCCCGGGTGTTCATGACGAACGGACCGTACCGGGCCACCGGCTCGCGGATCGGTCGACCGGAGAGGACCAGGATCTCGCTCGTCGAGTCGGCGTCGGCCGGCACCGACAGCTCGACCGTGTCGCCCGGCCCGAGGATTCCCAGCTCGGACTCGGCGAGCGACCGGCCGGCGACCTCCACGGTGCCGACGAGCGGGTAGACGAGCACCGTGTGGTCCGGATCGAACCCGCCCGAGAGTGTCGTCCCCGGAGCCAGCGAGAGGTGCGAGTAGGTGATCGGCGTCCGGGTCGAACCGGGTCCGAGCAGTCCGAACGCCTCGCCGGCCACCACCCGCACCGTGACACCCTCGGACGGTTCGGCCACCGCCACGGCGTCGGCCGTGAGGTCCTGGTAGGCGGGCGCGACCATCTTCTCGGCCGCCGGCAGGTTGACCCAGAGCTGCACGCCGTGGAGGCGGCCCCCCTCGGCGAGGAACCTCGGCGTCGGACCCTCCTCGTGGAGCACGCCCCGGCCGGCGGTCATCCACTGGGTGTCACCGGGGCCGAGCACCCCGGCGTTGCCGAGGCTGTCCCGGTGCTGGAGCTCACCGTCGAGCAGGTAGGTCACGGTCTCGAACCCCCGGTGGGGGTGGACCGGCGTCCCGATCGCCTCCCCGGGACCGTGCGTGACCGGACCCATCTGGTCGAGCAGCAGGAACGGGTCCACCACCTCCACGCCCGGTGCCGGGAACGGTCGACGGACGACGAACCCGTCACCCTCGACCACCCGCTGCGCCGGCAGGGTCCCGACCACCGTCCGGGCGCTCACGACGTCGCCCACACGATCAGCTCGGTCGCGTCCTCGACTGCCCGGGCACCCAGCTCGCCCTCGTCGCTGAGACGCAGGGCGTCGCCCGCGCCGAGCGCCGCACCGAGCCCGTCGACCTCCAGCGCTCCGGTGGCCACGAAGACGTGGACGTGGGGTGCCACCGGGAACTGGACCGACCCACCGGCGTCGAGTCGGGTCACCCACATGGTGGCGTCGCGCTGGTGGATCCGGATCGCACTCTCGACGTCGGGGTCGCCCGAGGCCACGGCCACCCAGCCGCCGGCGTCGAGGCGGTCGGTGACGTCGACCTGCTCGTAGCTCGGCGGCACACCGAGCGTGTCCGGACGGACCCACATCTGGACCAGGCGCACCGGCACGTCCGGGTCGGGGTTCATCTCGGAGTGACGGATGCCGGTGCCCGCCGACATGCGCTGCGCCAGGCCCGGCACGAGCACGCCCACGTTGCCCTCGGAGTCCCGGTGCTCGAGCGTGCCGGAGAGGACCCACGTGACGATCTCCATGTCCCGGTGCGGGTGGGCCCCGAAGCCCGAGGCCGGCGCCACCACGTCGTCGTTGCTCACGAGGAGGAGTCCGTGCCCGACGTTGGTCGGGTCGTGGTGCTCGCCGAAGCTGAACGAGTGCCAGCTGTCGAGCCAGTCGATCCGGGTGTGGAAGCGACTGGGGGCAGGTCGCAGGTCGATCACGTCGTCTCCTCGTCAGGCTGGACCCGGACGGGGACCGGGACCGCTCAGTCGGCGAAGCGGACCTGACCGCTGCCGGCCACCACCTCGCCGACCACCCAGGCCCGCTGGCCGTGGGACCGCAGCTCGTCGATGGCCTTGGCGGCCCTGCGCTCCGGGACCACGGCCACCATACCGACGCCCAGGTTGAACACACGACGCATCTCGTCGGTGCTCACGTCACCGATCCGTTGCAGCTCGGTGAAGATCTGCGGCCAGGCCCACGTCGACGGGTCGATCAACGCGTCGGCCTTCGACGGCAGGGCCCGGTTGAGGTTGCCCGGGAGGCCACCCCCGGTGATGTGGGCCACGGCGTGCACCTCGACGTGGCGCTCCATGGACCGCACGGCGGGGGCGTAGATCACCGACGGGCGCAGCAGCTCGTCGGCCACGGTCGGGGCGTGGGCGTCGTCCCAGGCACGGTCGTCGAGCGATCGGCCGGCCACCTCGAGGAGCAGGCGGCGGGCCAGTGAGTAGCCGTTGGACCGCAGCCCCGGAGACGGGAGCGCGATCAACAGGTCGCCGACCTCGACCCGGTCGGCGCTGAGGATCCGATCACGGTCCACCACACCGACGGCGAAGCCGACCAGGTCGAACTCGCCCGGCTCCATGACCCCGGGATGCTCGGCCATCTCGCCGCCGATCAGCGCGCACCCGGCCTGACGGCACCCCTCGGCGACGCCGGAGACGATGTCCTTGATGCGTTCCGGATCGAGTCGGCCGACCGAGATGTAGTCGAGGAAGAAGAGGGGCTCGGCGCCCTGGCACACCAGGTCGTCGACGCACATCGCCACCAGGTCGAGGCCGATGGTGTCGTAGCGGGCGGTCGCCGCAGCCACGAGCGCCTTGGTGCCGACGCCGTCGGTCGTGGACACCAGCACCGGGTCCCGGTAGCCCCGGGGGTCGAACCGGAACAGACCACCGAAGCCGCCGATGTCACCGACCACCTCGGGACGGAACGTCGAACGGACGTCGTCCTTGATCCGCTCGACGGCCTCCTCCCCCGCTGCGATCGAGACGCCGGCCGACTCGTAGGTCTCACCCACGGGCGTCGTCGCCGTCCGCCGTGGAACGGACTCCCTCGGTGGGGAGCCGCCGTTCGTCGTCGCTCAACAGGGCGGCCGGCGCCGCCGTCACACCCTCGGCCGCCGCCACCCGGCCACCCTCGAGCACACCCTTGCCCAGTTCGGCCGGGATCTCGACGGGGTACACACCGGTCAGGCACGCGGTGCAGAACCCCGCACCCGGCGCGCCCACCGCGTCCACGAGCCGGTCGAGGGTCAGGTACGTGAGCGTGTCGACGTCGAGGTAGCTGCGGATCTCGTCGACGTCCATGTTCGCGGCGAGCAGCTCGCCCTGGGTGCCCGTGTCCATGCCGTAGAAGCACGGCCACCGGTAGGGCGGCGAGGACACGCGCAGGTGCACCTCGGCGGCACCCGCCTGGCGCAGCATCGACACCATCGCCCGCGTGGTGGTGCCGCGCACGATGGAGTCGTCGACCACGACGAGTCGGCGACCCTCGATGTTGTCGCGCAGCGGGTTGAGCTTCATGCGCACGCCGAGCGCCCGGAGCTCCTGGCTCGGCGCGATGAACGTCCGACCGATGTAACGGTTCTTGACGAGCGCGTGGCCGAACGGGATCCCCGACGCGCGGGCGTAGCCCTCGGCCGCCGGCAACCCCGACTCGGGCACACCCACCACCAGGTCGGCGTCGACGGGCGCCACCGTGGCGAGTTGCTCCCCCATACGGACCCGGGCCTGGTGCACGTTCCGCCCGTAGAGCACGGAGTCCGGACGGGCGAAGTAGACGAACTCGAACAGGCAGAGCCGGGGCTCGGGAGCAGCGTCGGGGAACGGGCGGAGCGACCGGACGCCCGTGGCGTCGATGACGACCATCTCGCCCGGGTCGAGCTCGCGCACGAAGTGCGCGCCGACGGTGTCGAGGGCCGGGGTCTCCGAGGCGAGCACCCAGCCCGAGTCGAGCTTGCCCAGACAGAGCGGCCGGAAGCCGTGCGGATCACGGACACCCACGATGCGGTGCCGGTCGAGCAGCACGAGCGAGAACGCGCCCTCGAACCGGTGGAGCACCGCCTCGAGGGCGCGCACGAGCGTGTCCTCCCCGGGACCGATCCGGCCGCACTCGTGGGCGATGCACTCCGCCATGGCGTCGGTGTCGCTCGAGACCAACCCGGGGAGCATGCCCTCGGCCTCGGCGAGCGACGCCGTGTTCACCAGGTTGCCGTTGTGCGCGAGCGCGAACTGCGTGTGCTCCACGTCGCGGAAGACCGGCTGCGAGTTCTTCCACATGCTCGAACCGGTGGTCGAGTAGCGGGTGTGACCGATCGCCAGGTCGCCGTCGAGCGCCGCCAGCGTGCGGTCGTCGAACACGTTGGAGACGAGCCCCATGTCCTTCACCACGGTGAGGTGGTCGCCGTCGGAGCTGGCGATCCCCGCCGACTCCTGGCCCCGGTGCTGCAGTGCGTAGATCCCCAGGTAGGCGAGGTGGGCGACCGGGGCACCGGGTGCGTAGACCCCGAACACACCGCAGGCTTCGCCCGGCTCGTTCAGGTCAGGGTCCACTCGTCCATCCTGCCACACGGGCCGAGGGGCCCGACCCACCGCGACGCCCGCGATCCGTGCTCGTCGCGACCGACGAGGGCGTCAGTCGGTGAGGCTCCCGGTCCAGGTCGTCGGACCGTCTCCGAACCGGTCCGGGTCGAACGCCGCGAGCAGGTCGGCGGCGACGAACTCGGACCCGGGGGCCGCCCATCCGAGCGAGGACGCGCACCAGCCGAGCACCTGCTGCGGACTGTCGCCCTCGGCAGTCCGATCCCCCAGCGTCACGGCGCCGTGGCGCTTGGCCAGGCGGGCTCCGTCGGGCCCGAGCACGAGCGGCACGTGCAGGTAGCTCGGGGTGGGCAGACCGAGCAACCGTTGCAGCAGGACCTGTCGCGGCGTGGAGGACCACAGGTCGTCGCCACGGACGACCTGCGTCACCCCCTGGTGGGCGTCGTCGACCACGACGGCGAGGTGGTACGCCGCGAGACCGTCCGCGCGCGCGAGGACCAGGTCGTCCACGACCGCACGGACCGTCCCCAACCGGCGGTCGAGCGCCTCCACCTCGACGCCGTCGGCGCGCAACCGGAGCGCCGGGCGGCGACCCTCCCGTTCCCGTCGGCGGCGCTCCCGCTCCGACAGCCGCAGGCACGTACCGGGGTAGCCGCCCTCGGCCGACTCCCCGTGCGGCGCCGCCGCGGCCTCCCGGACCTCACGACGCGAGCACGTGCACTCGTAGGTGAGCCCCCGGGAGGTCAGGTCGGCGAGCGCTGCGTCGTACGCGTCCCGGCGTTCCGACTGACGGAGCACCGGTCCGTCCCAGTCGAGCCCGATCGTCCGCAGGTCGGCGAGCTGCCCGGCCTCGTCCCGGGGTGCCGCTCCGGTCGTGAGGTCCTCCACGCGCACCAGGAACCCGGCCCCGGACGAGCGGGCCGCGGCCCAGGCGAGTGCCGCCGTCCGCAGGTTGCCCAGGTGGAGCGGACCCGAGGGACTCGGAGCGAACCGGCCCGAGGTCAGGGGACCACCACCACCGAGAACGGCACCTCGATCGTCACGTACTGACCGCCGGCAGCGTCGACGCGGATCCGCTGGTCGTAGTAGCCGAGACCGAGCAGTCCCGGCCGGCTGAACGACGGCTGCGCGGTGCCGGCGTAGCAGAGGACCAGCGTCCCGCTCACGCTGTCGGCGCAACCGGGCAGGTGGACCTCCACGGGAGCGGACCAGGGCCCGGTCGCCTCCGGGGCGACCCGGACCTGGACCCGGTTGGTGAAGCCCGGCCAGGGGCTGTAGGCCATGACGACGACCCCGTGGACCGGGTCCTCCTTCACCGAGAAGCCCGGCATCGGCGGGCTCGTCCCGTCAGGACCGTCGGGGAGGTCGAGCGCCACGGCCGCGGTCTGGTCGCTCGACCAGTCCGTGCCACCGGCCCAGAACTCCCAGGCGGTGCGGTCGGCCACGCTGTCCACCGGGACGCGCGCCACCCGACACGGTCCGTACTGGTCGATCGTCCCGCCGTCGGGCGGGAACCCGCACGCGTACGCGTGGACGACGCCGTCGGCACCCAGCACGGCCGAGGTGCCCCACAGTGGCTCACCCGGAGCGAACAGGAGCTGCTCGACGACGGTGCCGGTGACGGGCACGTCGACCGGCGGGCGGGTCGGGTCGTAGTCCCAGGTGACCACCGAGACACCCGCCGGCACGATCCGCAACGACGCACCCAGACAGACGTTGGCCGTGAGGACGACCACCCGGTCCAGCGGACCGTCGGACCGGACCACGGCCGACATGGGCCACATGCCCGGCCTCGGAGCGTCCGCAGGACAGGCCGGGAACCCGTCGACCGGGGTGGCGAACGGCACCGGCCGACCCGCCGAGGCACCGTCCCGGGTGACCGTCAGCGCGCCGGGCGCGGCCCACGCCGCAGTGTTGTTCACGAAGTAGCGGAGCGAGCCGTTCGCGTCGACCGCCGAACTGTCGCCGAACAACCAGAGGACGGAACCGTCACGCAGCACGGCGCTCACGCCTGCGTCGCGGTCGATCCCCGCGAGCGGGCTGGTCGACGGTGGTCCGACCGGAGCGGTGGAGGACGGCGAGCCGGACGTGCCGACCGAGACGGATCCGGAGGCGGCGACCACGGCGGTGCTGCACGGGAGCGTCCGGTCCCCCGACGCCGCCCCCGGGGGCCCGGGCACGTCGACGAGCTCGACGCAGAACCGGGCGGGACCGACGGCCAGCGGGATCGTCGCGGAGAACGCTCCGGCGGCGACGGGCAGGTCGACCGTCGCGCCGCCGACGACCCTGACCCTGGCGGCGACCAGTGGACCGTCGGGGTCGGAGCCGAGGCCGCTGAGCACCACGCCTCCGTCCACCGGCACCACCGAGGTCACCCGGCCGACGGGTCGGCGGTCCTGCGGAGGTCCGGCCACCACGACCTCCCGGCATCCGAGCGACGAGTCCGTCCCGTAGCCGGAGTTGACCACCACCACGCAGACCCGGCGTGGGCCGGGTGTCGCGGGTAGGTCCACGGCGAAACCGACCTCGGGCGGCCGACCGAGGAACGCCGCCACGTCCGGACGCGCCACGGTGGTGGGTCGTCGGTCGGCGAAGCGACCGTCGACGGTCACCGCCACCTCGGCCGGACCCGGACGGTCGTGCTCGTAGGCCCAGCCGCCCACCGAGATCCGGCCCACCCCACCGGGGGCGACCACCTCCAGCACACCGGTGGGCTGCACCGGGCCGACGGTCACCTCACGGCAACCGAGCAGCCGTCCCTCCCGGCCCGGACCCACGTTGTCGACCCACACGCAGATCTGTCGGAGTCCGGGAGCGAGTCCGGGGAACCGGGCGTCGAACCCACGTCGACCGACGTCGTCGCGCACCACGTCGGCCACGAACGTCCGGGACCGCTGCTCCGAGCTCATCGTCACCACGACCGGCGCCGCCAGGTCAGGGTCGGCCGCCCACCCGCGGACCCGGATCCCGTCGCCGTCGGCGAACACGGCCTCGAGGCGGCCGACCGGGGCCCGGCCGGTCGGGTCCGCCGCATCGGGTGCGAGGCAGCCGGCCACGAACACGACGGCGAGCGCGACGAGCAGCACCAGCGTCCGGTGGACTGTGCGCTGGTCTCGACCGAGCATCAGGACGCTCCGACTCCCTGGCCGGGAGCCCCCACACGCGACCTCCGCGACTCCCGGACCGGCGAGGCTAGCGACCGCCCTGCGCCGATCGACAGCGGGGGGCTCAGCCCTGGGTGGTACCCGAGCCGAGGGCGTCGGGCAGCCACGACGACGACGCCCCGGCGAGTTCGGCCACCGACACGTCGACGAGTCCCTCGACCACCAGTCGGTCACCCCCGGCCCGGCCGAGCTCCACGACGGGGACACCGGCGGCGTCGAGACGACCCCGCACCCGCTCCAGGTCGGCCGGTGCCACGCACAGCAGCACCCGGCCGACCGACTCGGAGAACAGCTCGGCGTGATCGGCGATCCCGGCGAGCTGCGCACCGACGCCACCCACCACGGCCAGTTCGGCCAGCGCCAGACCGAGTCCACCTCCGCTCACGTCGTGCGCGCCGCCGACCAGTCCGTCGGCCACCAACCCGCGCACCGCGTCGGCGACGGCCACGACGGCGTCGAGGTCGAGCGCCGGCAGCGAGCCCCGACCGCGGTGACCGTGCCGGGCCGCCCACTGCGAGCCGTCGAGCACCGGGTCCGTCCGCCCGACGAGCAGCACGGAGCCGCCGTCGACGAACGCCGGTCGCGGCGGCACCCGGTCGAGCACGTCCACCACACCGAGCACGCCGATGATCGGCGTCGGATCGATGTCCCGGCCCCGGGACTCGTTGTAGAGGCTCACGTTGCCGCCGATGCACGGGACACCGAACGCCTGCAGCGCCTCGGACAGGCCGTCGACGCTCTCGGAGAACTGCCACATGACCTCGGGGTGCTCGGGATTCCCGAAGTTCATGCAGTTGACCATGGCCGACGGGCGGGCACCCACCACCGCCAGGTTCAGCACCGACTCCGCCACGGTCGCCGCGCTCCCGACGCGCGGGTCCACGGCGCACCAGAGGTGGTTGCCGTCGGTGGTGAGCGCCAGACCCCGGCCGGTGTCCTCGCCGGTGGTCGGGTGCTTGAGCCGGAGCACCGCTGCGTCGCCACCCGGTCCGACGACCGTGTTGAGGAAGAGCATGTGGTCGTACTGGGACCACACCCACCTCGTGTCACCGACCATCCCGAGCAGGTCGGCGCCGCAGTCCTCCGGCGCCGCGAGCGACGCGGCCCGGTCGAGTCGCCGCTCGTCGAGGTCGGCGGGAGCGGACCGCGGTCGGTCGTAGAGCGGGGCGTCCTCCTCGAGCGACTTGGCCGGGACGTCGGCGAGCACGGTGCCGTCGCCGTCGACGACCCGCAGGCGGCCGGAGCCGGTGACGGTCCCGATCACCGTCGCCCGCACCTCCCACCGAGCGGCGATCTCGAGCACCTCGTCGAGCCGGTCCGGGGTGACGATGGCGAGCATCCGCTCCTGGGACTCCGACGTCATGACCTCGAACGGCTCCATGCCCGGCTGGCGCAGCGGCACCTCGTCCACGAGCACGTCCATGCCGGCCCCACCCTTGGCAGCCGTCTCGGAGGTGGCACAGGTGATGCCGGCGCCACCGAGGTCCTGCACGCCGACCGCGAGGTCACGGTCGAGCAACTCGAGGCACGCCTCGATCAGTCGCTTCTCCTCGAACGGGTCGCCCACCTGCACGCTCGGGCGCTTCTCGGCGTCCGACTCGTCGTCGCTGAAGCCGGCCGACGCCAGCACCGAGACACCGCCGATGCCGTCACGGCCAGTCGTGGAGCCGAGCAGCACCGCCAGGTTGCCGGTCCCCTCGGCCCGACCCAGCACGAGCCGCTCGGTCGGCATCACCCCGAGGCACAGCACGTTGACCAGCGGGTTGTCGGCGTAGGTCTCGTCGAAGACCGTCTCGCCTCCGACGGTGGGCACACCGACGGAGTTGCCGTACCCGCTGATCCCGGAGACCACTCCCTCGGCCACCCAGCGGGCCCGGGCGTCGTCGAGCGGACCGAACCGGAGCGGGTCCATGACCGCGATCGGCCGGGCCCCGACCGAGAAGATGTCCCGGAGGATGCCCCCGACCCCGGTGGCCGCGCCCTGGTAGGGCTCGATGGCCGACGGGTGGTTGTGGCTCTCGATGCGCAGCGCTGCGGCGATGCCGTCGCCGACGTCGACCACCCCGGCCCCCTCGCCCGGTCCCACCAGCACCCAGGGGGCCTCGGTCGGGAACCGTCGCAGGTGGATCCGGCTGCTCTTGTACGAGCAGTGCTCGGACCACATCACCGAGTACATGGCGAGCTCGAGGTGGTTCGGACGGCGCCCCAGGATCTCGGCGATCCGGCCGTACTCCTCGTCGGTGAGCCCGAGCGCCCGGTGGGTGTCGTCGGGAGGTGCCAGCTCAGCCTCGCTCGCCATGGGGGCGAACCTAGTCCTCCCGCCCTCGGGCGCCGTCCATCTCGTCCCGGCCCGAGCCGGGCCGACGACACGGACGCGTGCCGTCCCGTCCGGACCCGGCCGACGGACCGACCGTGGTCCGAATCCAGCCCCGACCGACCGACGAACACGCCCCGTGAATCACCCGAATACAGCTGCTGCCATTGACGCAATTCCGGAGGACGGAACCACCGTATTGCGGACGGTGGGAGTCGACGGCAAGAGTGGGGACATGGCGACCAAGAAGACCCGGACCATCACCTCGGAGCACAAGGCGGCCATCGCCGCCGGTCGGACCGAGAGTCGAGCGGTCAAGCACTACCTCGAGGCCCTCGAGCGCAACCGACCCAAGCGGGGTCGCAAGCGCACCCCGGAGTCGGTCACCAAGCGTCTGTCGTCGATCGACGCCCAGCTAGTCGACGCCGACGTGGTCACCCGCTTGAACCTGATCCAGGAGCGGCTCGACCTCCTCGCCGAGCTCGAGCGACTCGAGTCCCAGGAGGACATCTCCGCTGCCGAGGCCGAGTTCGTGAAGGTCGCCGCCGCCTACGGGTCCCGCAAGGGCATCTCCTACAGCGCCTGGCGTGAGGTCGGGGTCCCCGCTCAGGTGCTCAAGGCCGCCGGGATCTCGCGAGGGGCCTGAGCCACCTCCGGGCGCCCGGATCTCAGAGGAACGACGCCAGCAACGGTCGACCGTCGGTCGAGCCGAGCAGCTCGTGGCAGGCCCGCTCGGGGTGCGGCATCAGACCGACCACGTTGCGGCCTGCGTTGCACACGCCGGCGATGTCGTCGACGGAGCCGTTGGGATTCTCCACGTAGCGCAGGACCACCCGGTCCTCGGCCCGCAGCTCGGCGAGCGTCTCCGGTGAGCACGTGTAGTTGCCCTCGAAGTGGTTGATCGGGATGCGCAGCACCGCTCCCGCGGTCGCCCGGTTGGTCAGCGCCGAGTCGGTCGTCTCCACCCGGAGCTCGACGGTCTCGCAACGGAACTTCAGCCCGGCGTTCTTCTGGAGCGCACCGGGGAGCAGGCCCGCCTCGGTGAGCACCTGGAAGCCGTTGCAGATCCCGATCACCGGGCCGCCCCGGGCCGCGAACTCGGCCACGGCCGACATGACCGGCGAGAACCGCGCGATCGCTCCCGGGCGGAGGTAGTCACCGTGGGCGAACCCGCCGGCCACGACGACGGCGTCGGCGGCACCGAGGGACGGGCGGTCGTGGAACACGATCTCGGCGGTGGCACCGAGGGACTCCACGGCCTCGACCACGTCGAACTCGCAGTTGGTCCCGGGGAAGCGGACGACCGCCACGTGTCGGGACACTCAGCTCACCGGTGTCGCAGCGGGGGTGATCGAGACGGTCGAGTCCTCGATGACCGGGTTGGTGAGGAAGCGGTGGCAGAGGTCCTGCACCGTCGCGAGCGCAGCGCCCTCGTCGTCGGCCTCCACGGTGAAGGCGATCGACTTCCCCACCCGGACGTCGGCGACGCCGGCGAAGCCGAGCGCGGGCAGCGCCCGCTCGATGGTGGCACCCTGCGGATCAGCGATCCCCGGGCGCAGGCTCACGTTGACCAGGACCTCGAACGTCACGGACCCGATGCTCGCACACCACGGCACCGGTCCGTGGCCATCCGGACCGGCTCAGGCGCCGGGCCAGTCGGCGAGCGACCGGCCGCAGATCCGCTCGTACGCCGAGACGTACCGCTCGCGGGTGGCGGCGACCACCTCGTCGGGCAGCGCCGGCGGTGGCGGCGACTTGTCCCAGCCGAGCGACTCGAGGAAGTCCCGCACCGGCTGCTTGTCGAAGCCCTGGGGGGTGTGGCCGGGCCGCCAGTCCTCGGCCATCCAGTAGCGCGACGAGTCCGGGGTCAGCACCTCGTCGGCCAGCACCAGCTCGCCGGGGCCGTCGGAGCCGGGTTCGCGGACCACACCCAGCTCGAACTTGGTGTCGGCCAGCAGGAACCCGGCGGCCTCGGCCCGAGTCGCCGCCCGCTCGAACATGGCCAGGCTCACCGTCCGGGCCCGGTCGGCGAGGTCACCGCCGACCAGGTCGACGGCCCGGTCGAAGTTGATGTTCTCGTCGTGGTCGCCCACGGCGGCCTTGGTCGACGGGGTGAAGATGGGTTCGGGCAGGCGCTCCGCCTCGACCAGTCCGGCCGGGACCGTGGTGCCGTGGATCGTCCCGGTCTCGCGGTACTCCTTCCACGCCGACCCGGTCACGTAGGCGCGGACGATGCACTCGATCGGGAGCATCTCCGCCCGGCGGCACAGCATCACCCGGCCGGCGAGCTCGCCGAGCTGCGCGGAGGGTGGCAGGTCGGCGAGGTCGGTGGAGATGAGGTGGTTGCCGACCACGTCGGTGAGCTCGGCGAACCAGTACGCCGACATGGCCGTGAGGACCCGGCCCTTGTCGGGGACGGGCTCGGCCATCACCACGTCGAACGCCGAGAGGCGATCCGACGCCACCATGAGGAGGCGTCCGTCGCCGGCGTCGTAGAGGTCGCGCACCTTGCCACGGTGGACGTGCGGCAGGTCCAGCTCGGGCGAGTGGTCGGTCACAGGATCTCCTGGCCGGCGTAGCGGGCCGCCACGGGGTGGCGGGAGGCCACCTCCTCGACCCGCGCGACGAAGGCGGCGACCTGGCGGTCGGCGGTCCCGACGAAGGCCGCCGGCTCGCCCATGGCGGCCCGGACGGCCTCGACGTCGAGCCCGAGACGGGGGTCGGCGCCGAGCCGCTCGGCCAGGTCGTTGGTGTCGGAACCCGCGGACCGCATGTCGAGGGCCACGGCGACGGCGTGCTCCTTGATGACCTCGTGGGCCGACTCACGGCCCACCCCGGCACGGACGGCGGCCACGAGCACCTTCGTCGTGGCCAGGAACGGCAGGTAGCGCCGCAGCTCGCGGTCGATGACGGCCGGGTAGGCGCCGAAGCCACCCAGCACGTCGAGCAGCGTCTGGAACACGCCGTCGGCGGCGAAGCAGGCGTCCGGCAGCAGCACCCGCCGGACCACCGAGCAGCTGACGTCACCCTCGTTCCACTGCTCGCCGGCGAGGCCGGCCGCCATCGCCAGGTGCCCGTTGAGGATCACCCGGAAGCCGCCGATCCGCTCGCAGCTGCGTGCGTTCATCTTGTGCGGCATCGCCGAGGAACCGACCTGACCGTCGCGGAACCCCTCGGTGACCAGCTCGTTGCCGGCCATCAGCCGGATCGTGAGCGCCAGCGACGCCGGGCCGTCGACCAGCTGGACGAGCGCCGAGACCACGTCGAGGTCGAGCGACCTCGGGTACACCTGACCGACGCTCGACAGCACGTGCTCGAACCCGAGGTGCTCCGCGACGAGCCGCTCGAGCTCGTCGACTCGCTCGGGGTCACCGAGCAGGTCGAGCTGGTCCTGCTGGGTGCCGACCGGACCCTTGAGCCCCCGCATCGGGTAGCGACCGATCAGGTGCTCGAGACGGTCGAGCGCCACCAGCAGCTCCTCCCCGGCGTTCGCGAACCGCTTGCCGAGCGTGGTCACCTGCGCCGCCACGTTGTGGCTGCGCCCGACGAGCGCGGTGTCGCTGTGCTCGGCGGCCACCGAGGCGAGCGACACGAGCGATGCGACGGCGCGGTCTCGCACCAGTTCGAGACTGCGTCGGACCTGGAGCTGCTCGACGTTCTCCGTCAGGTCGCGGCTGGTCATGGCCGTGTGGGCGTGCTGGTGCCCCGCCAGGTCGGAGAACTCGTCCAGCCGGGCCTTGACGTCGTGGCGGGTCGTCCGCTCGCGCTCGTCGATCGACGCCAGGTCCACCCGGTCGACGACCCGCTCGTAGTCGACGATCGCCTCCTCCGGGATGTCCACGCCGAGCTCGGCCTGGGCCCGCATCACCGCGATCCACAGGCGGCGCTCGAGGACGACCTTGTGCTCCGGCGACCAGAGCTCCACCAGCTCCGGGCTGGCGTAGCGGGCGGCGAGGACGTTCGGGACGACCGGGACGGCGGGGGTCCGGGGTGGTCTCATGGGGCCATTCTCCCCGACGGAGTGGGTCGTGTGGACCACTGGGCTGTCGCTCCCCGGTCCGCGTGCCGATGGGCGTGGTGGAGTTCTCGGGAGGTGGGCACCGTGGACATCGTCTGCCAGACACATCCGAACCACTCGGCGGTCGAGGTGTGCGACCGGTGCGCCAGGACGCTGTGCGACCAGTGCGCAGTGGGCGTCGGGGCGTCGGCCGCACGCTGCGGGTCCTGTGCGCTCGTCGGCGCCGGCGTGCGGTGCCGCGAGTCCCGGCCGGCCGCCTCGCGGCGCACCGTGCGGTCGTTGCGTCGGGCGCTGCTCGACGCCCGCGCCTCAGGTGCCGCCGACGAGTCGCCTGCGCCGACCGGCGCGCCGGCGGGGAGCGACCGGACGGTCGACGGGTGGTGGTCCGACGAGGGACCGTCCGGCTGGACCCGCCGGTTCTGACCGGTCCGGTCGACCAGCGACCGGACCCGGGAGGCGACCGGACACGTCCACCGATCGACGACCCGTGGACCCCACCTCACCGTTCGAGCTGCTCGTCCTGGTCGAGCGCGTGTCGCTCCAGGCCCACCCGGTAGGCGTCGAGCTGCTCGGCCAGGCCCTCGTCGGCGGTCGCCAGGATCCGCACGGCGAGCAGTCCGGCGTTGAGGGCGCCGCCGATGGCCGTGGTGGCCACCGGGACCCCGCCGGGCATCTGGACGATCGAGTGGAGCGAGTCGGTCCCACCCAGGTGCCGGGTGGGCACCGGGACGCCGACCACGGGGAGGGTGGTCAGCGAGGCCACCATGCCCGGCAGGTGCGCAGCGCCACCGGCGCCGGCGATCACCACCCGCAGGCCACGGGACCGCGCCGTGCGGGCGTAGTCGAACATGCGCTCGGGGCTGCGGTGGGCCGAGACGACCCGGATCTCGAAGGGCACGCCGAACTCGGCGAGGACGTCGGCGGCCGGCTGCATGGTCGGCAGGTCCGACGCGCTACCCATGATCACGCCGACCAGTGGATCGTTGGTGTCGCTCACCGGACCATCCTCCCACGCCGACGGCGAGCGGCTCCCGTCCGTTGGGCTCACGCAGGACCGGCGAGCACCTCGGCGGCCGTCCGGGCCCGACGTCGGGTCGACTCCCGGTGCGCACCCACCACGGTGACGTGGCCGATCTTCCGGCCGGGACGGGCCTGCTTGCCGTACAGGTGCAGGTGCGCCTCCGGGACCTCGGCGAGCGCGTCCGCCTGACGGTCCCGGGGGTCGGCGTCGGTCGACCCCACGACGTTGACCATGGTGGCGGCACCGGCCACCGGGTCGGTGGGGCCGAGCGGCCAGTCGAGGACAGCCCGCAGGTGCTGGGCGAACTGCGAGGTGGCGCAGCCCTCGATCGTCAGGTGCCCGCTGTTGTGGACCCGGGGCGCGACCTCGTTGACGACCACCTCCGGGTCGTCGGGGTCACCGACCAGGAACAGCTCGACGGCGAGCACGCCCACCGAACCGGCCGCCTCGGCCACGGCGACGGCGACGGCGAGCGCCCGTTCCTCGACCTCGGGTGGCCACCCCGACGGCAGGACCACCTCGTCGCACATGCCGTCGACCTGCACCGTCTCGAGCACCGGCCAGGTGACCGACTGACCTCCCGGCCGACGGGCCACCAGGACGGCCACCTCGCCCACGAGGGGCAGCTCGGGCTCGAGGACCAGGGGGGCACCGGTCCAGTCCGCCACGAACCGGGCGAGCTCGTCGGGCTCGAGCATCCACACCCCCCGACCGTCGTACCCGCCGCGGCTCGCCTTGACCACGACCCGGGACCCCGGAGGCACGGCGCGTCCCACGAACGTCGCCGCATCCTCGACCGCCGACGCCGGGTCGTCGAGCACCTCGAAGTCGGGCACCGGCAGCCCGGCGGCGGCGAAGGTCCGCCGTTGGTGGGCCTTGTCGGAACAGCGCAGCGTGGCGACCGACGGACGGACCACGACCCCGGCGGCCTCCAGCCGCTCGAGCGCGGCGTGGTCCACGTTCTCGTGGTCGAAGGTGACCACGTCGGCACCTTCGGCGAGCCGGGCCAGGGCGGCCTCGTCGTCGGGCGCGCCGACGACGACGTCGGTCACGACCTCGCTCGCACCCTCGTCGCCGGGTGCGGCGAGCACCCGCAGTCGGACACCGAGGGGCGAGGCCGCCTCGGCGAGCATCCGGGCCAGCTGGCCGCCACCGACGACGGCGACGACGGGCGGGCTCACGCGGACGCGGCGATGTCGCGCCGCACGACGAGTCCGGGCCACGAGATCGCCTCGACACCCCGGTAGGCGACCTCCCGGGCGGCGGCCACGTCGGGGCCCCGGCCGCAGACGTTCAGGACCCGGCCACCGGCGGTCACCAGCGCACCGTCGGGCCCGGCACCCACGCCGGCGCAGTAGACCGACACACCGTCGAGCGACCGGGCATCGTCGAGCCCCGCGATCACGTCACCGGTCCTCGGCGACGACGGGTAGCCCTCGGCGGCCAGCACCACCGTCACCTGGGCGGCGTCGCTGAACTCGGGGGGCTGCTCGATGCGACCGGCAGCCGCCTGGGCCAGGAGCTCGCCCAGGTCCGACCGGAGCCTCGGGAGCACCACCTGGGTCTCGGGGTCACCGAAGCGCACGTTGAACTCGATCAGCCGGGGGCCGTCGGCGGTGAACATGAGGCCGGCGTACAGCACGCCGCGGTAGTCGATCCCCCGACGGCGGAGTTCGTCGAGGGTCGGCTGGACGAATCGTGCGAGCACGTCGTCGACCACGTCACCCGCAGCGATGGCCACCGGCGAGTAGGCGCCCATGCCGCCGGTGTTGGGCCCGGTGTCACCCTCGCCGATCCGCTTGAAGTCCTGCGCGGGCGCGAGCGCCACGGCGCGGGTGCCGTCGCAGACCGCGAGCACGGAGAGCTCCGGTCCGACCAGTCCCTCCTCGATCACGACGGTGCGGCCGGCGTCTCCGAACGCCGCGCCGGAGAGGTAGTCGGCCACGCCGGCCCGCGCCTCGTCGAGCGACTCCGTGACGAGCACACCCTTGCCCGCCGCCAGGCCGTCGGTCTTGACGACGTAGGGAGGGCGGAGCGTCGCGAGGAAGGCCACCGCAGGCTCGACCTCCGTGAACGACTCGTAGGCGGCGGTCGGGACACCGGCGGCGGAGACCACCTCCTTCATCCACGCCTTGGACCCCTCGAGGCGCGCTCCGTCGGCACCGGGACCGAACACGAGTCGCCCAGCGGCCCGGAGCCGGTCGGCGAGCCCGTCGACGAGCGGAGCCTCGGGACCGACGACGAACAGGTCGGCGTCGATCGCCTCGGGGTCGTCCGGGACGGAACCGGGGATCCCGGGGTTGCCGGGCGTGACGACGACCTGGTGGTGCCGGGCGAGCACGTCGGCGAGCGCGTGCTCACGACCGCCCGAGCCGACCACGCAGATCCTCACCCCGCGACCTCCGCCGGGCCGTGGTCGCCCGCCTGCACCCGACCGATCACCGCGCCGCGTCGCTGAAGTGGACGTACTGGTCCCGGCCCGGCCCGGTGCCGACGAACGTCACCGGCACGCCGACCTGCTCCTCGAGGAACTCGAGGTAGGCGACCGCCTCGGCGGGGAGCTGGTGCCGTTCGGTCGCCGTGCTGAGGTCGGTCCCCCACCCGGGCAGGTCCTCGTAGACGGGGACCGCCGAGTGCAGGTCGGACTGGTGGTAGGGCAGGTGGTCGTGGCGAACGCCGTCGACGTCGTAGGCCACGCACACGCGCAGCGTGTCGAGTCCGTCGAGGATGTCGAGCTTGGTGATGGCCAGCTCCGACAGCGAGTTGACCCGCACCGCGTGGCGCAGCATGACGGCGTCGAACCACCCGGGCCGGCGACGACGTCCGGTGTTCGTCCCGAACTCCCGCCCGACGGTCACCAGGTGGTCGCCGACCTCGTCGGCGAGCTCGGTCGGGAACGGTCCGGCACCGACCCGGGTCACGTAGGCCTTGGCGATGCCGACGACCCGTTCGATCGCACGCGGCCCCACGCCGGCGCCCGTGCACGCCCCGCCCGCCACCGGGTTGGACGACGTGACGAAGGGGTAGGTGCCCTGGTCGAGGTCCAGGAACGTGGCCTGGGCACCCTCGAACAGCACGTTCGCCCCGGACTCGAGCGCGTCGTGCACCAGCGACACCGTGTCGGCGATGTAGGGCTCGACCTGCGGTGCCACCTCGGCGAGCACCCGGTCGGCCAGCGCGTCCGGGTCCTCGGGCAGACGGTTGTAGACCCGCGTGAACACCTTGTTCTTGTCGCCGAGCACGGCAGTCAGCTTCTGCCGGAAGATCTCCGGGTCGAGCAGGTCCTGCACCCGGATGCCGACCCGCATCGCCTTGTCGGCGTAGGCCGGGCCGATGCCGCGCTTGGTGGTGCCGAGCTTGTTCTTGCCGAGGTACCGCTCGGTGAGCCGGTCGAGCTCCTGGTGGTACGGGAGGATGAGGTGGGCGTTGCCGCTGACCCGGAGGCGCGAGCAGTCGACCCCCTTGGCCTCGAGCGTCGCCACCTCGGCGAGCAGCACGAACGGGTCGACCACCACGCCGTTGCCGATGACCGGGGTGATGTGGTCGTAGAGCACGCCCGAGGGCACCAGCTGGAGGGCGAACGACTCACCGTCGACGACCAGGGTGTGGCCGGCGTTGTGTCCGCCCTGGTAGCGGACGACGACCTGCATCTCCTTGGCGATGAGGTCGGTGAGCTTGCCCTTGCCCTCGTCCCCCCACTGGGTGCCCACCACGACGGTCGCCGGCACGCGGATCCTCCTCGTCACGGACCCGCGGTTCGCCGCAGGCCACGGCGGACGACACTACCGCCCCGACCCCACGTGACGGGACGGGGACACCCGGCCGGCGGCCGGGGCCGCGTCAGACCAGGGTGAACTCGTCGCCCGCCACGTCCAGGGTGACGGTGTCGCCGTCGGCCACCTTGTTCTCGAGCAGCGCCAGTGCGAGCCGGTCGCCGACCTGCTTCTGGATGAGCCGCTTGAGGGGTCGGGCGCCGAAGGCCGGGTCGTAGCCCTCGGCCGCCAGACGGGCCAGGGCCACGTCGGTCACCTCGAGGGTGATGCGCCGCTCGGCCAGCCGGCGACGCAGGTGGGCGAGCTGGATCGAGACGATCGCCTCCATGTCGGACTCCGCCAGCGGCCGGAACCGCACGATGTCGTCGACCCGGTTGATGAACTCCGGACGGAAGAAGTCCTGGGGCTCGCCGGGCAGGTTGGAGGTCATGATCAGCACGACGTTCGAGAAGTCGACCGTGCGACCCTGGCCGTCGGTCAGGCGGCCGTCGTCGAGCAGCTGCAGGAGCACGTTGAACACGTCGGGGTGCGCCTTCTCGACCTCGTCGAGCAGGACCACGGCGTACGGACGGCGGCGGACCGCCTCGGTGAGCTGACCCCCCTCGTCGTAGCCGACGTACCCGGGCGGCGCGCCGATGAGTCGGCTCACGGCGTGCTTCTCCATGTACTCCGACATGTCGATGCGCACCATCGCCCGCTCGTCGTCGAACAGGAAGTCCGCCAGACTCCGGGCGAGCTCGGTCTTGCCGACGCCGGTCGGACCGAGGAACAGGAAGCTGCCGATCGGGCGGTCCGGGTCCGACAGGCCGGCCCGACTCCTGCGGATGGCGTTGGCGACGGCGCTCACGGCGTCGTCCTGGCCGACGACCCGCTCGTGGAGGACGTCCTCGAGCCGGACGAGCTTGGCCATCTCGCCCTCCATCAGGCGGGACACGGGGACGCCCGTCCACCGGGAGACGACCTTGGCGATGTCCTCCTCGTCGACCTCCTCCTTCAGCATCCGACGCTCGGCCTGCAGGCCCGAGAGAGCCTCGGTCGCCGTGACGACCTCACGCTCGAGCACCGGCAGGTGGCCGTAGGTGATCTCCGAGGCGCGCTGGTAGTCGCCGTCACGCTCGCAGCGCTCGGCCTCGGCCCGGAGCTGCTCGGTGCGCTCCTTGAGGGTCTGGATCTCGGTGATGGCGTCCTTCTCGGCCTGCCAGTGGGCCCGCATGGAGTCGGCCTGCTCGGCCAGGTTGGCGAGCTCCTCGTCCAGCGCGTCGAGCCGCTCACGGGCCGCGTCGTCGGTCTCCTTGTCGAGCGCCACCCGCTCGATCTCGAGTCCCCGGATCCGTCGCTCGACCACGTCGATCTCGGTCGGAACCGAGTCGATCTCGATGCGCAGGCTGGAGGCCGCCTCGTCGACGAGGTCGATGGCCTTGTCGGGCATGAAGCGGCCGGTCAGGTAGCGGTCGGAGAGCACGGCCGCAGCCACCAGGGCCGAGTCCTGGATGCGGACACCGTGGTGCACCTCGTAGCGCTCCTTGAGCCCCCGCAGGATGGCGATGGTGTTCTCCACCGAGGGCTCACCCACGTAGACCTGCTGGAAGCGCCGCTCGAGCGCCGGGTCCTTCTCGATGTGCTTGCGGAACTCGTCGAGCGTCGTGGCGCCGACCATCCGCAGCTCCCCGCGGGCGAGCATGGGCTTGAGCATGTTGCCGGCGTCCATGGCACCCTCACCGGTGGCGCCCGCACCGACGACCGTGTGCATCTCGTCGATGAAGGTGATGATCTCGCCGGCCGAGGCCTTGATCTCGTCGAGGACGGCCTTGAGCCGCTCCTCGAACTCACCCCGGTACTTGGCCCCGGCGAGCATGGACCCCAGGTCCAGGGCGACCAGCCGCTTGTTCCGCAACGAGTCCGGGACGTCGCCCTCGACGATGCGCTGGGCGAGCCCCTCCACCACCGCGGTCTTGCCGACACCCGGCTCACCGATGAGCACGGGGTTGTTCTTGGTGCGCCGCGACAGCACCTGCACCACGCGCCGGATCTCCTCGTCCCGACCGATCACGGGGTCGAGGCGGCCGGACCGGGCGTCCTCGGTGAGGTCCCGCCCGTACTTCTCGAGCGCCTGGAAGGTGTCCTCGGGGTTCTGCGAGGTGACCCGGACGTTGCCACGCACCTCCGCCAGTGCGGCGAGGACCTGCTCGCGGGTGAGGCCGTCGAAGCGGCGCTCACCGACGGGGCGGCCGGCGTCGAGGTCGACCAGGGCCAGGAGGAGGTGCTCGGTCGAGATGTAGTCGTCGCCCAGCTCGGTCCTGGCCGCGTCGGCGGCGTCGAGCACCGAGAGGAACTGCCGACTCGTTCGCACCTGGCTGCCGTAGGCGGTGGGGAGGCCGTCGACGGCGGCGTCCACGGCGTCCCGCAGCTCCAGCGGGGAGAGTCCGAGCTTGCGGACCACCGGGAGGACGACGCCGTCCTCCTGGCGCAGCAGGGCTGCGGTCAGGTGGTCGGGCGTGACCTCGGGGTTCTCGTTCCGGCGGGCCGCCTGCTGGGCGGCGCCGACGGCCTCCTGCGTCTTGAGGGTCCAGGTGTTGGGGTCGGTCGACATGGCTACATCCTACCTGCTACTCAATAAACCTGACAACGTGACACTCAAGTTTACCGAGGATCCGCTCAGGAGCGGCGACGCACCTGCGGACGGAACGGCACCAGGTCCCGGCGGTACTGGCGGTGGAGCTGGTCCACCTCGGCCCGGAGCCTCCGGACCTCGGCCTCCAGCTCGAGCACCCGCTTCACGCCCGCCAGACTCAGACCCTCGGTGGTGAGCTCCTGGATCCGCTGCAGCAGATCGATGTCGGCCTGGCTGTAGCGACGGCTGCCGCCCTGCGTCCGACCCGGGGCCAGGAGCCCCTTGCGCTCGTAGATGCGCAGGGTCTGCGGGTGCACCCCGGCGAGCTCGGCAGCGACCGAGATCACGTAGACGGCCTGCTCGTACTCAGGCATCGTCGCCCTCCGCACCCGGGCTCGACGCCGTGGCCGGTTCCGGTCGCTCGGCGTCCGCGAGCGCCTGGATGGCGGCGCGCTCGGCGTCGGTCAGTTCGGTCGGCACGGCCAGGTCGACGGTGGCCATCAGGTCACCCGTCCCCTTGGTCGTCCGCAGGCCGCGACCACGGATCCGGAACGTCCGTCCCGTCTGCGTCCCAGCGGGGATCCGGATGGTGACCGTCCCGCCGTCCAGGGTCGGGACCGGGACCTCGGCGCCGAGGGCGGCCTGTGCGAACGACACCGGGACGGTCACCGTCAGGTTGTCGCCGTCCCGACCGAAGGTCGGGTGCGGTTCCACGTGGACCCGGACGTACAGGTCGCCGTCGGGGCCACCGTTGGCACCGGCACCGCCGCGGCCCTTGACCCGGATGCGCTGTCCGTCGCGGACACCCTCGGGGATCCGGACCTTGACCTGTCGGGGACGACGGACGGCGCCGACTCCACCACAGGTTCCGCACGGCGTGTCGATGACCCGGCCCCGACCACCGCAGCTCGTGCACGGTCGGCTGAACGAGAACGGCCCCTGGTCCTCGACGACGGCACCGGAGCCGCCGCAGTCCGGACACGTTCGGGGGGACGTGCCGACGGCGGCGCCGCTCCCGAAGCAGTCGGGGCAGCGCACCTCCGAGGTCACGTTGACCGTGGTGGTGGCGCCGTGCGCCGCGTCGGTGAACGCCATGGTGAGGTCGGCCTCGACGTCCGGGCCCCGACGAGGCCCGGTGCTGCTGCGCTGCGGACCACCGGTGCGGCCGCGGGTGAACAGCCCGCCGAACAGGTCGGACAGGTCGCCGGCGTCGAAGTTGATCCCACCGGGACCGAACCCGCCGAAGCCACCACCGCCACCGCCACCGAAGCCACCGGCCATCGGTCCGAGCTTGCGGACCTCGTCGTAGCGCGCCCGCTTCTCCGGGTCGCCGACCACCTCGTACGCGGCCGACACCTCCTTGAAGCGGTCCTCGGCCGCCGAGTCGCCCGGGTTGGCGTCCGGGTGGAGCTCCCGGGCGAGCGCCCGGTACGCCTTGGTGATCTCCTTCTGCGAGGCGGTCTCGGCCACACCGAGGACCCGGTAGTAGTCGGCCTCGAACCACTCCCGTGGTGGAGCGTCCACGACTCAGCCCACCACGCGCACCATGGCGGGCCGCAGCACGCGGGTGTTCCAGAGGTAGCCCGACCGGAGCACCTCGGCCACGACCGGCTCGCCGCCGCCCTCGGACTGCTCGTGGACCACCGCCTCGTGGACGTTCGGGTCGAACGGCACGTCACCGTCGGCGACCCGCTCCAGGCCCAGCTTCTCGAGCGTCCCGAGCAGCTGCGCGTGCAGCGGTCCGACCTCCTCGAGTCCCTGGGCCACGGCGGCCTCGCCGGCGTCGAGCACCGGCAGGAGCTCGCGCACCAGGTCGGCCGCAGCCGCGCTCCGCTGCTCCTCGCGCTGGGCGTCCACCCGGCGCTTGTAGTTGGCGAAGTCGGCCTGGACGCGCTGCAGCAGGTCGCGCAGTTCGTCGCGCTCGGCCTCGACCTTCTGTGCGATCTCGACCGCCTCGGCGACGGCCTCCTCGGCGCTCAGGTCGAGGTCGTCCACGACGCCCTCGACGGCACCGAGGTCGGCCACGAGCCGACGGGCCTCGGCCTCCAGGTCGATCTCGCCGTCCGCCGTCAGGTCGAACGGTTCACGGGGTCCGCCACCCGGGGTGGACCCGTCGGGCTGGTCGGTCACCGGTCCGTCCCGTCCTCGTCGACGATCTCGGCCTCGACGACCTCGTCGTCGTTCGGCGTCTCGTTCACCCCGGCGCCGCCGGCGTCGGCGGCGTCGGCGGTCGCCGCCTGCTCGTAGGCGACCTGCGAGAGCTGCTGACTGGCGGTGACCACGGCCTCGGTGGCGGCGTTGATCCGCTCGGTGTCGGAACCGCCGAGCGCGGACCGGAGCTCGCCCAGGGCGGTCTCGACCTCGGCCCGCTGCTCCGGCGAGACCTTGTCGCCGAAGTCGGCGAGCTGCTTCTCCACCTGGTACACGAGGCTGTCGGCCCGGTTGCGGGCGTCGGCCTCGTCACGGCGGCGACGGTCCTCCTCGGCGTGCGACTCGGCGTCGCGCACCATCTGGTCGATCTGGTCCTTGGACAGCGAGGACTGCCCGGTGATCGTGATCGACTGCTCCCGACCGGTGGCCCGGTCCTTGGCGGAGACGTTCACGATGCCGTTGGCGTCGATGTCGAAGGTCACCTCGATCTGCGGGACGCCACGGGGCGCCGGCGGCAGGTCGACCAGCTGGAACTTGCCGAGCGTCTTGTTGAAGTCGGCCATCTCCCGCTCGCCCTGGAGCACGTGGATCTCCACCGACGGCTGGTTGTCGTCGGCGGTGGTGAACGTCTCCGACTTGCGGGTGGGGATGGTCGTGTTGCGCTCGATGAGCCGGGTCATGACGCCGCCCTTGGTCTCGATGCCGAGCGACAGCGGCGTGACGTCGAGCAGGAGCACGTCCTTGACGTCACCCTTGAGCACACCGGCCTGGATGGCGGCGCCCATGGCCACCACCTCGTCCGGGTTCACGCCCTTGTGGGGCTCACGGCCCGTGAGGCCCTCGACCAGCTCCTGCACCGCGGGCATGCGGGTGGAGCCGCCCACCATGATCACCTGGTCGACCTCGTCCTTGGTCAGTCCGGCGTCCTTGATGGCCTGCTCGAACGGGATCTTGCACCGCTCGATCAGGTCCTCGGTCAGCTCCTGGAACTTGGCCCGGGTGAGCGAGTAGTCGAGGTGCAGCGGACCGGCGTCGGTCGCCGTGATGAACGGCAGGTTGATCTGCGTCGTCGGGACCTGCGAGAGCTCGATCTTGGCCTTCTCCGCCGCCTCCTTGAGGCGCTGCATGGCCATGTTGTCCTTGCTCAGGTCGACGCCGTGGTCGCCCTTGAAGGAGTCGACGAGCCAGGTGATGATCCGCTCGTCCCAGTCGTCGCCGCCGAGGCTCGTGTCGCCCGAGGTGGACTTGACCTCGAACACGCCGTCGCCGATCTCGAGCACCGACACGTCGAACGTGCCGCCGCCGAGGTCGAACACGAGCACCGTCTGGTCCTGCGCGTCCTTGTCGAGCCCGTACGCCAGCGCGGCAGCGGTCGGCTCGTTGATGATCCGCAGCACCTCGAGCCCGGCGATCCGGCCGGCTTCCTGGGTGGCGGTCCGCTGGGCGTCGTCGAAGTACGCCGGGACCGTGATGACGGCCTCGGTGACGGTGTCGCCGAGGTACGACTCGGCGTCGCGCTTGAGCTTCATGAGGATGCGGGCCGAGATCTCCTGGGCCGTGTAGTCCTTGCCGTCGATCCCGATGGACCAGTTGGTGCCCATGTGGCGCTTGACCGACCGGATGGTGCGATCGGCGTTGGTGACCGCCTGACGCTTGGCGACCTCACCGACGAGGACCTCGCCGTCCTTGGCGAACGCCACGACCGACGGTGTGGTCCGGGAGCCCTCCGAGTTGGGGATCACCACGGGGTCGCCCGCCTCCAGGGTGGAGACCACCGAGTTCGTGGTGCCGAGGTCGATGCCGACTGCCTTGGCCATGTGTTGTTCCTTCTCTCTGTCCGTCGTCGGGGGAGTGTCCTCGGGCAGGATGGGGGGCCGAGGAACTCCTGTCAAGGTGACTGGGGGGTATCATAGCAACGAATCTGAGTCCCACACACTCAGGTTTGGGCTCGACCCTTCCCGGCTGAGCCACCACTCAGCGGAGAGGGGTCGGCGTCAGCGGCGACGGACCAGTCGGCGGCCCGTCTGGGCCACCCGGCGCGACGCCAGGAGTCCCTGGCGGCCGACCACCCGCAGCAGCCCGGCCACGACGCCGAGCCGCCAGTACTCGGCGGTCCTCCGGACCGGCGGGTGGTGACGGCCGGCGGAACGCCGGTAGGCCAGTCCGACCTCGGCGTCGAAGTCGTCCTGCAGGCTGTGCCACGCCAGCGCCAGCTCGGCCCTGGCCACCATCTCCGACCGTCGGACCGCACGCTCGGGTGGCTGGTCGGCGAACACGGTCTCGACCAGGTGCCGGTAGGCGACGTCGAGCGCAGCCACGGCTCCGCCGCCGGTGGAGTTGGACTCGTGCCGACGAACCCGCAGCGTCACCTCCGGCACCAGACCGACCCGGTGGCGGTCGGCGATCCGCAGCCACAGCTCCCAGTCCTCCACGTCGACCCGGAACCGGTCCCGGTTCACGGTGAACCCACCGAGCTCGCGCAGCAGCCGGGCCGGCGCCAGTGCCGCGCCCAGGGACACCACGTTGCGCGTCACCAACCGGTCCCAGATGTCGCCCTCCCAGTCCGAGGTCCGCCGCCGGCTGACCTCGGCACCGGTTTCGTCGACGACCGCGGCCCACCCGTAGACCAGCCCCACCTCCGGCTCACGGTCGAAGCGGGCCACGAGCAGCTCGACCGCCCGGGGTTCGAGCAGGTCGTCGGCGTCCAGGAAGAGCACCAGCGAGCCCCGGGCCTCGTCGAGACCACGGTTGCGGGCCGCCGACACGCCGGCGTTGTCCTGCCGGACCAACCGGACCCGGTCGTCGCCGACCGAACGCACGAAACCGGCCAGGTCGTCGGTCCCGCCGTCGTCGACGACCACGACCTCGAGGTCGCCGTCGGTCTGGTCGAGGACCGACCGGAGGGTCTCGGGCAACCAGCGCAACGAGTCGAAGCACGGGATCACCACGCTCGTGCGGGGCGCGGCGCTCCGACCGGACGGATCGGCCGTGGGGGTCGGTCCCGTGGGCATCGTCGAGAGTGTGGCACGGGTACCGGGCACGGACCCGGTGCGCCGCGCCGACGCTCCACCGCTCCCCGTTGGCGCGCACCGGCGGGCTCGGGCACGATCAGGGTCGTGGTCCCACCACGGGGCCGAGGAACACCCGACCCGAACGCCTCCCGGAGGACCCATGCCCCGACTCGTCCTGCTGCGACACGGTGAGAGCGAGTGGAACCAGCGCAACCTCTTCACGGGCTGGTACGACTGCGACCTCACGGACCGAGGGGTCGCCGAGGCCCGGCAGGCCGGCGCCTGGCTCGCCGAGCACGGCGTCGAACCCGACGTGCTCCACACCTCGCTCCAGGTGCGGGCCATCCGCACCGCCGTCGAGGCGCTCGGTGTGATGGGCCGGAGCTGGCTCCCCGTGCGGCGGAGCTGGCGGCTCAACGAGCGGCACTACGGCGACCTGACCGGCAAGGACAAGCGCCAGACCACCGCCGAGTTCGGCGAGGACCAGGTGCTGGTCTGGCGGCGCTCCTACGACACCCCTCCGCCACCGATCAGCCCCGACAACCCGTTCAACCCCAACGACGACCCGCGCTACGAGCACCTGCCGCCGGAGCTCGTCCCGACCACCGAGTGCCTGGCCGACGTGGTCGTCCGGATGCTCCCCTACTGGTACGACGCGATCGTCCCGGACCTCTCCGCAGGCCACGACGTGCTCGTGGTGGCCCACGGCAACTCCCTGCGGGCGCTCGTCAAGCACCTCCAGGGCATCTCCGACGAGGAGATCCCGCAGCTCAACATCCCGACGGGCGTCCCGCTCGTCTACGAGCTCGACGACCACGCCGCGCCCGTCGACGACCGACCGGTCGAGGAGCGCTACCTGGCCGACGCCGACGAGGTCCGGGCCCGCGCCGAGGCGGTCGCCCGTCAGGCCTCGGGGGGCTGAGGATCGGCGAACCACCCGGCGAACGGGTCAGCCGGCACGTCGGCAGGCGAGTCGGACGGCGAGTCGGACAGTGGTGCCGCCGGGCTCGGCTCGGACGACACCGGCTCGGACGACACCGGCTCGGACGACACCGGCTCGGACGACACCGGCTCGGACCCCGAGACGACGGTGGCCGGCGTGACACTCGGGGGCACGGGCAGCTCGACCTCGATCCCGAGTCGCTCGGCGACCTCGGACCACAGGTGCCGGTACGCAGCCGCCGCCAGGTTGCGCGGCGAGGCCAGCACCGCCGGCACCTGCTCGAGCCCCATCCGCTCGACGGCGGACGAGACCGGGACCGCGGTGAGGGCGAAGCGGCGGTCGGCCCGCACCTGGTCGAGCATCTGACGGTGGAGCACCTTGCGCTCGTCGACCATCGACAGGAACGCCACGAGCGGCAGGCCGGGCCGCTGCTCGTCGACGAACGCCGCGATCTGGTCGAGGCTCCGGACGGCGAGCGGCGCCGGCACGATCGGGGCGAGGACGATGTCGGAGGCCGCGACCACGGCCTCGGTGACCACACCCAGTCCGGGGGCACAGTCGAGGACGACCACGTCGTAGGACCGGTCGAGCGGTCGCACCAGCTTGCGGATCACCCGGTCCGGCCAGCGGCGGGTGCCGAGCACCGTGTCGACCACCCGGAAGCTCCCGTCAGCGGGGAGCACGTCGAGCCGTTCGTAGTCGGTGGAGCGCGCGAACCCCTGCAGGTCACGCTTGCCGCCGAGCAGACGACTGGCCCCACCCTTGACCTTGGACCGCATGCGGTAGCAGTGCGTCGCCGCCCCCTGGGGGTCGAGGTCCCACAGCAGGGTGCGGGCGCCCGACGCCGCCGAGAGGTACGCCAGGTTGACCGCCGCCGCGGACTTGCCCACCCCTCCCTTGGCGCCTGCGATGGCGACGACCCGCATGTCGACTCCTGGCTCGGCCGGTGGACCTGCCCACCTGGGCCCTGACCGCCGCCGGCCGACGACCGACGACTCCCCCATCCTGCCGCAGACCGGTGGGTGTGGGCCGCCAACTCCCTCCCCCGCCGAACCGAGGAGTAGATTCTCCTCCGCTATGACTGCCACTGATACCCCGGACGTCACAGAGGACACCTCGGTCCCCGGCCCGAAGCGCCTCCGGCCCCAGCAGATCGCCATCCTCCTCGGCGTGGGCATCGCGCTCATCACCGTGGTGTCGGGGATCGCAGCCTCGGTGCTGCAGTTCCACGACGAGTCGCCGATCCAGCGCGAGGTGTTCGGTGGCATCCCCACCGCGCTCAAGGTCCTCTTCTACCTGGTCATCCCGATCATGTTCATCGTCGGGGCGGTGCTGTTCTCCCAGCGGATCAAGAACTGGGAGCGGGGCGCCCCGGACAAGCGGACGATCACGCCGCAGAACGCCAAGCGCCGGCTCGAACGACTCCGCTCGGGCCTCTACATGCAGACCCTCATGCGTGATCCGGCCGCAGGGATCATGCACTCGATGATCTACTTCGGCTTCCTCGTCCTGCTGGCCGTCACGACCATCCTCGAGATCAACCACCAGCTGCCCGAGGCCGCCAAGTTCCTCAACGGGCGGACCTACCAGGCGTTCGCGTTCGTGGGCGACCTGGGCGGGGCGGTGTTCCTGGGCGGCGTGGTCTGGGCGATCGTTCGTCGCTACATCCAGAAGCCGTACCGCATCCGGATCAAGTCCAAGCCCGAGCACGCGGTGATCCTCGGCATCCTGTTCGCCATCGGGGTCACCGGCTACCTCGCCGAGATGTTCCGGATCGCCGAGGAGGGCCGGCCGTCGTTCGAGGCCTGGTCGTTCATCGGCTACCCGCTGTCGGGCCTGGTCGACGGGATGTCCGGCCTGGGCGGGTGGCACGTGGCCATGTGGACCCTGCACGTGATCACGTTCGTGGCCTTCCTGGTCATCCTGCCCGTGACCATGCTGCGGCACATCTTCACCTCGCCGCTCAACATGTACCTCTCGGACCGCGAGCGGCCCAAGGGCGCCATGCGGGCCATGCCGAACCTCATGGAGACCGAGCTCGAGAGCTTCGGAGCCGTGCAGGTCGAGGACTTCACCTGGAAGCAGCTGCTCGACACCGACGCCTGCACCATGTGCGGACGGTGCACCTCGGTGTGTCCGGCGCACGCCACCGGCAAGCCGCTCGACCCGCGCGAGATCGTGCTCAAGACGGGCGAGGTCATGGCAGCGACGGGCGACCCGAAGGTCTCGCCCCCGATCGGCGTCGACGGCGAGATCGCCGTGTCGGCCAACTCGGTGTTCGAGCGCATCACCGCCGACGAGGTGTGGTCCTGCACCTCCTGCAAGGCCTGCGACGAGAACTGCCCGGTCAACATCGAGATCCTCGACAAGATCCTCGACATGCGGCGCTACCTGACCCTCATGGAGTCGGACTTCCCGACCGAGCTGGGCAACGCCTACCGGGCCATGGAGAACTCCGGCAACCCGTGGGGCATGAGCCAGTCCGAGCGGGCCGACTGGGCCAAGGACCTCGAGGGCATCGACGTGATCGACGGTGGCGACCCGTTCACCGCCGAGTACCTCTACTGGGTCGGTTGCGCAGGGTCGTTCGACGACAAGAACCGCAAGGTGACCCAGGCCATGGCCAAGCTCATGCAGCGTGCCGAGGTCAGCTTCGCCATCCTGGGACCGGCCGAGAACTGCACCGGCGACCCGGCCCGACGGTCGGGCAACGAGTACATCTTCCAGATGCTCGCCATGCAGAACATCGAGACTCTCGACGGCATGGGCGTGCGCAAGATCGTCACCCAGTGCCCCCACTGCTTCAACACGCTCGCCAACGAGTACCCGCAGCTCGGCGGCCACTACGAGGTGGTCCACCACAGCCGGTTCCTCGAGGACCTGATCACCACGGGGCGGTTGGACCTGACCGGCGCCAAGCTCGACGAGCGGGTCGTGTACCACGACTCCTGCTACCTGGGCCGCCACAACGACATCTACATGGCGCCGCGGAACGTGATCGGCCAGCTCGGCGGGGTCGAGATCGTCGAGGCCGGCCGCAACGGCACCAAGGGCATGTGCTGCGGGGCCGGCGGTGCCCGCATGTGGATGGAGGAGCACATCGGCAAGCAGGTGAACGTGGAGCGCTCCCAGGAACTGCTCGCCACCGGCGCCTCGCGGATCGCGACCGCCTGCCCGTTCTGCTACGTGATGATCGACGACGGCGTGAAGTCCCAGGGCGTCGAGGAGGACGAGGTCAAGGTCGGCGACCTGGCCATGCACATCCTCGACGCGATCGAGCGGGCCGAGCCCGTGTCGGTGCCCCCGATCGCCGAGGCGGTCGAGGCGGCCGAGTCCGTCGACCGCTGAGGAACCCCTCCCCGGGTCACCTCGGTGCAACCAGCCACCGGCGGCGGGGCTCAGTGCACCGGGTACCGGCGGGGACGGTGATCAGGTCCGGAAGTTCTTCCAGTACTGACTCGGCGTGGGCCCGAGCTGACCGGCGTACTTGGATCCGAGCGACGACGTCCCGTACGGGTGCTCCGCCGGGGCGTCCATCCGCAGGAAGCTGATCTGCCCGATCTTCATGCCCGGGTACAGCGTGATGGGCAGCGTCGCCACGTTGGAGAACTCGAGCGTCAGCTGTCCGTGGAACCCTGCGTCGACGAAGCCGGCGGTGGTGTGGATCAGCAGCCCGAGCCGACCGAGCGACGACTTGCCCTCCACCCGGCCGACGATGTCGTCGGGCAGTGACACCACCTCGGAGGTGGCGCCGAGCACGAACTCACCGGGGTGCAGGATGAACGGCTCGGTCTCGGTGGCGGTCACCTGCTCGGTCAGGTCGGTGAGATCCTCCCGGACGTCGATCACCGGCCGGGTGTGACTGCGGAACACCAGGAAGCGGTGGTCCAGTCGGACGTCGATGGAGCTCGGCTGGACCATCGACGGGTCGTAGGGGTCGACGCCGATGCGGCCCGACTCGATCTCGGCCCGGATCGACCGGTCAGACAGGATCACGGCGGGCACCGTAGTGCCCACCGACGCGCCGTGACGCCGACGGCACGCTCACTTGACGACCGGGCCCGCCGAGACCGCCGGCGAGAGCGTGATCGGGACGACCGACGCCGAGCGGCCACCGGAGGTGGTCTCCCACCCGTACTGGAACGAGGAGAACACGGCCCACGGGTTGCCCCACTGGTCGGAGAAGAACGTGAGCCCTCCGGTGCCGCTCCGGCCGAACCGACTCGAGATCCACGGCCCGTTGGGGAACGAGGTGCACGGCCCGAGGGGTGTCGAGCACCGGGCGATGCCCGTGGAGTACCCGGCCTCGAACCACTTGCCGGCCGAGTACGCGAGCAGCCAGTTGCCCCGCAGCGGATCGAACATCATCGAGGGGTTCTCGATGAAGTGGTACTCCCACGGGTGCCGGCGGCCGAGCAGGACGACCCAGGGTCCGATCGGGTTGGCGTTGCCGTCGAGCTCGACACCACGGATCGGGTCCTCGGTGTCACCGAAGGCCGCGAGGAGGTACGTGCGGCCGTTGGACTCCCGGTACACCTCCGGGTCGAGCGCGCCGCCGACGCCACCGATCCCGCAGGTGACGGGCGACGGCTCCGGGACGAACGGGCCCGTGGGTGCGTTCGCCCACGCACGGCCGATGCACTGGGCGTTCCACGGCTGCGGCGGTGCGATCCGGTCGGCGCCGAAGAACATGACCCACCGGCCACCGAACGGAGCCACCGTCGGCGCCCAGAGCTGCACGGCGCGGGCCGCCCACGCCGGCTTGGTCGGCATGGCCTCGGTGGTGATCGTGTTCTTGGCCCACAGCGAGTAGGTCCGACCCAGATCCGACGTCCGGGTCACCGGGGCCCGCAGGTGGTTGTTGGATCCGTAGACGAAGTACTCCGAGCCCACCCGGACCACTGCCGGGTCCGAGGTCTCGGGGAGGTTCACCGGTGGAGCCACCGACATGGGCCAGATGGGACCGAGGTCCGGTCCGCACGCCGACAGCAGGCCGAGGATCCCCAGCACACCGAGTCCCAGGAGCCGACGACGCCGACCGGTGGGGCGCGACGGCGCCCCGGGATTCCACCACAGCTTCCTCACGCCGCCGAGGCTACCGACGCCGAGTGACATCCCGGTGCGACGGGGCGAGCGGGGCCGCTCAGGCCGGCCGCGCGGACACGACCGGCACCACCGGGTCGGTGTGGAGGTGGTCGTGGGGATCCTGGAGCAGTGCCTGCAGCCGGAGGAACGCGCCGGGCAGCGAGTAGGCGTCGGCCTGAGCGAGGTCCACCTGGTAGCCCAGGTCGGCGAGCGACGCGATGCTGAGTCGACTCAGCGGGTTGGACCCCGGGTCCAGGAATCCGGTCATCAGTTCGGTGTCGAAGGTGGTCTCCCGCCAGTGGGACCGGGCAGTGCCGGGTCCCCCACCGGCCTCGACCGGCACCGTGCCCGTGCGGCCGAGCTGGCTCCACTCGGCGATGGAACGTGCCCCCGAGAACCGCGGGTCGCTCGCGTCGTCGACCAGCAGCGCCTTGAACGCCGGCCCCCACAGGCCCCCGTAGCCGAGCACGTGCGCCATCTCGTGGGTCACGGTCTCGTCGAATCGACCCTGCGAGATCAGGTTGGCGACGTCGGCGGTGTCGAACTTCATCACACCGAAGCGCGGCAGTCGGTCGCTGAACGCGAGCGAGCAGGCACCGGCCTGCCCCAGGACACCGCTCGGACCGTCGATGGGGGTCAGGACCACGTCGATGACCAGGTCGTCGACGACCTGGCTGATCGCCGCGTTCGTACCGTCCCCGCAGTCGTCCTGTGCGACGTCGACGAACGTGGCGGGCACACCCCGGACGACGACCGACTCCCAGCGAGTGGCCGCAGCGTTGAAGAACGCCTGCTGCTCGGCGGTCGGTGACCCCTGGAACCGCAGCACGATGTCGTACGACTCGACCGGATCAGCCGTCACCAGCACCGTGGTGGTGCCCTGCGTGGAGGAGCTGCCGTCGGAGACCGTGAGCCTGGCGGTGGACGTCCCCGGGGTGGGCAGGGACAGGTTCCGGCTGCCACCGATCTGGCAACCGGCCACCGTGACGTCGTCCGTGCCGTCCCCGTCGCCGTCGATGGAACAGGTGAGCGTGTCCCCGTCGGGGTCGGTGACCGTCCACGCGAAGGCCACCACGGCGGGTGCGGCGGCTGGAGACCCCAGTGCGCTGAACGAGGTGATCTGGGGCGCCGAGGGTGTGTAGGACTCGGACACGAAGTACCCCTGCACGTCCACGATCACGTGCGTCGGCGACGTGAACGCACCCACCGTCAGGTCCGCCGAGCCGACCACCGACGACAACCGCACCGCTCCCGTGTTCGTCGTACCCTGACCCCCCGAGTAGTTGACCAT